>NZ_JAGEKI010000016.1:0-171045 GCF_049887815.1 Pseudomonas sp. NFXW11 | reverse complement strand
CGGTGGCGCCGTTGTTGTCGGTGCTGGTGATGGTCAGGTTGCTGCTGCCGCTGGCGCTAGGCGTACCGCTGATAAGGCCGCTGCTGGTGTTCAGGCTCAGGCCTGTGGGCAGGCTGCCACTGGTGATGCTGTAGGTGTAGGGCGTGGCGCCGCCGGAGGTATTGAGAGTCACGCTGTAGGCCGTGCCCACGGTGCCATTGCTGAAGCTGGCCGGGGTAATGCTCAGGGTCGGTGCGCTGACGGTAATAGTTACGGTGGCCGGGCTGGAAGTGCCGCTGGCGTTGGTGGCGGTGTAGGCAAAGGTGTCGCTGCCGGAGTAACCGGCAGTTGGGGTGTAAGTGATGCTGGTGCCCGTGGCGGTGGCCGTGCCATGAGTGGCGGCGGTGGATACCGCAACGCTGCTGGCCGCGCCGCCGCTGAGGCTCAGGGTGATCGGATTGTTGCTGCTGTTGGCCGCCACCGTGGCGCTCACCGGGCCAACCGTCGGCGCCGGTACGGTGTAGGTGTAGGCATTGGTCAGGGTGGCCGTACCGCTCGGCGTGGTGACCACCACATTCACCGCGCCCGCGGCATGGGCCGGGGTGGTGGCGGTGATGGTGGTGGCATTGCTCACGCTAAAGCCGGTGGCCGCGGTGCCGCCAAAGCTGACCGCGGTGGCCCCGGTCAGGTTGGTCCCGGTCAGGGTGACGCCAGTGGCGCCGGCGGTGCTGCCGGAGTTGGGGGCAACCGAGGTCAGGGTCGGGGCCGCTCCGCCGGTGACCACCAGGGTATAGGTGGCAACCCCGCCCTGATTCAGGCCGTCATTGAGGGTGATGCTGAAGGTATAGGTGCCGGCGGTGGTCGGTGCGCCATGCAAGGTTGTGGACGAACTGTGAGGTGAAGGATCGAGGATCAGACCCGGCGGCAGGCAGGGAGTCACGCCATCGTAGTCCGGGTCGTTGGCATCGCACTCCACCCATTTGTCCAGCGGCATGGCGCCGCCGGTGGAGCTGATGGGGATGCTCATGGACTGGCCCACCGCCACGCTGGGCAGGGTAGTGCCCGTCGCCGGGCTGGTGATCACGGGAGCGGCGGCCATGGCCTGGTTGGCCAGGGTCGACATGACCAGCAGCATGAAGAGTGAAAGCAGCGGGCGTTTTACCCAGGTACCTAGCGCGGTAAGTGGTGTTCTCATGAGGGCTTCCTGCCTTGCGACCGGTGTGTAGGTCGGATCCAGCTTGATTGTTGATAAAGGTCCAGCGGTTACAGCACGGCTACAGCCGGCCCAATGGGCTGGTCTTGCTTGGCGCTCAAGGGTTGTCGAGGTTGTGTTTGGCAACAGGCCTGGCGGGCCGCTGCATCTGGGTATAAAGGCCGCTGTTGGCACCGGGCTGGAAGCCCAGTCGTTCATAGAGCCTGCGGGTCGGGCTGCCTTGTTCGACACTCAGGCTGCAGGACTGGCGCTCGGCATCCGCTTCGGCGAGCAGGGTGCGCAGCAACTGCGTACCGATGCCCTGGCCGTGCCAGGCGGGGAGCAGGGCAATATCGACGATGCGCACATCATGGGCCTGGCGATTCACGCACAGGCGGCCGATGGACGTGCCGGCCTGCTCGACGATCAGGAAACTCGCCGCCGGGTAGTGTTTTTCATAGTGCTGACGTTGCAGCTCGGCCTGGGCAAGCAGGAAGGCGCGGCGTTGAGCGTCGTTCCAGCCCGGGACCGCGCTGACCTCGGCCCAGCGGCGCGACAGGTACAGTTCCTGCAGAAAGGGCCGATCGTGGTCGTCCTGCTGGCGCAGTACGACCACCTGGCTCGTCGGCAGTTGGAGGTGGACGGAGTGAGTCATTAGGGTTTGATCGGGTACTCGCCATTGAGGCAGATGCAATAGCACAGAGTCAGGAAGGGTTGCATGGTGTTGCGCAGCGTTGGCGGCGGTGCGGCGTTGCCGGCCGGCGCGATGGTGCCCATGGCCAGCTTTGGGTCGCCCACCGACGGAACGGTACTGTTGTACAAGCGGATATTGCGTGGCTGCGCCAGATAGGCGGTGTTGTTGGGGGTGTCCACGGCCGCTGCCGTTTCGTTGCCATCCTTGGCCAATACCCGGTGGCTGTGGGAACAGATGTTACTGGCCGACAGCACTATCCGGTCGGCGCCCAACAGGTTTCCGACGTTGGTGCCGATGGTGCCGCCGGAACCCATGGCAACGCGTCCGCTGAGATTGGGCAGTCTGAAGTTCTGCCCTACTGTGCCGCCATAAAGCGTGCCAATCACCGAATAGAGCGCGGGATACTGCTGGATAGTGAGGGCCGATCCGTCGCAGTAGGCCCAGTTTTGCGGGGCAAAGTTGTAGGGGAACAGTCTGATTTCACCGGTAAAAGCGTCCATGATCGGTCATTCCAGATTGAGTGATTAACGTTACTGGTTGCGAGTCGGATACAGACCGACCAGACAAATGATGTAGCTGACCGTCAACGAGCCCATCAGGTTGTCGTGCGCGGTTGCGTTGGCATTATTGGTTTGTGCCGCATCGAGAAAGCCCGAATTCAGCGCCTGGGTGGCGGACGTGCCGGTTCCCGCGCTGTACAAGCCGGTAATGATGCCCGCCGGATCGAACTTGCCGAAGGTCATATTATTGGGATCAGTCGGTAGGGACGGATTCGCCGAGGTGGAATCAAGGGTGCTCACCATAAAGGCGTGAGTATGGCTTGGCGTGTTCTCCGGGGTCATGGTGACGGTGGCTTGGCCCATGGTGCTCGTCAGCGATCTTGGGGTCAGGCCCGGGCCGCTGCCCATGCCCACGGGAAGGCGGCCGCGGTAATCCGGCAGGCCGAATGTGGTGGCGCCATTACCTCCGTACAGGGTTCCCAGTAACGAATAGAGGACTTGATAGTTGCTGATCGACAGGAGTGCGCCGTTACAAAACGCCCAGCCTTCAGGCGCGTAGTTGCCGGCAAACATGCGAATTTCTCCGACGAATGCTTCAGACATGTCAGTTTCCTTGCTTGAGGGTCTGTAAACAGCGGTTATTGGCGCGGTGGGTAAATACCCGTCGTGGCAATGCAGAAACACCCGACGATGGAGGGCTGTATGTTCGTCATGGGCAAGCCCTGGGTCGGCGTGACGGTGGCGCTGTTGAGGGCGACCAGGTCGGATGTCGCCGGGACATAAGTCGGTTTTGCCTCTTGGGCATTGGTCTTCGAACTGATGGCGGGGATGCCGTTCAAGGGGCCTGAGGTGCCGGCTGCACTCGAGACATGGGTGGTATGGTTGTGCAGGGCCAGAGAAGTCGTGGGCAAGGACACTGTTTCAGTACCGCCGTGGGTGCCCAGCAAATGGGAGTCCATGATCACCGGGCTCGTTATGGCCAGGAGATTCTGTCCCAGGGCGACGCGGCCACGCAGGTCCGGCAAGCCGAAGGTGGTGGTGCCGTTGCCACCAAAGGTTTTGCCTAGCAAGGATGCCAGCGCCACGTTGCTGTTGAATGGCAGGATCTGTCCCTCGCAGGGAAGCCAGCCTTCAGGTGCCCAGCCCCAGGGAAACAGGCGAATCTCACCGACAAAGGGTTCCATGTTCTTTTCTCCTTGAAAGATGCCTGGCAGAAGTGCTTTCCGCGTCTATTAGGTGGGTGCTGCGAACGATATACAAATTCGAATTTAGTTAGCAAACAGTATTTTTATTGCTGGAAACAGTGGGACTATTTCCCGGTTTTTTCGCTTCGCCAGTCGCTGTAGTGTTTTGTTTTTTCGGTAACGTTAAGTTCATGTTTTTTGGTGAAATTTGGTGGCTTGGTGGTTTCGTGCTTTAACGTTTAAGTTAAATGGCACAAAGCCATTGTGAGGCTTGTGGTGCCTTCAGTACGGGGCCAGGATGCTGCAGAAAGGTTGGCTGTAAAGGTCGCGAGTGGCAACTTGGTGGATTCTTGAACGCTGCTTGAAGAACGGGGAGACGCCTTTCGTTATGGGGGTGTTCAGGCTTCTTGTAGAGGCTTCTAGTTGAACTCTTGGCGGGTTATGCGTGGGGTTGTAAGTGGTGAGTCAATATAAGCTTGCTAACGATTTTTCAGAAGAAAAGGTCTTGTCTGGCTCTAAGGAAGGCGTTTAGTAAGTCCGGTTGGGGGATGGAAAGGTGTTACCCGGACGAGTTCTTGTTGTTGCCTGAGCTTCAACTTATTCCCAACTAGCCTGCTTGGGGATTATTGCTCAAGGTGCGGTTCGCAAAGGCGTTGCGATCGGCGTTTTCAGGCATTGCACCTGAACGCGTCCGGGCGCCGCAGCCCAGGCAGTCGGCGGCGCCCGGTGCGGGGTCAGAGCCCGGCGCTTTCCACCGCTGCGGTCTTCGGCTTGCCGTAGTGCCATTCATAGACCACAAACTTGAAGTCCTTGAGGTCGCCTTTCTCGTCGAAGCTCAGGTCCCCGGTGGGGGTCTTGAAGGTGCCCTTGTGGATCGCCTCGGCGACTTTCTCCGGGTCTTCGCTCTTGGCCGCGGCGATGGCCCCGGCAATCACCTCAACTGCCGAGTAGGACGGCAGCACGAACGGCCCGCTGGGGTTTTCCTTCTTGGCTTCGAAGGCTTCCACCAGGGCCTTGTTGGCCGGGTCCTGGTCGAAGGACTTGGGCAGGGTCACCAGCATGCCTTCGGAAGCGTCCTTGGCGATCTGCGAGATCGAGTCGTTGCCCACGCCTTCGGGGCCCATGAAGCGGGCGGTCAGGCCCTTTTCCTTGGCCTGGCGCAGCAGCAGGCCCATTTCCGGGTGGTAGCCGCCGAAGTACACGAAGTCGACATTGGCCTGCTTGATCTTGGCCAGGATCGAGGAGTAGTCACGCTCGCCGACGTTGATGCCTTCGAACATCGCCACCTTGATGCCTTCCTTGCCAAGAATCTCCTTGACCGAACTGGCGATGCCTTCACCGTACTGCTGCTTGTCGTGCAGCACCGCCACGTTGCTTGGCTTGAGCTGGGCGATGTAGCGCGCCGCCGCCGGGCCCTGGGCGTTGTCCAGGCCGATGGTGCGAAACACCATCTTGTAGCCGCGGGCGGTCAGCTCGGGGCTGGTGGCGGCTGGGGTGATCATCACGATGCCTTCGTCTTCGTAAATGTCCGACGCCGGCTGGGTGGAGCTGGAGCACAGGTGCCCGACCACGTATTTGACGCCGTCGTTGACCACCTTGTTGGCCACCGCCACCGCCTGCTTGGGATCGCAGGCGTCGTCGTATTCCACGGCCACCAGCTGCTTGCCGTCCACGCCACCCTTGGCGTTGATCTGCTCGATGGCCATGCGCGCGCCGCTGAACTGCATGTCACCGTATTGCGCCACCGGGCCGGTCTTGGCCCCGGCAATGCCGATGCGGATGCTGTCGGCTGCCAGGGAATGGCAGGCCAGGCCAGCGAGGATCATGGCGCTGAGCAGTTGGGTGGCTTTGTTATTGATACGACTCATGGTTGTTCCACTCCTGTGGGTTGCGATTCAAGGGGTATTGCCCATGCACTGGCCGCCGCAACCCTTGACGGGATGCGGCGGCCAGTGGCGGTTGTAAACGTTGGGCGCCGAAGCGGCGCTGACCTAGCTCAAGACAAGGCGGCTTCCAGGGGCGGGCTGCTGATGGCCGGGGCGGCGCAAGCGTCGAGGGCCTGGGCCAGGTCGGCCAGCAGGTCGGCGCAGTCTTCCAGGCCGATCGACAAGCGCACCAGGCCCTCGGCAATGCCGTGGGCGGCGCGTTCTTCCGGGGTATAGCCAGAGTGGGTCATGCTCGCCGGGTGCTGGGCCAGGGACTCGGTGTCCCCCAGGCTCACGGCGCGGCTGAACAGGCCCAGGGCATTCATGAAGCGGGTGCCGGTGGCCAGCCCGCCCTTGAGTTCAAAGGCGATCATGCCGCCGGGCTGTTTCATCTGCCGCGTGGCCAACTCGTATTGGACGAAGGACGGCAGGCCGGGGTAGGCCACCCACTGCACCAGCGGGTGCCGTTCAAGGTACTGGGCAACGGCCAGGGCATTGCTGCAATGGCGATCCATGCGCAGCGCCAGGGTCTTGATCCCGCGCAGCAGGAGGAAGGCGTCCTGGGGCGAGAGCACGGCCCCGGTCAGGTCCTTCAGGCCTTGCAAGCGCAGGCGCTGGGCCAGGTCCTGGCGGGTGACCACCACCCCGGCGGTGATATCGCCGTGGCCGCTGAGGTACTTGGTGGCCGAATGCACCACCAGGTCGGCGCCTAGGTCCAGGGGCCGCTGCAGGTAGGGGGTGCAGTAGGTGTTGTCCACCGCCAGCAGGGCGTTCGGGTAGCCGCGCACAATCGCCGCCGCGCCGGCAATGTCCACCAGTTGCATGCTGGGGTTGGCCGGGGTTTCGCAGTAGACCATGCGGGTGGTCGGGCCGATGGCGGCGCGCAGCTGGTCGAGGTCGGCGAGGTCGATATGCCGCACCCTGACCCCGAATTCCGCCAGGCCATGGTGCAGCAGGGCGAAGGTGCAGCCATACAGGGTACGGGCCACGATGATTTCGTCGCCGGGACGCAGGAAGGTCCAGAAGGTCGCGGCAACGGCGCCCATGCCGGAGGCGAAGGCCACCCCGGCCTCGCCGTTTTCCAGATCGGCCATGCGCGCTTCCAGCAGGCTCAGGCTCGGGTTGCCGATGCGCGTATAGACGTAGCCCGGCTCCTCGCCGGCAAAGCAGCGGGCGCCATATTCAGCAGTGGGGAAGGTGAAGGTGGAACTCAGGTAGATCGGTGGCACCAACGCGCCCTGATGTTCTTCGGGGTGGTAGCCGTGATGGATGGCGCGGGTGGAAAAACCAAGCTCGGTGTTTTTCTTGTGCATGCTGGAGGCTCCGGGATTTAACCTAATGCTATGCTCAAGCTCGGCATAATAATTTCCAATATCGACCCTTAAAATCAGAGTTATTGGAATAAACATCCATAAAAACAAAACTACGAGGCAAGAAATGCCTATTGATCTGGACCGTATCGACAAGGCCCTGCTCAGCGCCCTGCAACACAATGCGCGCCTGACCACCGCCGAACTGGCCGACAGCGTGGCCCTCACCACGTCGCCCTGCTGGCGTCGGGTCAAGTTGCTGGAAGAAAGCGGGGCGATCACCGGCTACCAGGCGATTCTCTCGCCCAAGGCCCTGGGCTATGGCGTCACCGCCTTTGTCAGCGTGATGATGGAATCCCACTCCCGGGAAACCGCCCGGGCCTTCGAGCAACGGCTGCTGGAAATTCCCGAGATCATCGCCTGCCACAACATCTCCGGGCGCTACGACTTCCTTCTGGAAGTGCTGGCCCGGGACCTGGAATCCTTCGGCGAATTCGCCCGCGAAGTGCTGCAGACCCTGCCGGCGGTGAAGGAAATCTATTCGAGCTTTTCCTTCAAATCGGTGAAGCCGGCGCGGCTGATCCCGGTGCTGCATAACGGCAGTTGAGAGCCGACGGCGCTGCTGCGGTTGCTGCGCGGCGAGCCCAGCCCTGAGGGAAGGTTTTACGCTGGCCGTCACGGGGTTCGCTGGCGCGCCCTTTGAGTGACGCGCTTTTCTACGGGCCAATCATCTGCCCAATGCCCGCGATGCAACCGCGGGCCGGTTTCGGAAACGCCTTAATGCAAACGATTCCCGGTCCTGTGCAGACTGCCTCGCGCTTGCACTGAGGCGGTAACGCGTTATCGCCATCGCATCACCACGGACAGCGGCCGCAACGGCTGCTCGTGCCTTGATGGACATGGACTGTTATGACGCTCTTGATCCGTACCCGCCGCTTCGTCAATGCCGCATGCCTGAGCGCGCTGCTGGTGCCTGGCGCATGGGCCGAATCGGCGAACCTGCTGGAGGTCTATCGACTGGCGGTGACCGAAGACCGGCAGCTTGCCGCCGCCCGCCACGACTACCTGGCGCGGCGTGAAGCGGTGCCGCAAGCCTACGCCGGGTTGCTGCCGCAACTGAGCAGCGGGGTGTCCTGGGAGGACACGCAACTGCGCCGCGATGAACCCGGGCTGGTGCGCAGGCGCAGTGCCGCGGTATTCCAGGCCAACTTGAAGCAACCGCTGTTTCGAGTGGATCGCTGGTTCCAGTTGCAGGCCGCCAAGGCCGACACGCAACAAGCCGAGCTGGAACTGTCGGCCAAGGAACAGGCGTTGATCCTGCAGGTGGCGCAAGCCTATTTCGAAACCCTCAGGGCGCGAGATCTTTTGGCCGCGGCCCAGGCCGAGGAAACGGCGCTGCGGCTGCAGCAGCAACAAGCCGAGGGGCGCTTGCGCAGCGGTGCCTCGAATATCACCGATGTGCTGGACGCCCAGGCCGCGTTCGATAACGCCCGGGCCAATCGCCAGTTGGCGCAGCGCAAGGTCGAAGAGGCGTTCGAGGGCCTGTATCGCTTGACCCATCGCGAGTATTCGTCGATCGACGGCATTGCTCACCACCTGCCGGTCCATCCGCCGCAGCCCCGGGATACCGAGGCCTGGATCAAGCAGGCACTGCAGCACAATCTGTCGCTGCAGGCCCGGCAGCTTGCCGTGCGCGCCGCCGAGCAGGCACGCCATCAGCGCCAGGCGCAATACACGCCGAGCCTGGATGCCGTCGCCTCATATCGCCGGGGCGACAACGATCACTTCGGCTACAGCAACCCCACCGACTTCGGTCGTGACGGTTATCGCGGCAACGTTGCCCAAGGCAGCCTGGGGCTGGAACTGAATATTCCCCTGTACTCCGGTGGCATGACCCGCTCCCAGGTTCGAGAGGCCAGCGAGCGCCTGGCGCAAAGCACAGACCTGCACGAACTGCAGCGGCGCGAGGTGCTGCTCGACACCCGCAACCTGCATCGGGCCGTGAACTCCGCAGTGGAACAGGTCGGCGCTCGCCGCCAGAGCATCCGCTCCAGCCAGGCGGCGCTGCAGGCCAGCCAGGTGGGCCGAGAACTGGGCTCGCGCAACACCGTGGATGTGCTCAATGCCCAGCGCCAGCTCTACAGCGTGGTGCGCGAATACAACCATGCGCGATACGACTACATCATCGACAGCCTGAAGCTGAAGCAGGCCGCCGGCACCTTGAGCCCGGCCGACCTGCTCAGCCTGTCCAGCTACCTGCAGGCCGGCTATGACCCGCAGCGCGACTTCCTGCCGCCCGACCTGCCCGCCGGCTCCTGAACCCGCGGGCAGGGCCGCGGGCCCTATCCATGATTCGAACGCGAAGGTACGCAAGCACCATGAGCAATCAAGCAACGAGCGCCGAGAGCCTCGAGCAGCCCTCGACACTGGACACCGGTCTGATCTGCCTGGCGATGTTGGCCCGTTTCTACAACATCGCCGTTTCTGTCGAGCAGCTCGCCCATGAATTCGCCACGGCCGATCAGCTGTTTGGCGAGCGTGAAATAGTGCTTGCGGCGCGCAAGCTCAAGCTCAAGGCGCGGTCGGTACGCAGCCGTTCGGCGCGCCTTGAGCACACGCCCTTGCCGGCGATTGCCATGGGCGGCGACGGTGGTTTCTTTATCATCGCCAAGATCGACCAGGGCCAGGTGCTGATCCAGGACCCGCGTGCGGCGCGCCCTGAAGTGCTGGACCTGGCCAGTCTTGAGCAACGCTGGACCGGGCAACTGCTGTTGCTGCGCTGTGAGTCGGGGCTGCCGGGGCAGGCCTCGCGCTTCGACTTCACCTGGTTCATTCCGGCCATCGTCAAGTACCGCAAGCTGCTGGGCGAAGTGTTGCTGGTGTCTTTTGCCCTGCAGCTGTTCGCCCTGGTCACGCCGCTGTTCTTCCAGGTGGTGATGGACAAGGTCCTGGTGCATCGCGGCCTCACCACCCTGGATGTGATCGCCAGCGGCTTGCTGGCCATCCTGGTGTTCGAGTCGCTGTTGAGTGCCTTGCGCAGCTATGTGTTCTCCCATACCGCCAGCCGTATCGATGTGGAACTCAGCTCGCGCCTGTTCCAGCACCTGATCAGCCTGCCCCTGGCGTACTTCCAGGCACGGCGGGTGGGGGATTCGGTGGCGCGGGTGCGCGAGCTGGAGAACATCCGCAGTTTCCTTACCGGCAATGCCATCACCCTGGTGCTGGACGTGTTGTTCTCGCTGGTGTTCATCCTGGTGATGTTCATCTACAGCGGCTGGCTGACCCTGGTGGTGGTGCTGTCGTTGCCCTTGTATGTGCTGGTCTCGGTGCTGGTGACGCCTGTATTGCGGGCCCGGCTGCAGGAGAGTTTCAACCGCGGCGCAGAGAACCAGGCATTCCTGGTGGAGACCATCAACGGTGTGGACACGTTGAAGTCCATGGCGGTGGAACCGCAAGTGGTACGCAAGTGGGATAACCAGGTGGCGGCCTATGTCGCCGCCAGTTTCAAGACCCAGGTGCTCTCCACCATCGCCAATGAAAGCGTGGCCCTGATCGGCAAGCTGGTGACCGTCGCCACCCTCTGGCTGGGGGCGCGACTGGTGATCGATGGGCAACTGTCGGTGGGCGAGCTGATTGCCTTCAACATGCTGGCCGGTCGGGTCAGCGGGCCGATCATGCGCCTGGCCCAGTTGTGGACCAGCTTCCAGCAGACCGGGGTCTCGGTGCAGCGCCTGGGGGACATTCTCAATGCCCGTACCGAGCTGTCCCAGACCGACCGCGGCGCGCTGCCGCCGCTGCTGGGCCGGATCGAATTCGACCAGGTGGATTTCCGTTACCGCGCCGACGGCTCGCTAGTGTTGCGTGGTATCGACCTGGATATCGCCGCCGGCGAAGTGATTGGCATCGTTGGCCGTTCCGGCTCCGGAAAAAGCACCTTGACCCGTTTGCTCCAGCGCCTCTACGTGCCCGAGCGCGGCCGGGTACTGGTGGACGGCATGGACCTGGCGCTGGCGGACGTGTCCTCGTTGCGCCGGCAGATCGGCGTGGTGCTGCAGGACAACATGCTGTTCAACCGCAGCATCCGCGAAAACATCGCCCTCACCGACCCGGGGGCGCCCCTGGAACTGGTGATGCAGGCCGCGACCCTGGCCGGCGCCCATGAATTCATCCTGGAACTGCCCGAGGGCTACGACACCCTGGTGGGTGAACACGGCGCCTCGCTGTCCGGTGGCCAGCGCCAGCGGGTGGCCATAGCCCGGGCGCTGATGGGCAACCCGCGCATCCTGATTTTCGACGAAGCCACCAGCGCCCTGGACTACGAGTCCGAACGGCTGATCCAGCAGAACATGCAGGGCATCTGCCAGGGCCGCACGGTGATCATCATTGCCCACCGGCTTTCCGCGGTGCGTGACGCCACGCGGATTCTGGTGGTGGAGCGTGGGCAGATCGTCGAGCAGGGCAGTCACGCCCAGCTGCTGGCCCTGGCGGATGGGCACTACGCCCGGCTGTACTGGATGCAGCAAGGCTGAGGCGCCAGGCATGAAGGCAATTCTGACCACGGGAGCCACGTACACATGAGCAGCAGCCTGTCTTTACTGCAGCGCTATCGCCAGGCCTGGCGCTCGGCCTGGCGGCAACGCCGGAGCATGGATGCCCCGAAGCGCCTGCCCGATGAAGCGCAGTTTCTGCCGGCGGCCCTGGCCCTGCAGGAAACCCCGGTGCACCCGGCGCCGCGGATCTTTCTCTGGAGCATTCTGGGCTTTGCCGCACTGACCCTGGCCTGGGCGTGCCTGGGGCAGATGGACGTAGTCGCCGTGGCGCCCGGCAAGATAGTCCCCAACGGCAAGAGCAAGCTGGTGCAGTCCAGCGATACCGCGGTGGTCCGGCGCATTCATGTCAGCGACGGGCAGCGGGTCGCGGCCGGGGAGTTGCTGCTGGAGCTGGACCCGACCGCTGCGGACGCCAAGGTCAGGCGTTTGCAGGGTGAGCTGCGGGCGGCGCGGGTCGACGACGCGCGCAGTTCGGCGATGCTCGAAGCCACAGTGCGGCAGCAAGCGCCGGCAGCGCTGCTGGGGCGGATCGCCGAAGCCGGCCCGGAACAGGTGCTCGATGCCCAGCGCTGGCTGGCGGGGCAGTACCAGGAATACCGCAGCCACCTGGAGCAGGCGGATGCCGAACTGCTCCAGCGCGGCGCCGAGATCCAGGCCGCCCGGGCCCAGGTGGCGAGCCTGCAGCAGAGCCTGCCAATCGCCACGCAACTGGCCGAGGACTATCAACGGCTGTTGCAGCAGCAGTATGTAAGCCGTCACCAGTACCTGGAAAAGGAACAGCTGCGGCTCGACCTGCAACGCCAGTTGCATGTCCAGCAGGCCAGTGTCCGGCAGTCTGCCGCGGCCCATGACGAAGCCCGCAAGCGCCGCGAAGGCATCGTTGCGCAAACCCGGCGCAGCATGCTCGACCTGCAACAGCAGGCCCGGCAGAGAATCGCCGCGCTCGAGCAGGAACTGGCCAAGGCCCGCTACCAGGAAACCCTCACCAGCCTCAAGGCCCCGGTGGCGGGCACGGTGCAGCAACTGGCGATCCACACCGTGGGTGGCGTGGTCACTGCCGCCCAGCCACTGATGGTGATAGTGCCCAGCGACCAGCCAGTGGAAGTGGAGGCCATGCTGGAAAACCGCGACGTGGGTTTTGTCCGGGCGGGCCAGGCGGTCACGGTCAAGGTCGAGACCTTCACCTTTACCCGCTACGGCACCGTCGACGGTGAAGTGCTGAGCGTTTCCAACGACGCCATCGAAGATGAAAAGCGCGGGCTGATCTACACCAGCCGGATCCGCCTGAATACCGATCATCTGCAAGTCAATGGCCAACGAGTGTCGCTATCGCCCGGCATGTCGGTGACGGCAGAGATTAAAACCGACCAGCGCCGGGTGATCGATTATTTCCTCAGCCCATTGCAACAGTATGTGGGGGAGAGTTTTAGGGAGAGGTAGTAGCTCTTGTAGGAAGAGCTAAAGGAATGAGTGTTGTTTTCGGAATATTTGCATTTTTTGTTATTGGTGTTTGGTGTAAGTCTCAGGAGGTTGAATGGAAGTGTTATGGGCTTTTCTGGACTTGGCATTTTATTGGATTGGTTATGCGGCTTTAAAGCTTCTGACGGGAGGTAGGTTTGAAGATGCAGCGGCGAGCAAACTATGGGTTGGATTTGTAGGTCTGATAGTGGTTGCTTTGCTTTTTGTGATGTTCTTGTTGGTGTGGAGAACTATGTAGTGATTTTGGAAGTTTGGTGGCTGATTTGTTTGGCTCTACTAGAAGGCTTGAGGGTATTGAAGTGTTCAAGGATGTCGAAACTTATGCGAAATTCTCTTGTTTGACATTAAGCGTTGATTTTAGGGTGGCTTGATGGTTGTGAAGTTCTATGAGTTGTCGGCTTGCTGTCTTATGGGCTTCGTGTTTACGAGGTATGGCTGGTTTGATGCCGGTTTAGTGTTTGGTGTTGAAGGACTTGAATGGGTTTCAGGAGGTGGAATGTTTTATTCGGGTATTGTTTTGTTGGTGTCGCTTCTTGTTTCTTTTAGTGCGTTAGCACGTTGTGAGTTGTCGCGTAAAGATGGGCATGTTTACGTATACGAAATCTCTGATGCCGAATGCAAGTCTATTAACTACTCAAGAGGGTACTCAGGTGGGCGCACGGTCAGAATGATAGTTAGATATCCCGATGCTCAGGTGGTTGTTGAAAGCAAAAGGCGCGACGAGGTTGTTTTTCGCCTGATGGATACAGTTAATGAGAATTTCAATTTTTGGAGGGTCTTTGAGGGACGGTACCCAATTCGCTATGAACAAGATATGAAGGTTTATGACTTGGGTAGCGGGGATGAGACATATATGTTCTCGGGAGAAGATGGAGAGGGAGTCCTTGTGGAAAAAAAGATGTATACGTGGCAGGCAGATAGGTTGTTTGAGGGAGTCTCCATTAGCTATCAGTATTCGGAGGATTACTTGGATTTTAAGCTGATGGACGATTTTGCTTTGTTTTTTTTGAGAAAGATTAAAGCTAAATAAGGAGTCGAAAATGAGCGCAATAAAATTGACGGTTAATGAGGTGGCCGAGGTTGAGCGCATTAGAAGTAGTAAGAGCTATCCTGAAATGTATGAGTTTCTAAGGGGGATTGTAGTTAGGGAGCAAGCTCGTCTAAAAGGCTCTGCTGCTGAGGAAGATTTGGCGATTGCTGCAAACTGGTTAGCGGTTGCTAGTAAGATCAATGCGAACGATGGTTCGTTTTCTAGCGAAATGGTCCGTGGGTCGATGCAGTTCGCTGCATCAGCCCAAGGGCAAAAATTGACAGACGTTGATTTTCAAAGAGCATCCGATAAATTGGCGGATGATGTGGCTAAACACGTCATTAGTGGCCAAGTAATACCGCATATTGACCAGATAATTGCTAAGGATGTGAACTCGGCTGTAGATAGCTTTGAACTTGAGCAGTGGAACTGGGCAGGCACAATTGCCGACCAGTTGCCAACGCGCCTTGGGGGACTCGGGCGGGATTTTGTACAAGTTTCTGGGGAGGGGCTTGAGTATGCTAGGAATCTTGGTATTGCAATCCTGCAGAATATATCCGGCCTGGATCGCTTTATCGTTAACAAAATAGGAATAGATGTAGAGCGATCAAAAATGATCGCCGAGGAAATGGGGCGTTACGCTGGCGATAACCGCTATCGCGTTTTTCAGTGGCGAGGAGCGGGATCTTCAACAGATGCCACCAATCAACCAATTCAGATCCATATCAACTCCTCACCACAGCCTCAGCAGCAGATCCATGGCGAAAGCAAGGCCCAGCAGGATGTGGCCAACGGTTATATTCAGCACTCGGCCACGCACAATATCTTTGCCCTGGGCGGCATTCTCAGCAAAACCGATTTCGCCTCCACCCAGATGGCCAGCCTGGCCGCCGGTGGTGTTCGTCCGGGGGCCATGCAATTGGACCCCAACGCCCGGCCCAACGACTATCTGTCGCAGTTCTACCAGGCTCCCGACAGCAACAAGCCGGACTTCAGCCTGCGTAACGCAGTGACCCTCAACGGCCTGTCGGCCATGACCACCTTCAACACCTTTGTCGACCCCTTGCTGCTCGACCTCAGCGGCCAGGGTGTGGGCATGACCGACCTGCGGGACGGGGTGCTGTTCGACACCGACAACAGCGGCACCCTCAAGCGCACCGGCTGGGCCGACCGCCGCACCGGGATGCTGGTGGTCGATGATGGCAGCGGCCAGATCAAGGACGTCAGCCAGATGTTCTCCGAGTACTACGGCGGTCGCCAAGGGGGTGACGGCGCGGCCGGCGAAGTACGTTTCAAGGACAGTTTCGCCGCCCTGGCCAGCGAGGATGCCGACGGCAACGGGGTGATCGACTCGCGCGATTCGATCTGGAGCCAGTTGCGGGTCTGGGTCGACGCCGACCACGATGGCCGCAGCGCGCCAGGGGAACTGAAAACCCTGGCCGAACTGGGCATCACTCAGATCAACCTGGGCACTCGCAGCGCCGACGGTGAAATGCGCAATGGCAACCGGGTGCTGGCCCGGGGCTCCTTCATCATCAATGGCCTGAGCCGTGAGGCCCTGGCGGTGGACTTCCTCGGCGACCCGGTGAGCAGCAGCCTGCTGGCCCGTGGCGATGGCGTCCAGGTGACCTCGACCTTCGACGGCATCAGCACCACGGCCTATGCCAGCCAGAGCAGCGTCGGAGAAACTCTCGACGCCGCCAAGCTGGGGGTTGGCAACCTGTATGGCGGCAGCGGCGACGACACCTTGATCGCCGCGCCCGGCGGCAGCTGGCTGGTGGGCGGGGGTGGCAGCAACAGCTATCACGGCTCGGCCGGCGATGATGTGTTCGTGATCAGCGCCTCGGACGACCCGCGCAATATCCATGGCAATGGCGGGCGCGATACGGCGATCATCGTTGGCGACCGGGGCATGGTGCTGAACATGGCCCAGGCCGGGCTGACCATTGCCCAGGGCGGCGCCGGCAATGACCTGATCGTCAGCGGCGGCGCGTCCAGCGCCTTCATCAAGGGGGGCGCGGGTGATTCGACGCTGATTGGCGGCGCCGGCAACGATGTGCTGGTGGGCGGCAGTGGGCGCAACACCATCATCGGCGGCAGCGCCAAGGCGGTGATCTATGCCGGGCCGCAAGGCGATACCATCCACGCCTCCGAAGGCGGCAGCCTGATCTATGCCGGTGGCGGCGCCGATCGGATCTACGGCGGCGACGGCGATGATGTGATCGAAGTCGGGCAGGGCAATGCGCAGATCGATGGCGGTGGCGGTATCAACCTGGTGACCTTGCACGGCACCCACGGCGAGTATCGGATCAGCCGCACCGACCACGGTTACCAGATAGCCGACAAGGTGGCCGGGCGCGATGGCACGGTTACTTTGAAGAACATCCACAAGCTGAATTTCTCCGACATCTCGGCGGTCGACCTGCAGACCCCCAATGCCATGCCCGTGGCCGATACCCTGACCCACAACCAGCAGGGCCGGCCGTTCGATCGCCATCAGCCGCAACTGATCGGCGCCGCGGCCCTGCTGGCCAACGACCAGGTGCTGAACAGCCAGGGCGCGCTGCGTATCAGCCAGGTGGGCGATGCCATTGGCGGCGCGGTCAGCCTCACCGCCGAGGGCGATGTGCTGTTCACCCCCGACCGGCATTACACCGGCCTGCTGAGTTTCAAGTACGGCGTGGTGGACGCCGCGGGCAACACCTCGGCCCTGGTGGTGGACCTCAACAGTGGTGAAACCGCGCCAATGCGCGCCAGCGTGACCTTGCTCACCCCCGAGGTGCCCCTCGATCCGCTGGCCGCGCAACAGTGGTACCTGAGTGACAGCCATATCCTTCCGGTATGGCGCGACTACACCGGCAAGGGCGTGCGCATCGGCCAGTTCGAGCCGGGCGGTGCGTTCGCCACTGCGCCGGAAATCTTCGATATCGCCCACCCCGACCTGGCGCCGAACGTCGACCCAGTCTGGCTGCAGACCCAGCAGCACAACGCCAGCCTGCCCGGCCCGGTGTCCAACCACGCGACCATGGTGGCGGGGGTGATGGTGGCGGCAAAGAATGGCCAGGGGGCGGTGGGCGTGGCCTACGACGCGACATTGGGCGGGCATTACCTGGCCAACGACGGCGCCGACCTGAGTGGCCTGGGGCATATGGTCAGCTACGACATCGCCAACCACAGCTGGGGTTTCAAGCACGACTTCGCCATCGGCAACCTGCAACGCGGGCAGATCGACACCGCCAGCGCCCTGTTGCTCAACGCCCAGTATGCGGCGCACAACGGGCGTGGCGGGCTGGGCACGGTGCTGGTCACCGCCGGTGGCAACAGCCGCGCCAGCGGGGGCGACGCCCAGGGATCGCTGACCAACAACAACCGCTACTCGATCCAGGTGGGCGCGATCAACGCCCAGGGCGACCTGTCCACCTTGCAGATCGGCTCGGCGCCTTTCTCCAACCCGGGGGCGAGCCTGCTGGTATCGGCCCCCGGCAGCAACGTGGTGTCCACCAGCCATATGCTCAAGACCGAACGGGGCTCGGTGTTCGGCAACGACTACAGCGCCATGCAGGGTACCAGCTTCGCTGCGCCGATCGTCTCCGGGGTGGTGGCGCTGATGCTCGAGGCCAACCCCAACCTGGGCTATCGCGATGTCCAGCAGATCCTCGCGCTGTCGGCCCGCGAGGTCCGCGACCCCGCCACCCAGTGGCGCGACAACGGCGCCCGGTTGTGGAACGGTGGCGGCCTGCTGGCCAGCGACGACTACGGCTTCGGCCAGGTGGATGCGCGGGCCGCGGTGCGCCTGGCCGAAACCTGGATGACCCAGAGCACCGGGGCCAACGAGCAAGTGTTGAGCGCCTCCAGCGGCACCCTCGGCCGGCACCTGACGGCGGGAATGCAGATCGAATCCTCCATCGCCATGAGCGCCGGGTTGAACGTCGAGCATGTCGAGGTCGATTTCGATGC
This sequence comes from Pseudomonas sp. NFXW11, assembly GCF_049887815.1. Classification (NCBI taxonomy): domain Bacteria; kingdom Pseudomonadati; phylum Pseudomonadota; class Gammaproteobacteria; order Pseudomonadales; family Pseudomonadaceae; genus Pseudomonas; species Pseudomonas sp. NFXW11. The sequence goes on along the minus strand of NZ_JAGEKI010000016.1, from coordinate 153,245 downwards.
CCAGGTCGGGCGCCTGGGGGACCTGACCCTCAAGCTGATTTCCCCCGACGGCACTGAAAGCATCCTGCTCGACCGTCCGGGCAAGGTTCCCCAGGGCGCGCCCGGCGCCAGCACCGACGACAGAGGCAACAGCCGCTCGGGGAGTTTCCAGTACAGCTTCATGAGCACCCACAGTCTGGGAGAAGGTTCGGCGGGCAACTGGACCTTGCAGGTCAGTGATGCGGCGTCCGGCTTGCCGGTCACCCTGAACAACTGGTCGTTGCGTTTGTATGGCAGCCAGAGCCGCGCCGACGACACTTATTTCTACACCGATCAGTACCTCAAGCTGGCCGGGCAAGGCGCTCGCGCCGTGCTCGACGATGGGCACAACGGAGTGGCGGGCGGGCGCAACACGCTCAACGCCGCCGCGGTGTCCCGGGACACCTCGGTCAACCTGCTGACGGGGGTGGCCAGCATTGGCGGCGCGGCGTTGCAGATACGCAACCCGGGGTCGATCCACAATATCGTCACCGGCGATGGCGACGACACCCTGATCGCCGGCCCGGGCAATGCACTGCTGGACGGCGGACGTGGCAACAACCTGCTGGTGGGCGGGGCTGGCAAGGATATCTTCGTGGTGCGTCGCCGCGATGGCGGCAGCGACAGCATCAGCCACTTCGAGGCGCAGCGCGGCGAACTGATCAATCTGGTGGGCTTTGTCGGCAAGGGCTTCAAGGATCTGCTCCTGACCCAGCAAGGTGCGGATGTGCGGGTCGAGCTGGGCCAGGGGCAGCACATTCTGCTGAAGAACCAGGATCGCAACAGCCTGGGGCCGCAGCACTTTCGCTTCCAGGACAGCTATGTCGCCCCGGCCACCTATGTCGACAGCAGCGCCACCGCAGACCAGCAGCTGGACGGCCCGGGCACCGTGATCCTTGCGGGCGGCGGCAACCGCGTCAGCATGAGCAGCAATGCCCAGGGGCAGATGGTGTTTGCCCTGGGCGGCAAGGTCTACAGTCGCGACAGCGCGGCGTCGGATGTGTTTGTGCTGGCCGCGCAGCCGGGGGCGGTGAACTACGGCAATGCCTTGCGCGGATTCCGCCATGGGGTCGACAAGATCGACCTGCGCCAGATCGGCGTCAGCGACTTCAGCCAGTTGCTCATCACCAAGCAGCAGCGCGGGGTGATCAATGGCATCGCCCAGATCCATGGGGTGAACCTGGCAATAGGTACCGCGGCGGGCATCAAGCAACCGATCAACCTGCTGTACCTCGATGCGCTGGATATTCCGCAGATCGGCGCGGGGGATTTTATCTTCGCCGAGCAAGGCGCCGTCGGCGATGCGGTGTTTGCCGCGGTGACCGCGCCTCAGGTCGAGGTGCCGCCCCAGGTAACGCCGCAGCTTCCGCCTTCCAGCCTGCTGCCGACGATAAAACCGGTCGAGCCGATCGTGGTGCCGGAAATAACCATCCCGGTGATCGAGCGCAAGACCATCGAGCAGATCCTCGCCGAGCGTGAGCAGATGCATGGGCCATCCCCGGTTCGTCCGCCCATCAGCGTGCCTGATATAGGCGGGGGCAATCCGGGCATGGGCGGGCGCGGTGAGGTGCTGCCGCCGCCGCGCGAGCCTATACAGGTACCGCCGATTGTGTTGCCCGATGCTTGGCCGGCGGATCTGGATCAGCCGCAAAAGCCGGTTATCGACCAGGGCTCGGCGGCTAACGACGCGGGGATGGAAAGCCTGACCATCGAGGATTTCGGCAGCACCGTGACCCTGGATGATCAGAGCCGCAAGATCCAGGTGCAGGCGTTCGGGATCAAATTGATTGCCGGCAATGGCGACAACCAGGTGACGGTCAATAGTTCCATGACCGACCTGGTGCTGGGCGACGGCAACAACCGGATCACTGGCAAGCCCCGAACCATCAAGGCGGGTGACGGCAACAACCAGATCAGCGGTGAGGTCGATGCCATTACCGCGGGCGATGGCCATAACCGGATCGCCGGCAAGGTCGACAGCATCACCCTGGGCCATGGCGATAACCAGATTGTCGGCAAGGGTTTCGCCTGGAGCGTTACCGCGGGCGACGGCAACAACCGCATCACCAGCGAGGCACGGGATATCACCGTGGGCCATGGCGATAACCTGATCACTGGCACAGGTTTCGCCAGCACCGTCACTGCGGGCAATGGCAACAACCAGATCACCAGCGAGGCGCGAAACATCACCGTGGGCCATGGCAACAACCGGATTACCCATACCGGGCGCTCCGGGCCGGATATCACCCTGGGCGACGGCCACAATATCGTCTCGGTGAATGGCTCAATGGCCAGGGTGCAAGTGGGGCGCGGAGCCAACGACATCGAGTTCGGCGGGAGCATGGAATCCTTGCGCTTCACCCCCGAGGTGAGCCATGAGCACCTGTGGTTCCAGCAGCAGGGCGCGCACCTGGGCATTGCCGTGATCGGCACTTCGCAACAGGTGACCCTGCGTAACTGGTACTCCGGCGAGTCGCGCTCGATGATGGAAATCCAGGCCGGCAGTGGCCAGCGCCTGGGTGGCAACGATGTCGATAACCTGGTTCAGGCCATGGCCGCATTCGCACCGCCGGCACCAGGCTCCACGGTATTCGACCCGGTTGTGCAACAAGCCTTGCAACCGGTACTGGCGGTCAACTGGCGCTGACCGCAGCCGCCGCTGTGGAACGGGCTCGCAACGCTGTTGCGGGCCCGTTTTGCTGTTTGCCGGGGCCCCTTTCGAACCAGACCCGAGCACCGGCTCGAGGCGTTTCTGCACTTCGGTGATTGACGCATCCACGGCGCGGCCCTATTCTTTGTCGATCGACAAACAATAGGAAGCCACTCGATGCAAACCCTCAAGGGCCCCAGCCTGCACCTGGCGCAATACAGCGCCGACACCGCGCCTTTCAACAGCTTGCCGGCCATTGGCCAATGGGCGGCGAACCTGGGTTTCAAGGCGTTGCAGATTCCCGCCTGGGACGCACGGCTGTTCGATGTCGCCACCGCGGCAGACAGCCAGGACTACTGCGACGACCTCAAGGGCCAATTGGCCGAGCAGGGCCTTGAGATCAGCGAACTCACCAGCCATATCTTCGGCCAGCTGGTGGCGGTGCACCCGGCCTACGACGCCATGTGCGACAACTTTGCCCCTGAGGCGCTGCGGGGCAAACCCCAGGCGCGCACGGACTGGGCAGTGGAGCAGATGAAGCTCGCCGCCCGGGCTTCCCGGCGCCTGGGCCTGACTGAGCTGGGGACCTTCTCCGGGTCGCTGGCCTGGCCCTATCTGTTCCCCTTTCCCCAGCGTCCGCAGGGCCTGATCGAAACCGCCTTCGAGGAACTGGCGCGGCGCTGGCGGCCGATCCTCGATGTCTGCGACGAGCAGGGGGTCAACCTGTGCTACGAGATCCACCCCAGCGAAGACCTGCACGACGGCACCAGCTTCGAGCGTTTCTATGAGCTGGTGGATCACCACCCGCGCTGCAACATCCTCTTCGACCCCAGCCACTTCGTCATGCAGCAGCTGGACTACCTGGCCTACCTGGACATTTACCACGAGCGCATCCGCATGTTTCACGTCAAGGATGCCGAGTTCAATCCCACTGGCCGCCAGGGCATCTACGGCGGCTACAGCTCCTGGGTCGAGCGCGCCGGACGCTTCCGTTCCCTGGGCGATGGCCAGGTGGACTTCAAGGGGATCTTTTCCAAGCTGGCGCAGTACGACTACCCGGGCTGGGCCACCCTGGAATGGGAGTGCTGCCTCAAGGACCAGGAAGACGGCGCCCGCGAAGGGGTGGCCTTTATCAACCAGCACCTGATCCGGGTCACCGAGCGGGTGTTCGACGACTTTGCCGGTGCCGCCCTCGACCGCCAGCAGATCAACGCCATGCTCGGCCTGGCCTGAGCCCTGACCTTTTTCAAGAGAACTCTGATGAACGCTTACACCGCAAACCCCCAGGCTGAAACCTACGAGCTGATCCATGACTATGTGCGCATCGATGGCCAGCGCATCCACTGCGTACGTGCCGGCAGTGGCCGGCCGGTGCTGCTGGTTCCCGGCTGGCCGCAGACCTGGTACGCCTGGCGCGAAGTGATCCAGGCCCTGGCCGCCAATGGTTTCCAGGCAATTGCCGTGGACCCGCCGGGCAGCGGCCAGTCCGACCGCCCGGAGCAGGGCTACGACACCGGCCATGTGGCCGGGGTGCTGCACCGGGTGATGCAGCAACTGGGGCACGAGCGCTATGACCTGGTGGGCCACGACGTCGGCATGTGGATCGCCTACGCCCTGGCCAGCGACCAGCCGCAAGCAGTGCGCCGCCTGGCCATGACCGAGGCAGTGATTCCCGGGCTGGCAGCGGCGCCACCGATCTTCGTCGCGCCGGAGCAGAACATCTTTCTCTGGCACTTCATGTTCAACCAGCTGCGGGACTTGCCCGAGGCGCTGATCGCCGGGCGTGAAAGGGTCTACCTCAATTACATCTTCGATCGCTGGTCGCACCGCCGTGAAGCGGTGGCTGCTGAGGTGTACATCGAGGCCTATGCCGCGCCTGGCGGCTTGCGTGCGGGCTTTGCCTATTACCGGGCGATTCCCGAGACCGTGCGCCAGAACCTGCTGCGCGCCGAGCGGCCGCTGAGCATGCCGGTGCTGGCGATCGGCGCCGAACACGCCACCAACGATGCGCCATTGCTGACCCTGCAAGGCCGCGCCACTGACCTGCGCGGCGCCATAGTGGCCGACTGTGGGCACTTCATCATGGAGGAGGCGCCCGAGGCCTTCCTCGGCCACTTGCTGCCGTTCCTGCTGCAAGGCGACGACTGACGCCCCGCGCCACCCCGGCCACGACAGTGGCCGGGACGGGCGCAAATCCCCTATCATTTCGTCGCGGCGCCCTTGCCGAGCACTTGAGCGCAGCTTGTTGCGATCAGCTCCCCTGTCCTGACGAGATACCCCACCCCCATGGCTGGAAGACCCCGCGAATTCGATCGCAACCAGGCGTTGCGCCAGGCCCTTGAACTGTTCTGGGCCCAAGGTTTCGAAACCACCTCCATGGCTGACCTGGTCGCCGCCCTAGGCATCGCCTCGGCGCGCATCTATGCCGCCTTCGGTTCCAAGGAAGCGCTGTTTCGCGAGGCCATCGAACTCTATGAAAGCCAGGAGGGCGGCTTTGCCGACCTGGCCCTGGAGGAACCCTGCGTGTACCGCGCCATCGAACGCATGCTGCTGGAGGCGGTGGCGCTCTACACCCGACCCGGCCAGCCCCAGGGCTGCATGGTGGTGTCCTCGGCGGTGAACTGCTCCAGCGACAACGACGGCGTGCGCCAATGGCTGGCGGAACATCGCCGGGCCCGCACTGCGAGCATCATCCAGCGCCTGGAAGTGGCGCGCCAGGCCGGAGAACTGCTGCGTGAAAGCGATGCAACGGCTTTGGGGGATTACTACGCCATGGTGCTGCACGGCCTGTCGGTGCAGGCGCGTGACGGCGTGTCCGCGGCCTGCCTGCAGAACGCAGTGGCCCTGGCCCTGCAGGTGCTGGCGGGCTTGCGCCAACCCTGACCCGAACCGGGCCGCCGACCTTGGCCCGGGTTGTGCATTTTTTACCGGGGCGCCAAGCCCCTCGATCCGCCAGTGAGAAACCTGCCCCATGAGCAATCCCCAGGCTACCCCCCAAGGCAACTGGCAGTCGGTCATCGCGCTGGCCCTGGCGGCCTTCGTCTTCAACACCACCGAGTTCGTCCCGGTGGGGCTGCTCAGTGCCATAGGCGCCAGTTTCGACCTGGCCAGCGAACGGGTAGGGCTGATGCTCACCCTCTACGCCTGGGTGGTGTCCCTGACTTCGTTGCCAGTGATGCTGCTGACCCGCAACGTCGAGCGGCGGCGCTTGCTCACGGTGCTGTTCGGGCTGTTTATCGTCAGCCATGTGCTGTCCAGCCTGGCCGGCAACTTCGGCCTGTTGATGCTCAGCCGGATCGGCGTGGCCCTGGCCCATGCGCTGTTCTGGTCGATCACCGCGTCCCTGGCGGTGCGCCTGGCGCCGCCGGGCAAGCAGGTGCAGGCCCTGGGCCTGCTGGCCACCGGCACCTCCCTGGCCATGGTTTTGGGCATTCCCCTGGGCCGCCTGCTGGGCGAGGCCCTGGGCTGGCGCACCACCTTCGGGGTGATCGCCGCCATGGCCGGGTTGCTGGTGCTGTGGCTGATCCGCACCTTGCCGCTGTTGCCCAGCCAGAACTCCGGTTCGTTGCGCAGCCTGCCGCTGTTGTTCAAGCGCCCGGCGCTGGTGGCGATCTATGTCTTGACCGCTTTGGTGGTGACCGCGCAGTTCACCGCCTACAGCTATGTCGAACCCTTTATCAAGGTGGCGGCGGGCCTGGGCGGTGAGGTGGTGACCCTGGTGCTGCTGGTGTTCGGCGGTGCCGGGATCATCGGCTCGCTGCTGTTCAGCTGGCTGCACCGCCACAGCCCCCAGGGGTTCCTGCTGATTGCCGTGGCGCTGCTGGCGCTGTGCCTGTGCCTGCTGCTGCCGCTCAATGGCCAGGTCTGGAGCCTGGTGGCGCTGAGCGTGATCTGGGGCATGGCGATCATGGGCTTTGGCCTGGCCCTGCAATCCAAGGTGCTGACCCTGGCGCCGGACGCCACCGATGTGGCCATGGCGATGTTCTCCGGCATCTACAACATCGGCATCGGCGGTGGCGCCTTGCTCGGCAGCTGGGTTGGCGGGCAGTTGGGGTTTGCCTACGTCGGCCTGGTGGGGGGCGCCTTGGCCACCCTGGCCTTGCTGCTGTACGGCCTGGCCCTGGGGCGCATGGCCCGCGCGTCCGCCTGACGGGCGCCGGGCCAGCCGTTATCGGGCCTGCTGGCGGGTTTGTGGCCAGGCGGCCACCAGCACCAGCAGCAACGCTGCCAGCAGGTAGGGCAGGCGTGGCTCCAGGGCATAGATCAGGGTGCCGGCCAGGGGCCCGACCACCACCCCCAGGCCCTGGGCCGCGCCGATGGAACCGGCGGTGGCGCCTTGCTCGGCGGCGTCCACCGCGTTGCTGGCCAGGGCGGCGAAGGAGGGGAAGATCCAACCCATGCCCGCCGCCGAGATAAAGAAACCGATCCATAGCACCCAGGCCTGGGCCGCGACAATGCTTGCGGCAAAGCCCAGCGCCGCCACCAGGGCGCCGATGCGGATCATCCGCAGCGGCGGCCATTCCAGCCTGCGCACCAGCAGTTGCGAGGCGATCAGCGCCACTCCCACCAGGGTCAGGGCGATGCCGGCGGTCTGCGCCGCCGCGGTGGGGTCCATGCCCAGGCGATCGAGGGCGAAGAAGCCCACGGTGATCTGTGCCATGGCCACGCACAGCATCGAGACAAAGGCCACCAGCAGCGGTCGGCGCAGGCGCGGGTCTGCCAGGCTCACCGACTTGGGCGGCTGCTTGAGGTGCAGCTCCTGCTGTGGCAGCCGTGCCCGCAGCAACAGGAAACCCAGCAACGGCAGCAGCGCCAGCACATAGAACGGCAGGCTCAGGCTGTGCCGTGCCAGCAGCGCGGCCAGCGCCGGGCCCAGCACCAAGGCGCAGGCATTGGCCGCCCCCAGGGAGGCCATGGCCCGGGCCCGGTGCTCGGGCTCGATGTTGTCGGCGATCAGCGCGTAGCCGCCCACCGGAATCGCCGCGTAGAACACCCCGATCAGCCCGCGCCCCAGCAGCAGCCCGGCGAACGCCAGCAGCGCCGTGGGCAGGGCATGCAGCGCCAGGTCGATAAACAGGCTCAGGGCGAGAAAAGCCAGGGTGAAACCACCGGTGCCCAGCAGCAGGATGCGCCGCCGCCCCAGGCGATCGCTGGCCCGACCCCAGGGCCGCGCCAAAAGCATCCAGATCACCCCGGAGACGGTCACCGCCATGCCCGCCTGCCAGGTGGCCAGGCCGAGAATCCGAGCAATGGGGCCGATCAGCGAGACGAACGCCATCATCGCCATGGTGCAGGCCAGGTTGGCCAGCAGCAGTGGTCGCAGGTCGAAGGCGGCTGTGGCCCGGGCAGTCGCCTGGGGCGTGTCGAGGGTGTCGAAGGGCAGTTCTTGAGGCTTGGTCATGGCTTATCCCAGGGCTGAATGAAAGGGCAGGCGGCCGTCGACCATCACCAGCGGTCGACCGCGCACCTGTTCCAGGCTGCCGTCCACGCCATACACCTCGCGCAGCAGCTGTTGGTTGATCACCTCCAGGGCCGGCCCCGCGGCCGCCACGCCACCCTTGTGCAGCACCACCACCTGCTGGCTGAAACCCAGGGCCAGGTTGATGTCGTGGACCACCACCAGGGTGATCAGCTGGCGCTCGCGGGTGGCCCGGGTAATGGCTTCCACCACCTGGCACTGGTGGTACAGGTCGAGGGCGCTGGTGGGTTCATCCAGCAGCAGCACCCGGGGCTGGCGCACCAGGGCCTGGGCCAGCCCCACCAGCTGGCGCTGGCCACCGGACAGGGCATCGATGGGGCGGTCGGCCAGGGCTTGCAGGTCGAGGTCGGCCAGCACCTGCTCGACCCCGCGCAGCACCGCCGCGCTGGGTCGGCCGGGGGCGAAGCCGGCACCGCGATGCCCGGCCATGGCGGCACTGAGCACCGCTTCGAAGGCGCACAGGCGGGTGCGTTCCGGCAGGCTCTGGGGCAGGTAGACGATGTGTTGCGCCCGCTCCACCTGGGGTAGGCGATTGAGGTCGGCGCCGTCCAGCAGCACCTGGCCCGAGGTTTTCTGCAAGCCGGCGATGCCCCGCAGCAGGGTCGACTTGCCGGCGGCGTTGGGGCCGATCAGCGCGGTCAGGGTGCCGGCGGCCAGTGGCGGCAGGTTGACTTCGCGCAGCACCTGGCGGCTGCCGTAATGCATGTTCAGGCCGTGGGTACAGAGGCCCGGGGCCGGGGGCTGGGGACGGTTCACAGAACACCTCGACGGTTGCGCATGACAATCGCCATGAAGAAGGGAATGCCCACCAGGGCAGTGACGATGCCCACCGGCACCAACACCCCGGGAATCAGCGCTTTGCTGGCGATCGAAGCCATGGACAGGATCAACCCGCCGCTGAGCACGCTGGCCGGCAGGAACAGGCGGTGGTCTTCGCCCACCAGCAGGCGGGCGATATGCGGGGCGATCAGGCCGATAAAACCTATGGTGCCGACAAAGGACACCGCCAGCGCCGACAGCAGGCTGATGCGCAGCAAGGACAACAGGCGCAGGCGGCCGACATCGATGCCAAAGCTGCGGGCGCGCTCCTCGCCCAGGGTCAGGGCGGTCAGGGCCCAGCTCTGGCGCAGGGAAAACGGCAGGCACAGCAGCAGCGCCAGGGCCAGCACCGCGAGCTTTTCCCAGGAGGCCCGGGCCAGGCTGCCCAGGGTCCAGAACACCAGCTGTTGCAGGCTGTCCTGGGTGGCGACGAATTGCAGCAGGGCCACCAGGGCATTGAAGGCGAACACCAGGGCGATGCCGAACAGCACCAGGCTTTCCACGCCGAAACCGCGCCAGCGCGCCAGCAGGTAGAGCAGGGCCACCGAGGCCAGGGCGAAGACAAAGGCATTGGCCGAGATCAGGTACTGCGCCGGCACCCCGGGAATGCCCAGGCCCAAGACAATCGCAAGGGCCGCACCAAAGGCCGCCGCGGCGGACACCCCAAGGGTGAAGGGGCTGGCCAGGGGGTTGTCGAGCACGGTCTGCATCTCGGCCCCGGCCAGGGCCAGGGCGGCGCCCACCAGCACCGCCATCAGGGCATAGGGCAGGCGCACGTTCCACACGATCACCGCTTCCACCCGGGGCATCGAGCCCGGGTCCCACAGCACCTGCAACAGCCGCGCAAGGCTCATGCCCGAAGGCCCGGTGGTGATGTCCAGGGCCAGTGACAGCAACAAGGCCAGGCCCAGCCCGGACAACAGCAACAGGCGCTTGCCGTGGCGCTTCTGGTAATCACGGGAGGCGAGGCTGTCGTCCACCTCGCTGGCGATCCGGGTCATGGCGCCAGGCTCGTGGCGAACACGCCGCTGGCGGGAATCGGCATGAAACGCTGGTACAGCTCACGGCGGGTGTGGTCCGGGTCCAGGTCCTTGAACAGCTCCGGGTGCAGCCACTTGGCCAGGGCCTGGACCGCGATCAGGTGCTCCGGCGAGTCGTAGAAGATGTGCCACAGGCCATGCACATTGCCTTGGCGCACCGCCCGCAGCTCGTTTAGCGGCGGGCGCTGGGCGGCTTGGCGCAGGCTGTCCCGGGCCTGTTGCAGGGTGGCCGAATAACCCAGGGTCACACCGCCCTGGCCGGCGGCAAACACCCCGGTGGCCACGTACACATCCGGGTCGCTGGAAAGGATGTATTCGACATTGAGCACGCCGATGGGGCCGGGGATGCGCCCGTCGGCGATATTCTGGCCGCCGGCCAGCTTGATCATCTCGCCGAAGTTGCCGGTGCCCGGCGAGCCGCAGCAGTCCTGCAGGCCGGCGAGCATGTCGATGAAGATTTTCGGCTGCTTGACTGGCGCGGCCTTGGCCAGGGTGTCGCTGACCTTGGCCAGGGACGCCTGGTAGAAGGCGATAAAGGCCTCGGCCTGCGGTTCACGGTCCAGGGCCTGGCCCAGCAGGCGCATGCTCGGCACCGTGTTGCGCAGCGGGTGGTCGCTGAAATCGACGAACAGCACCGCCACCCCGGCGGCTTCCAGCTGCTTCACCGCCTCGCTGTCCGGGCTCGGCCCGTGGCCGCCGCTCAGGGCCATGATGGCCAGGTCCGGATGCACTGCCAGGGCTTTTTCAACGCTGAAGGTCTCGGCGGAGGTGCCGCCCACCAGCGGTACCTTTTCCGCTTCCGGGAAGGCCTTGTGGTAGGCGTCGTAGCCCTGCACGTCGAGGCCGCGGAAATCCCCCTGCCAGCCGGCAAGGCGGGCGAAGGGGTTCTGGCCTTCGAGCAGCGACAGGGAATAGATCATCCGCCCTTCGCCCAGCAGGATGTGTTCGACCTTCTCCGGCAACTGGACCTGGCGCCCGGCGAGGTCGGTGACTGTCGTGGCGCTGGCGGTGGCGGGCCACAACAGGCCCAGCAATAGGCCCAGCAATAACCCCTGGCGGGCGCGGCGAATGAAATCACGGTGTGTCATGGGAAGCTTCCTTGAACGATTGGACGGCCCGGCGGGCAACGCGCTTGCGCCACCACAGCAGCAGGCCGGTGATGTACAGCAGGGGTAATGAAATACCGCAGAGAAACGCCAGCCAGGCACCGGCCGTGCCCAGCAGCAAATGACCGTGGGCGGCGGACAGCAGCGGCTTGAGCGCCATGGGCTGGGCGGCCAGCCAGGTGAACAGCTCCGGGCGGGCCAGCCAGGCGCCGCTGCCGGCAATCAGCAGCAGCGGCAGGCACAGCCAGGCCGCGGCGAGGTTGTGCCATTCCCGCAGGCGCCGGCTGCCCTGGCTGCCGGGACGCAAGCTGGCGGCCTTCCACCAGCTGCGCCGGCCCGGCCACCACAGGTACAGGCCACTGCCCAGGGAACCCAGCAGCACCAGGCCACAGAGCAGCACCAGGTTCGCGCCCCAGGCCGGCGGCAGCAGCAGGCTGCGGTGCAGCGCCACCAGCTTGGCCAGCCACAGTTCTTCGAAGACGAAGAAGCCCCGGGGCTCGCCGCTGTAGGGGTCGATCATGGCGATGCCGGTGCCGGGGCCTTGCTTGAGCGCGCCGAACACAATTGCATTGTCCGACTCGAGAAAGCCCTGGCGCGGGGGCGCCGCGCCAAAGACTTTCTGCAACTGCGGGTAGGCACGGGAGGCGGCGCTGATCCAGGCGCTCTGCTCCAGCGGCGCGCCGTGCTCGCCGGGGGCCAGTTGCAGCATCTGCGCACCGACCTCCCAGCGCAGGATCGGCCCCTTGAGCTCCAGCAGCGCGCCGCTCAGGCCCAATAGCGCCAGCAGCAGGCCCAGGCTCAGGGCCAGCCAACGATGCAGCTTGAGCCAGATATCGCGCATGCGCAGCATCGGCGGCCTACCAGCGGTAGCGCAGGCTGGCGATGACACTGCGGTCATAACCGGCGCTGCAACTGCTCAGGGAGCAGCCTTCGTAATAGCGCTTGTCGGTGAGGTTGGTGGCGTTCACCGCCAGGCGCAGGCCCTTGGCCGCGGGAATCAGCTTGTCGAAGTCGTAGTGCACCGCGGCGTCCAGCAGGGTGTAGGAGGGCACGCTTTGGGTATTGGCGGCATCGGCTTGGGTGGCGCCGATATAGCGCACCCCGGCACCGAAACCCAGGCCCTGCAGCGGGCCTTCCGGCAGGCTGTAGTCGGCCCACAGCGAGGCCATTTTTTCCGGGGTGTCGGTGGGCCGCTGGCCTTTTTCCAGGGGATTGTTGCTCTTGCTCACTTCGGCGTCGTTGAGGGTCAGCGCTGCCAGCAGGTCCAGGCCCCGGGCCAGGCTGGCCTTGCCTTCGAGTTCGATGCCGCGCACGTTGATCTCGCCGGTCTGGAGCCTGTTGAGGGGTTGCACCGGGTCGGCGGTCTGGACGTTTTCCTGGGTCAGGTCGAACAGCGACAGGGTGATGTAGCTGTCGATGCCCGGCGGCTGGTACTTGACCCCCACTTCCGACTGCTTGGCGCTGGTGGGCTTGTAGGGGGCGCCGTAGAAGTTGGTGCCCAGCACCGGATCGAAGGAGGTGGAATAGCTGATATAGGGCGCCAGGCCGTTGTCCGCCAGGTACACCAGGCCGGTGCGGTAGGTGAACTTCTCGTCGTCCTGCTTGCTGCCGTTGTTGTTTTTGCGGTCGTCAGTGCGGGCGCTGGAGCGATCCTGGCGTCCGCCCACCGTCAGCACCCAGTGGTCGTCGAAGGTGAACTGCTGCTGGGCGTAGACCCCGACCTGGTCGGCGCGCTGCAGGGTATTGGCGAAGGTCTGGTTGGGGTTGAACACCCCGCCGTGCACCGGGTTGTAGATGTCGATGGGCGAGGCGCTGCCGCCGCGCAGGCTGTAGTCCTCGCGGGTGCGCCGGTAGTCGATGCCCATCAGCGACAGCATCTGGGTGTTGCCCAGGTTCCAGCGGGCCTGGAGGTTGTTGTCCAGGGAGTAGGTGTCGCCAATGATCCGGAAGCGATAGGCCGAGCGCTCCAGGGTGCGCAGGTCCGAGTTCAGGGAGCGGCCGCTGACGGTGTTGGTCAGCAGGTTGACGTGGCCGTAGCGGGCGCTGGAATTGAGGCTCCAGGTGTCGTTGAAACGATGCTCCAGCAGGTAACCCAGGGAGTACTGGGTGCGGTCGTTGTCCAGCCCGGGCTCATCGAGGAATAGGTTGTGCTTGACCTTGCCGTTGGGGTTGGCCAGCAGGGTGCCGCGGGCCGGCAGGAACACCCGGGGGGCGCCGAACTGGTCCTGGGTGTAGTCGGCGAGCAGGGTCAGGCTGGTGTCGTCATTGGGCTTCCAGGTGAAGGACGGGGCGAAGTACTGCTTGTCGTCCTTGATATGGTCGAACTGGGTGCCGCTGTCGCGCTCCAGGCCCACCAGGCGGTAGAGAAACTGGCCTTCATCGTCCAGCGGGCCGCTGAAGTCGAACTGGCCCTGGGCGCGGTCGAAACTGCCGCCCTGGATCTGCACCTCATGGTAGGGCTTGTCCAGCGGGCGCTTGCTGATCTGGTTGACCACCCCGCCCGGGGAGTTCTGGCCGAACAGCACCGAGGCCGGGCCCTTGAGCACGTCGATGCGCTCCAGGCCATAGGCTTCGACTTTGGGCCAGGCCTGGGCGGTATTGCCCTTGAGGCCATCGCGCAGCATGCCGGTGGTGACGTCGAAACCACGGATCGAAATAGTGTCGAAGCGCTGGCTGGCAGCAGTGGTATTGGCCTGCACCCCGGCGGTGTAGCGCAGCGCCTCGTTCACCGACTGCACCTGCTGGGCGTCCATCTGGTCGCGGGTGACCACCGAGATCGATTGCGGAATCTCGCTCAGCGAGGCGTCGGTCTTGGTGCCACTGAGGCTGCGCTTGGCCACGTAGCCTGCTTGCGGGCCGGTAGGCGAGTCGGCCTGGGTGGCGCTGATCACACTGGTGTCCAGCACCAGCGGCTGCTCCGGGTCGCGCTCGGCGTCGGCGGCCATTGCGGCACCGGCCTGGGTCAATGACAGGCCCAGGGCCAGACCGTGGATCAGGTTCGCCAGAGGACTACGGCGCAGGCCAGTGGCTGGCCAACCTGAGGTGTTTCGATGCGCGACGCGGGTGCCCATGCTTCACTCCGTGATGGGGTATCAAATGAGAATGCAAACGTATCTCATTAATGGACGTAGGCAGGGCGCTAAAACTTTGGCTTGCGCGATCATTTCTTTCGTTTGCGGAACATCGAGGGGGCAGCGGGGAGGGTGGGATGGCCGCAGGCGCCCGGCGGGCGCCGGGCTCAGCGCAGGGACTTGGGGGAAACCCCGAAGCGCTTGCGAAAGGCGGTGGAGAAGTGCGCCGGGCTGTAGCCGACCCGGTAGGCCGCGCTGGAGACATTGGTTTCGCCACTGGCCAGCAGGCGATAGGCCTCGCCCAGGCGCTGTTCCTGCAGGTAGGCATAGACACTGGTGCCGAACACTTGGCGGAACCCGGCGGTGAGCTTGCGCGGGTTGAGGCCCACCAGGCGCGACAGGTCGGCCAGTGATGGCGAGTCTTGCAGCGAACCCAGCAGCAGGTCGCGGGCAGCGTGGATGCGTTCGATGTCTGCCGAGCTGCAGGGGCTGTCCTGCAGCGGCCGCGATTCGGCCTGGGCCAGGATGCCCTCGACCCCCAAAGCGGTGAGCTCCAGGGCCTTGCCGCCCAGGTAGAAGGAGCGCGTGGGGCCCTGCAGCGGGCAGGTGAAAATCTGCTGGGCCAGGGCCAGCAGCGGCTTGCTTGCCGGTTGGCAGAACAGCATCGGGCCGCCGCCACGCTGGTCCAGCAGGCGCTCGGGCTCCAGGCCGACATTGCGGATCGAGGGGAAATCCAACTGCACCGTGGTGTAGCGCACCGGTACCCCGCTGGCGAACAGGTGGTCGCCGCAGTGTTCGCCCTGGTTGGCCACGGCGCATAGGGTGGGGCCGCGGATCTCCACTTCCGGCTGGCCCTCGACCCGGCAATTGAGCTGGCCGCTGAGCACCAGGATGATTTTCAGGCCCTCCCACAGGGGTTCCTGCATCCACATCTGGCTGTCCATCAGCACGGTGCCGGTGGACAGGGTGATCTCCGGCACCACGGCGGCGGGGCCGGTGTTCTGCGGGTTGGGAAAGTGCAGGGTGAAATCCCTTTTGACAGGCTGCGGCGCAGCTTTTGGGCTGAGCATGGCGAACTCCCTGTGGACCTGAAAAGAGGCCATACGCTAGCAGGATTTTCCGATCCTGTAATTAAGAATGATTATCCTTTAGCCTCCGAGCCCCGTCCTGACGGGGTCTGCCGCCGGTGCGCCGCGCAATCAAAAGAAAAAGCCGCGCAAACGAATGTCCTGGCGATTGCCGGGTCGCTGAAATTGCCTATTAATAATCACTCTCATTTCCAGGCATGGCAGCCCCTCATGGACCAACCCTCCCGCCGTCACCGGCCTGCTCAGCCTTTGGGGCTGTATCCCCGCCACGGCTGACGGCCTTATTCCAGAGCCCTCCAGGGCGCGAAACCTTCGCGCCAGGGGCCGGCTTTTGCCTAAAAAACACAGGAGACCCCATGTCCACTTTCGCTGACCACCAGGATTGCCCCCCGTGGCCCGAGGATTTCGCCGAGCGCTACCGCCAGGCCGGCTACTGGCGCGAGGAAACCTTTGGCGACCTGCTGCGCGACGCCGCCCGGGCCTTTGCCGAACGCGAAGCGCTGACCGACGGCGAGCTGCGCCTGAGCTATGGGCAACTGGACCAGCGCGTCGACCAGCTCGCCGCCGGCCTGTACCACCTGGGCCTGCGGGCCGGGGATAACGTGGTGCTGCAACTGCCCAATTGCAGTGCCTTTGTCGAAGTCTGCTTTGCCCTGTATCGCCTCGGGGTGCGGCCGATCTTCGCCTTGCCCGCCCATCGCCAGCTGGAGATCGGCCGCTTCTGCGAGTTCGCCCAGGCCCGGGCCTACTTCTGCGCCGACCAGGACGCCGGCTTCGACTACCGGGCCATGGCCCGCGAACTCCAGGCCAGCAATCCGCAGCTTGAGTGGGTGGTCGTGGCCGGCGAGGCCGAAGAGTTCAGCGCCCTTGAGCAACTCTACGCAGCAGCCCCGATGCCCGATCTGCCGGCCCCCAGCCCTGAGGCCGTGGCCTGCTTCCAGCTGTCGGGCGGCTCCACCGGGATTCCCAAGCTGATTCCGCGCCGCCATCAGGAATACCTCTACAACCTGCGGGCCAGTGTCGAGCGCTGCGGGCTCTCCAGCGCCAGCGTGTACCTGGCGGCGCTGCCCATGGCCCATAACTTCCCCATGTGCTGCCCGGGTTTCATGGGCACCCTGGCGGTGGGCGGGCGGGTGGTGCTGACCACCTCGCCGAGCGCGGAGGTGTGCTTCGAGCTGATCGAGGGCGAAGCCGTGACCCACACCGCCCTGGTACCGCCCCTGGCCCTGGTCTGGCTGGACGCGGCCCAGGCCCGTGGCCGTGGCTTGCCGCAGTTGCAATTGCTCCAGGTGGGCGGCGCCAAGCTCAGCTTCGAGGCAGCGCGGCGCATTGAGCCGGTGCTGGGTTGCCGCTTGCAGCAGGTGTTCGGCATGGCCGAGGGGCTGATCTGCTACACCGACCCGCAAGACCCGCCGCAGCGCGTGCTGCATACCCAGGGCCGGCCGCTGTCGCCGGCGGACGAAATCCTGGTGGTCGATGAATTCGACCAGCCCGTGCCGGTGGGGCAGGTGGGGCAACTGCTGACCCGCGGCCCCTACACCATTCGCGGTTACTACCGGTACCCGCAGCACAATGCCCAGGCCTTCACCGCCGACGGTTTCTACCGCACTGGCGACCGGGTGCAACTGACCGCCGACGGCTACCTGATGGTGGAAGGGCGGGACAAGGACCTGATCAATCGCGGCGGCGAGAAGATCGCCGCCGAAGAGGTGGAGAACCTGTTGCTCAGCCACCCGGCGGTGGCCGATGTGGCCCTTGTGGCCATGCCCGATGCCTTTCTCGGCGAGCGTACCTGCGCCTTTATCATTGCTCGCGGCACGGCGCCGCGCCCGCCTGAGCTGCTGCGTCACCTGCGGGCCCAGGGGCTGGCGGCGTTCAAGCTGCCGGACCGCTTCGAATTCATCCCGGCCTTTCCCCAGACCGGGGTGGGCAAGGTCAGCCGCAAGCACCTGCGCGAGGCGATCCAGGCCTTGTATTTCGGCGACCAGGCCGAGGCCCGGCAGGGAAGTGGCGCCCGTGGCTGAACCACAAGGATTGTCCGACCTGTTGCACCCGGTGCGTGGGCGCCTGCTGGCGGCCATGCTTCTGCAAGGGCTGGCGGCGCTGGTGGGCTTGCTGCCGTTTATTGCTGTGGCGGAGCTGGCGCCGCTGCTGTTGGCCGGTGAGCTGGATGCGCCGCGCGCGCGGTTCTGGTTGCTGGCCGGCGCTGGCGCCTTGCTGTTGCGCCTGCTGGGGCTGGCGGCGGCGTTGCAGATCAGCCATTTGGCCGACAGCGACCTGCAACGGCATCTGCGCCAGCGCATTGCTGCCCATCTGGCGCGGGTGCCCCTGGCCTGGTTCGGCCAGCAGCGGCAAACCGCCGAGCGGGTGCTGCTGGAAGATGTGGGCGCCCTGCATCAACTGGTGGCGCATTTGCCCAACAACCTGGTGGCGGCGCTGGTGGTGCCGCTGGCCAGCCTGGTCTATCTGCTGACGGTGAACGGGCCCATGACCCTGGTGGTGCTGCTGCCGCCGCTGCTGGCCCTGTGGCGCCTGCGGGTGATGCGCAGCGCCAACTACAAGGCCGAGCGCCAGGGCCTGGGGGCGGCGCTGGGGGCGTTGTCTGCGGCGACCCTGAATTTTGTGCAGAGCATTGCCATGGTCAAGTCCTTTGGCCGGGTGGCGCGGGTGCAAGACGATTTCTTCGATGCGGTGCAAGACTTCGGGCGCTTCTTCTCCCAGTGGGTGGAACGCTGGGCGGGCCTGGGCGCCAGTGTCGAGGTGCTGCTTTCGCCACTGCTGGTGCTGGCCCTGGTGCTGCTGGCCGGGGTGCCGCTGATTGCCGCGGGCTGGCTGCAGCCGGTGCAACTGTTGCCGTTCGCCTTGCTCGGCCCGGCCCTGGCAGCGCCGGTGGCGGCCCTGGGGCATGGCGCCGATTCCCTGGTGCAGGGGCGGGCGGCGGCGCAGCGCATCAGCGCGGTGCTGAGCCTGCCCGAGCTGGCGCAGCCGGCGCGCTCCCTGCAGCCTGAAGGCAGCCTGGTGAGCTTCGAGCAGGTGAGTTTCAGCTACCCCGACGGCAGCCAAGTGCTGCGCGATATCGACCTGCGCCTGCAACCCGGCACCCTGACCGCCCTGGTGGGGGATTCCGGGGCCGGCAAGAGCACCCTGGCCACCTTGCTCGCGCGCTTTGCCGATGTCAGCGGCGGGGCGATCCGCATCGGCGGCGTGGACCTGCGGGACATGGACAGCAGCACCTTGTATCGCCAGGTGGCCTTTGTCTTCCAGGAGGTGCGCCTGCTGCGCGCCAGCGTTCTCGACAACCTGCGCCTGGGCAACCCCGAGGCAAGCCTGGCCGAGGTCGAGGAAGCGGCACGGGCGGCGCAGATTCACAGCCGCATCAGTGCCCTGGCCGAGGGTTACCACACCCAGCTGGGGGCCGGGGTGCAGCTGTCTGGTGGTGAAGTGCAGCGCCTGGGCATCGCCCGGGCGATGCTCAGCCGGGCGCCGATCCTGGTGCTCGACGAAGCCACCGCCGCCAGCGACCCGCAATCGGAGGCGGCGATCCAGCAGGCCCTGTCGCGCCTGGCGCAAGGGCGCACGGTGCTGGTGATCGCCCACCGCCTGAGCAGCATCCAGGACGCCGATCAGATCGCCGTGCTGCAAGGCGGGCAACTGGTGGAATGCGGCCGCCACTCGGCCCTGCTGGAGCGCCAGGGGGTCTACGCCGGGCTCTGGGCCGCGGAGCAGTTTTCCGCCGCCGGCTGGACTGGAGGTCAGCCATGATCACTACCCTGTTAGGCCTCTTGCAGCCACGGGAAGCCGGGCTGCTGCGTCGGGCCTTGCTGGCGGTGGCCGCCAGTGCCCTGGCCCAGGGCCTGATGCTGGCCTTGCTGCCCATGGCCTTCGCCAGCTTCCTGGGGGGCGGTGCGGTCCCCGTGCTGTGGCTGTGGGCCGGGCTGTTTGCCCTCGGTGCCGGGCTGTGCCTGGGCTTGCGTCGCTATGCCCAGCTGGCCGGTTATCGGGCTGGCGCGGCGGCGGCGCAGTCGCTGAACCAGAGCATTGGCCGGCAACTGGCGCGGCTGCCGCTGGAGTGGTTTGTCGAGCGCCGCAGCGCCGAGCTCAACCGTTTGGTCACCCATAACGTGCTGCAGATCATGAGCACCCCGGCGCACCTGTTGCAGCCCATGGCCAACGCCGTGCTCACGCCCCTGGCGTTGCTTGTGGCGCTGTTCTGCTATGACCGCAACATGGCCCTGGCGGCCCTGGCCAGCCTGCCGTTGCTGCTGTTGATCTATCGCTGGGGCGTGCGCTGGGGCGGGCAGGCCGAGCAGCGCAGCGAAGCAGCGGCTGGCGAGGCGGCGGCGCGGGTCCTGGAGTTCCTGCGCCAGCAGCCGTTGCTGCGGGCCAGCGGCCGCGGTGCCCAGGGCTTTCGCCAGTTGGGCGAGGCCCTGCAGGAGCAGCGCCGTGCCCAGCTCCAGGCCCACTGGCGCACCTTTCCCGCCGCCCTGGGCCTGGCCCTGGTACTTCAGGCCGGCTACACCGCGATGCTCTTGAGCGGGCTTTATGCGGTGCTGGGCGGCACCTTGGGCGCGGCGCAGTTCCTCGCCCTGGCGCTGCTGGCCACCTGCCTGGTGGAACCCATGGGCGCCCTGGTCAACCTGGGCACCACCTTGCGCCAGACCCGCCATGGCCTGTACAGCCTGCGCCAGTTGCTCAACCTGCCGCCCCTGCCGGAACCCGCGGTGCCCGAGGAGCCCCGGGACCTGCGCGTGGAAGTCTGCGCCGTGGGCCTTGAGCGCCAGGGCCAGGTGATCTTGCAGGACATCAGCTTTGCCCTGCAGCCCGCTTCGCTGAACCTGCTGGTGGGCGCTTCCGGCTCCGGCAAGTCGAGCCTGCTGCGGTTGCTGGCGCGCTTCAGCGATGTCGACAGCGGCGCCATCCTGCTGGGCGGCGTGGACCTGCGCCAGCTCTCGGCCGAGCGCCGTGACCGGGACATCGCGCTGATGTTCCAGGACTGCCCGCCGCTGGCCGCCAGCCTGCTGGACAACCTGCGCCTGGGCCGCCCCGAGGCCAGCGACAGCCAACTGCAGGACGCCGCCCGCGCCACCGGCCTCGACCGACTGGCCCAGCGCCTGCCCCAGGGTTGGCAGACCCGGGTCGGCGAGGGCGGGGTCAGCCTGTCCGGTGGCGAGCGGCAATGCCTGGCCCTGGCCCGGGTGCTGCTCAAGGACGCCACGCTGATTCTGCTGGATGAACCCACCGCGGCCCTGGATGCTATCAGCGAGGCGCGGGTCAACCGCTGCCTGCTGCAACTGGCGCGCAAGCACACAGTGCTGCTGGTGACCCATAAACCGACCCTGGCCCCCAGCGCCACGCAGATCTTGCTGCTGGACCAGGGGCGCCTGAGCCAGTGCGGCAGCCATGCCCAACTGATGGCGCAGCCTGGGCGCTATCGCCAACTGTTCGACGAGCGCGAGGCGATCAATCGCTGGCGCTTGCGACCCACTCCTTCCGTATTGCAAAGGACCGTCCCCCATGATCGATAACCCAGCTTTGGCCTGCGCCCGGCCCGCGCCGGCCGGCCTGAGTCATTCTGCCCAAGGGCTGCGCGCCGGCGTGGCCGGGCTGCTCGGCTACGGCCCCGACGACCTCGAACCCGCCGCCTCGCTGATCGAGCAGGGCCTGGATTCGGTGAGCATCATGCGCCTGCCGGCGCTGCTGGCCGCCGAGGGGGTGAGCCTGAGTTTCGCCGAGCTGATCCAGCAACCAACCCTGGAGGCCTGGTGGGCGCTGATCGAAGCCCGTGCCGGGGCCGCCACGCCGCACCTGCAGGCAGTGGCCACGGGCGCCAGTGGCGACTTCCCCCTGACCCCGCTGCAACAGGCCTACTGGTTCGGTCGCGAGCCGGCCATGCCCCTGGGCGGCGTGGGCTGTCATCTGTATCAGGAACTGGACGGCCAGGGCCTGGAACCCCAGCGCCTGGAGCAGGCCGTGCGCCGCCTGTGCCTGCGCCATCCGATGCTGCGCGCAAGTTTTATCAACGACAGCTGCCAGCGCATCCTCAGCCAGAGCCCCTGGCCTGGGCTGAGGGTTCACGACCTGCGGCACGGCTCTCTGGTGGAGGCTGCCGAAGCCCTCGATCAGTTGCGCCAGCGCTTGTCTCATCGGCGCCTGGACGTGGGCCGCGGCGAGGTTTTCGACCTGCAGTTGAGCCTGTTGCCCGACGGCCGTAGCCGCCTGCACCTGAATATCGACCTGCTGGTGGCCGACGTGCTGAGCATTGGCATCCTGCTGCGCGACCTAGCGTTGATTCATGCCGGCGAGGAGTCGCAACTGCCGGCCCTGGACTGGGACTTCGCCCACTACCTGAAGGCCGAGCAGGCGGCCCGCGCCCCGCAACTGGCGGCGGCCCGGGACTACTGGCTGCCGCGCCTGGAAGAG
Source organism: Pseudomonas sp. NFXW11 (assembly GCF_049887815.1). Taxonomy (NCBI): domain Bacteria; kingdom Pseudomonadati; phylum Pseudomonadota; class Gammaproteobacteria; order Pseudomonadales; family Pseudomonadaceae; genus Pseudomonas; species Pseudomonas sp. NFXW11. The sequence goes on along the minus strand of NZ_JAGEKI010000016.1, from coordinate 131,554 downwards.
CTGCCCGAGGGCCCGCAACTGCCCCTGGCCCAGGACCCGCAACAGCTCGGCACGCCGCGCTTTCGGCGCCTGGCCATGCGCCTGTCCCTGGAGCAGTTGCAGGCCCTGGAGCAGCGCGCCCGTGGCCACGGCCTGACCCTGGCCAGCGTGCTGGCCTGTGCCTATGCTCAGGTGCTGGGGCGCTGGAGCGCCAGCCAGCACTTCTTGCTCAATGTGCCGCTGTTCAACCGCCAGGAACTGCACCCCTGCGTGCCCCATCTGCTGGCGGATTTTTCCAACCTGGTGCTGCTAGAAGTGGACCAGCGCCAGCCCCTGGGCTTCTGCCAGCAGGCCCTGGCCTTGCAGGCCCAGCTGCACCGGGATATTGCCCACAGCGCCTGGCCCGGGGTCGAGGTGCTGCGTGAACGCGCGCGCTTGCGCCAGGGCGCCGGCCAGGGCGTGCCGGTGGTGTTCGCCTGCAACCTGGGCCCGGCCTTTGTCGACACCACCTGCCGCGAGCAGTTGGGCGAGCCCGGCTGGGCCCTGTCGCAAACCCCTCAAGTGTGGCTGGACCACCAGAGCTACCCCCAGGCCGACGGCCTGCTGCTGAACTGGGACGCGGTGGACGGGTTGTTCCCCGAGGGCCTGCTGGAGCAGATGTTCGAGGCCTATCGGCGGCTGTTGCTGTGGCTCTGCAACCATGACTGGCAGCAACCGGCACCCTTGCCGCTGCCGGCGGAGCAGGAGCAGGTGCGCCACGGGGTCAACCATTGCCCCCACGCCACTCCGGCACAACGGCTGCACCAGGGCTTCTTCGCCCAGGCCCAGGCGCACCCCGAGCGTGTGGCGCTGATCTGCGCCGAGGGCCAGCTGAGCTACGCCGAGCTGGCCCGCGAGGCCCTGCAACTGGCCGGGGCCCTGGTGGACTGGGGCGTGCAGCCGGGCGAGGCGGTGGCTATCACCCTGCCCAAGGGCCGTGAGCAAGTGATTGCCGCGCTGGGGGTTCTCGCTGCCGGTGCGGTGTATGTACCGGTGGGCATCGAGCAGCCACCGGCGCGGCGCGACATGATCTACCAGCGCGCCGGGGCCCAGGTGGTACTCACCGACCAGGCCCGACGCGACGGCGGCATCTGGCTGGCCGAACTGCGCGTGGTGACCCTGGCCCAGGCGCGCCTGGCCGCGGCCCTGGCGCAGCCGCGAGAAGTGCCGGCAGAGGCCCTGGCCTATGTGATCTTCACCTCGGGCACCACCGGTGAACCCAAGGGCGTGGAGCTGTCGCACCAGGCGGCGATGAACACCATCGACGCCATCAACCGGCGTTACCAAGTGGGTGCCGAGGACCGGGTGCTGGGGGTCTCGGCCCTGGATTTCGACCTGTCGGTGTACGACCTGTTCGGCCTGCTCAGTGTGGGCGGCGCCCTGGTGCTGCCGGCGGATGAGTTGCGCAAGGAACCCCAGGAGTGGCTGCGCCTGATTCGCCAACAGCGGGTGACCCTGTGGAATTCGGTGCCGGCGCTGCTGGACATGCTGTGCCTGCAAGTGCGCGATGGCGCGGGCCTGGGCCAACTGCGCCTGGCCATGGTGTCGGGCGATTGGGTCGGCCTCGATCTGCCCCTGCGTGCGGCGCAGGCCGCCAGCGGTGAGTTGCAGTTCGTGGCCCTGGGCGGCGCCACCGAGGCGGCGATCTGGTCGAACTTCCAGGACGTCGGCCAGGTGCCTGGGCACTGGCGCTCGGTGCCTTATGGCCGGCCCCTGGACAACCAGTGTTTCCGCGTGGTGGACCAGCAAGGCCGGGACTGCCCGGACTGGGTGCCGGGGGAGCTGTGGATCGGTGGCGCCGGGGTGGCCGCGGGTTATCGCGGGCTGCCGCAGCTGACCGCCCAGCGCTTTGTCGAGCATGACGGCCAGCGTTGGTATCGCACCGGCGACCAGGGCCGCTACTGGGCCGACGGCACCCTGGAATTCCTCGGGCGCATGGACCATCAGGTCAAGGTGCGCGGCTTTCGCATCGAGCTGGCGGAAATCGACGTGGCCCTGGAGCGCCACCCGGCCATCAGCCGCGCGGTGAGCCTGGTGCTGCCCGGCAGCGAGCCGCAGCTGGCGGTGGTGCTGGTGGCCGAGCCGGTACAGGCGCAACCCCAGGCCCTGCGCCAGTGGCTGGGGCAATGGCTGCCCGAGCACATGCTGCCGGAGCAGTGGCTGGCCCTGGCCGAGCTGCCCCTGAGCGCTAACGGCAAGGTCGATCGCGCAGCCTTGCTGTGGCTGTTGCAGGAGCAGCGCCGGGGCATCCAGCCCCACAGCGAGGAAGCCCCGCAAGGGCCCTGGGAAGAAGCCGTGGCGGCGCTGTGGCAAGAGCTGTTGCAGGTGCCCCGGGTGGGCCGCCACCAGGGCTTTTTCGCCCTCGGTGGCAACAGCCTGCTGGCGGCCCGGCTGATCGAACGCATCGCCCGGCAGTTCCAGGTGGAACTGTCGCTCAAGGATTTTTTCAACGCGGCCACCGTGGCCCTGCAAGGGGCCTTGCTGGCCTCGCGCCGGGAGCAGCGGCCCGTCAATCAGAACGCAATGGTGGAGGGCGTGCTATGACGCTGCAACAACTGCAACAGGACCTGCAACAACAAGGCGTGGAACTCTGGGAAGAACAGGGCCGCCTGCGCTATCGGGCCCCGGCCGGGGTCATGGATGAAGCCCTGCTGGGCCAGATGCGCGAGCACAAGGAGGCGCTGCTGCAACAGCTGCAGGCGGCGCAGATGCCGACCCTGGAAGCCGACCTGACGGCCCGCGAGGAACCCTTCCCGCTGACCGATGTGCAGGCCGCCTACCTGCTGGGCCGCACCAACGCCTTCAGCTACGGCGGCGTGGCCTGCCACGGCTACCTGGAGTTCGCCCAGGCCAACCTCGACCCGGCGCGCCTGGAGCGGGCCTGGAACCAGTTGATCGCGCGCCACGAGATGCTGCGCGCGGTGGTGCTGGAGGAGGGCTACCAGCGCATCCTGCCCCAGGTGCCGCATTACGCCATCGCTCGCCACGATCTCAGCCAGGACGACGGCAGCGCCTTACAGGCCCTGCGCCAACGCATGGAACTGCGCCGCGCCACGCCCCAGCAATGGCCGCTGATCGAGCTCTGCGTAAGCCAGGGCCGCGACACCTCGCGCCTGCACCTGTCGGTGGATCTGCTGGTGTGCGATTACCAGAGCGTGCGCATGCTGCTGGCCGAATTGCAGCAGCTGTATCGCGGCGAGGCCTTGCCGGCGCCGGCACAGATCAGCTTCCGCGACTATGTGCTGGGCGAGCGCCGCCTGCGGGAACAGCCGCGCTACCAGCGTGATCGCGACTACTGGTGGGCGCGCATCGACGCGCTGCCGGGGGCGCCCGAGCTGCCCTTGCTCGGTGCGCCCAGCGGGCCACGTTTTCAGCGCCGGGCCATGAGCCTGGAGGCCCGGGACTGCAATGCCTTGCGCCTGAACGCGGCGGCGGCCGGGGTCGGGGTGTCGGCGGCGATCCTTGGCGCCTATGCCGAAACCCTCGGGCGCTGGAGCCGGCGCGGGCATTTCTGCCTGAGCCTGACCCTGCTCAATCGCCTGTCCCTGCATCCGCAGGTGGACCGCCTAGTGGGGGATTTCAGCTCGGTGGAGCTGCTGGAAGTGCAGACCCTGCAGGGCGGCAGCTTTGGCCAGCGCAGCCAGCAGTTGCAGGAGCGCCTGTGGCAGGACATGGACCATCGCCTGTGCTCGGGCATCGAGGTGCTGCGGGAACTGGCGCGGCGCAAGGGCCAGGACGCGGCACTGATGCCCTATGCCTTCACCAGCACCCTGGGGGCCGGTGGTGAGAGCGGCGGCGGGGCCTTCATGCCCGGTGCCGAGCTGGTGTTCGGCATCAGCCAGACGCCCCAGGTGTTGATCGACTGCCAGGTCAGCGAGCGCGACAACGGCCTGGCGATCAACTGGGACATCCGCGAAGGGGTGTTCAGCGACACCCTGCTGGAAGCACTGTTCGACACCTTCGAACGCCTGCTCAAGCGTTTGGCTCGGGAACCCTCGGCCTGGACCCTGGACGACTGCCTGGAACTGCCGGCGGCCCAGCGCCTGCAACGGGAACTGGTCAACCAGACCGCCGCGCCGCTGCCCCAGGGCTTGCTGCATGAACCGTTCTGGACGCAAGCAACGGCCACCCCCGAGCGCGTGGCGCTGATCCAGGGCGCCGCGCAACTGAGCTACGGCGAACTGGCCGGGCGCGCCGAGTCGGTGGCCGAGGCCCTGCTGGATGCCGGCTGCCAGCCCGGCGAGCGGGTGGCGGTGTGCATGCACAAGGGCCTGGAGCAGGTGATCGCAGTGCTCGGCATTCTGCGGGCCGGGGCCGCCTACCTGCCGCTGGACACCAACCAGCCCGAGGCCCGCCGCGCACTGATTCTGGAGAATGCCGAGGTCAGCCGGGTGCTCAGCCAGTCCTGGCTCAGCGACGACCTGTGCTGGCCGGCGCGGGTGACCCAGGTGATCCAGGTCGACCAGGCGCCACGGGCGGCCCGTCGACCCTTGCCGGCCTTGCTCGGTGACCCGCAGCAACTGGCCTACGTGATCTACACCTCGGGCTCCACCGGGGTGCCCAAGGGGGTGATGATCAGCCATCAGGCGGCGCTCAACACCATTGTCGATATCAACCAGCGCTTTGTCATCCAGGCCGAGGATCGGGTACTGGCCCTGGCCAGCCTGGGCTTCGATCTGTCGGTGTACGACATCTTCGGCCTGCTGGCGGTGGGCGGCGCCCTGGTGCTGCCGGACCCGCAACGGCGCGCCGACCCTTCGCACTGGGCCGAGTGTGCCCGCGAACACGGGGTGACCCTGTGGAACTCGGTGCCGGCGCAATTGCAGATGCTCACCCACTACCTGCAAGCGGTGCCCGCCATGGCCCCGGCAAGCCTGCGCCTGGCGCTGCTGTCCGGTGACTGGATTCCCCTGAACCTGCCGGCGGAAGCCGCGCAACTGCTGCCGGGCCTGGGCCTGATCAGCCTGGGCGGCGCCACCGAGGCGGCGATCTGGTCGATCTACTACCCGATCGGCCAGGTCGATCCGCAATGGCGCAGCATTCCCTATGGCCAGCCCCTGGCCAACCAGCGCTTCCTGGTGCTCGACGAACAGGGCCGGGACCGGCCGCAAGGGGTGGCCGGCGAGCTGTTCATTGCCGGCGATGGCCTGGCCCTGGGTTACCTGGGGGATGCCGAGAAGACCGCCGAACGCTTTATCGATCACCCACGCACTGGCGAGCGCCTGTACCGCACCGGCGACCTGGGGCGCTACCTGGAGGACGGCCTGATCGAGTTCCTCGGCCGCGAGGATTTCCAGGTCAAGGTGCGCGGTCACCGCATCGAGCTGGCCGAGGTGGAGAGTGCCTTGCTCAGCCACCCTCATGTGGAGTCGGCAGTGGTGGTGGCGGCGGGCGAGGGCACCTTCGACCGGCGCCTGCAGGCCTGCTTGCGAGCCAGCCTGCGGGATACCCCGATTGCCTGGCCGGAACAGCTGGAGGCCCGCACCCAGGCGGCGGCCCAGGCCGTGCGTGGCGGCTTGAGCGATGCCCTGGTGAGCGAGATGTCGGCCTGCGTCGAGCGCGCGGCGCTGTTGTCCATGGGCCTGGCGCTGCAACGTCCGGGGCTGTTCCAGGCGCCGGGGCAGAGCCATGCCCTGGAGGAGATCGTCGCGGCCTGCGAGGTGGCGCCGCGTAACCAGCGGTTGATTCGCCGCTGGCTGCAAGCCCTGGCCCGGGAAGGCCTGGTGCAGCAGGAGCGGTACACCGGCCGCTACTCGAACCTGCAGGTGTCGGCCGAGGAATACCGCCAGCAGTGGCAACGCATCGATGCCCTGGAGCCCAGCGTGGGCTGGGGTGGCGAGGTGCTGCGCTACCTGCGCGAGAGCCAGGAGCAACTGCCGGCGCTGATGAGCGACCGGCTGGACCCGCTGCACCTGCTGTTCCCCGAGGGCCGTACCGACACCGCCGAGGGCGCCTATCGCAAGAACCTGATCAGCCAGTACCTGAACCAGGCGGTGTGCGCTGCAGTGCAGGAGATCATTCGCCAGCGCCCGGCCGGCCAGCGCCTGCGCCTGCTGGAAATCGGCGCCGGGGTGGGCGGCACCAGTGCCGACCTGATCCCGGCCCTGGACGGCTTGCCGGTGGACTACCAGTTCACCGACCTGTCGCATTTTTTCCTCAACGAGGCGCGAGAGCATTTCGCCGCTTACCCCTGGGTCAGCTACGGCCTGTTCGACCTCAACCAGGACCATTGGGCCCAGGGCGTGGCCGCCAACTCCCTGGACGTGATTCTGTGCGCCAACGTGCTGCACAACTCGCGGCACGCCAGCCGGGTGCTGGCACGGCTGCGGGAGATGCTCGCCCCGGGGGGCTGGCTGATCTTTATCGAAGCCACCCGCGACACCTACCAGATCATGGCGTCCATGGAGTTCAAGGAGGGCCTGACCGCCTTCGAGGATTTCCGCGCCGAGCTGGACACCACCTTTATCCGCCGCGAGCAGTGGCAGCAGCTGCTGCTGGACGCTGGTGGCGAAACCCCGTTGTGCCTGCCCCGGGCTGACGACGCCATGTCGGAGATCGGCCAGCACCTGTTTATCACCCGCTTCAAGAGTGAGCGCCAGACCCTGGAACCCGAGCAACTGCGGGCCCATCTGGCCCAGCGTCTGCCGGACTACATGATTCCGGCGGACTGGCAGATCCTCGATGAAATGCCCCTGACCGCCAACGGCAAGGTCGATCGCCAGGCCCTGGCGCGCATCGGCGTGGCCGGGCCGGAGCAGCAGGTCAACAGCGGCGCGGCGCCCCAGGACGACCTGGAGCGCAGCATTGCCGAGGTCTGGCAAGCGCTGCTGCGGGTGCCGGCGGTGGGTCGCGAGCAGGGCTTCTTCGAGCTGGGCGGCGACTCGCTGCTGGTGGCGCAAGTGGTGGGGCGCCTGCGCGAGGTGCTGCCCCAGGCAAGGCAGCTGCCCTGGAGCGACCTGCTGCGCCAGCTGATCAACCAGCCCACGGTGGCGGCCCTGGCCGACTACCTGCGCGGGCAGGGGCTGGAGGGCGACTCGCCCCTGGTGCGCATCAGCGACAAGGCCCAGGGCCCGACGCGGATTTTCGTCCACGACGGCAGCGGCACCCTGGCGCCGTATCGCGCGTTGTTTGCTGCCCTGGGCGAAGACGCGCCCCTGGAAGGGCTGGTGCTCAATGATGTGCCGGGCTACCTGGCCCTGGAGCCGGCCACGGCAATTCGCCAGTTGGCCGAGCGCTATGCCGATACCCTGCAGGCCGAGGGCCGGCGCCAGGTGAATATCGTCGGTTATTGCCTCGGCGGGCTGCTGGCCACCGAGCTGGCGGCGTGCCTGGCCCAACGCTCCATCGAGGTGCTGCAACTGAGTGTGATCAGCAGCTACCGGGTGCCGTTCATGATCGAGGACGACCTGCTGGCCGAGTATGTGTTCGCCCGGGTGATGCAGGCCGACCCGTTGGCGTTGGGTTACCCGGCGGACGAACAGGCCATGGAGCGCTGCATCGCCCGGGTGCTGGAGCAGACCCCGGGGCGGGTGCCCCAGGGCTCGCTGCTGGCCCTGAGCGAAGAGGCCCAGTGCGCCCCGGCCCTGGCCTGCCTGCGGGCCCTGGCCGGGAGAACCCCGGAGCAGCGCCTGCAAGCGGTGGCCGAGGCCATGCGCCATGCCGGTTCGCAACTCAGCGATCTGGACTGGCTGCGCGAGCAGTTGCAGGTGCTGCGCCATAGCCTGGCGGCCGTGGCCCTGCACCAGGCCACGCCGTATCAGGGCGACATGCTGTTCATTCGCCAGAGTGGCGAGGTGCAGGTGTTGCCGGGCATGCACCGGGACATGAGCGCCTACTGGCAAGCGCTGTGCCAGGGCCAGTTGCGGGTGGTGGATGTGCCGGGGGATCACTTCAGCTGCATGCAGCAGCCCCAGGTACAGGCTGTGGCCCAGGCCTTTGATACTCCGGCCGAGGTGGCGGCATGAGTGGTCCACAGATCGGCCCATTGATTGGTCTGGTGGGCGCCTACGGCAGCGTCGGCCGCCAGGTGGCCCTGCTGCTGGCGGGCTCGCGCCGCTTGCGCCTGGGCGGGCGCGACCCGCAGCAGGCCGAGCAATTGAACCAGCAACTGGGGGCGCGCGCCGAGGTGCGCGCCCTGGACCTGTGGGATGACGCGAGCCTGGCGGACTTCTGCGCCGGCTGCGCCCTGGTGATCAACTGCGCCGGGCCCAGCTACCGGATTCTCGACCGGGTGGCCCGGGCGGCCCTGGCTGCAGGCGCCGATTACCTGGATGTGGGCGGTGACGACCCGCTGCATGAGTGCTTGCAGGGCCAGCTGGCGCCGGGCCGTCGGCTGCTGTTGTCGGCGGGTATGCTGCCGGGGCTCTCGGGGCTGTTTCCCCAGCTGCTGGCGCGCTCCTTTCAGCGCATCGAGCAGATGCGCTGCTATGCCGGTGGCCTGGGGCGCCTGTCCGCCACCGCCGCCGAGGACTTTCTGCTGAGCCTGGGCACGGGCTTCGGCCGCGCCCAGTACGCCTGGTGCGATGGCCGCCCGCAGCGCTCCAGCGAGCCGCCGGAGCAACTGCTGGAGCGGCCCTGGCTGCCGGTGAGCGGGGTGCGCGCCTATCCCTACCTGAGCTGCGAGCAGCAGCGCCTGTTCAGTGAGCTGCAATTGGCCCGGGGCCAGGGCTTTAACCTGTTCGAGGGCGGGCAGTTGGCGGCAGCCCTGCAACGCATCCAGGGTTCGCCGCCCGAGACCCGCCACTCGGCGCAGAATATTGCCGCGCTGGTGCAGGCCAGTGCCCTGGATGTGGCCGGGCGCCGGCCCTACCAACTGCTGACGGTGGAAATCGACGGGTTGCGCGATGGCCGCCCGCAACAGGCCAGTGCCTGGTTGCGGGCCAGCGACGGTTCGCGGCTCACCGGCTGTGTCGCGGCGTTCTGCGCCCTGCACTGGCAGCAGCTGCCCGAGGGCCTGCATTACGCGGCCCAGGTGCTGGATGCCAGCGCTTGCCTGGAGCAGATCCAGCGCTGGCTGCCGGATACCCGGGTGAGCCTGGGGCTGCAGCCCGCGGCCCCGGCGCCGCAGCTTGAGGAGGGCGTGCTGTGAGAAAGGCTCCTAGTGCCTGGCTGCGCCGTTACCCCCAGGCCCGGCCACCGCGATGCCGCTTGGTGTGCCTGCCCCATGCCGGTGGCAGCGCGAGTTTCTTCAATGACTGGCGCGCTCTGTTGGCGGCGGATATCGAGCTGGTCAGCGTGCAGTACCCCGGGCGCGAGGAGCGCCTGGGCGAGACCTGGCCCGGCAGCCTGGAATGGATGGCCGGGACCCTGACCCGGGCCCTGTCGGACCTGGCCGATCGGCCCCTGGTGCTGTTCGGCCACAGCATGGGCGCGGCCCTGGCCTACGAGGTGGCGCTGCGCCTGCAACAACAGGGGGCGGCGCCGCAGCGGCTGATTGTCTCGGCGCACCCGGCGCCCCATCGCCAGCGCTCCGGCGAGCTGCACCTGGGCCCGGACGCAGGCTTGCTGGCGGATGTGCGGCGCTTGTCCGCCGACGCGCCTTCGGCCCTGGACGACCCGGCGCTGCGCGAGCTGTACCTGCCGGCGCTGCGCAATGACTACCGGTTGATCGAGTGCTACCGCGGCGCGCTCGGCCGCACCCTGGACCTGCCGCTGAGCGTGTGCCTGGGCAGCCGCGACAGTGAAGTGGACGCCGACGAGGCCTATGCCTGGGCCGAGGTCAGCGCCCAGGTCACCGATTTCCAGACCTTCCCCGGTGGGCATTTCTACCTGCGCGAGCAGCAGGCCGAGGTGCTGCACCACCTGACCCGGCTGCTGGCCGGCCATGGCGAACAGCCGTGGCAGTGCTGGCCTTCGACCCCATGAATTTTCCCTTGGTAGACCTCGACATGAAGACACCCGAGCAGTGCAGCGGCCTGGACGATATCCGCTGCGGTATAGACACCATGGACCAGCAGATCATCCAGGCCCTGGGCCTGCGCCTGGCCTACGTCAAGGCGGCGGCGCAGTTCAAGCCGACCGAAGACAGCATCGCCGCGCCGGAGCGGGTGGCGGCGATGCTCCCCGAGCGTTGTCAGTGGGCCGAACAGGCGGGCCTGGACCCGATGTTCGTGGTGCCGCTGTTCGCCCAGATCATCCACTGGAACATTGCCCAGCAGGTGCGCCACTGGCGCCTGATGCACGGGCTGGAGCAAGGAGCGCGTGATGAATGAGCCATGCCTGCCGGGCTTGAGCGCTGCCCTGTGCGAGGGCGAGGCCCGTGCCCGACGCGAGGGGCGGGCGGTGCTGGTGGTGTTCAGCCAGCTCGCCGAGCGCCTGGAACCCTTGCGGTTGTTTGCCGCCAATCGCCAGGCCTTCGGCCAGAGTCTGTTCTGGTCCAGTGACCAGGGCGCCCTGGCCCTGGCCGGCTTTGGCTGCACCGAGGAAATCAGCCCACCGGCCGCCGAGCGCTTCAGCGCCAGCACCCAGGCCTGGCGCCAGTTGCTGGAGCAGGCCCATCAGGTGGGCCCGCGCAAGGCCTACCTGTGCGGCGGCTTTGCCTTCGACCCCCAGGGCCCGCGCAGTGCCCAGTGGCAGTCGTTCGCTGCCACCTCCCTGGTGTTGCCGCGGATTTTGCTGTTGCGCGAAGGCGAGCAGCAGCACTGGCTGTTCAGCCTGTGGCTTGAGCCTGGGGCGGATATCGAGCATTGCGCGGCCGGCCTGGAAGCGGAGTGGGCCCTGCTGCTGGCGCGCTACAGCCATGCGCCGCTGGCGCAGATGCCCGCCGGGGTGCAAGAGGAGGAAGGTCTCCAGGCCGCCGAGCGCTGGCAGGACTGCGTGGCCCGGGCCATCGGGCGAATCCAGGACGGTGAGCTGAGCAAGGTGGTACTGGCCCGGGAAGTCTGCCTGCGGGCACCGCGCAGCATCCCCTGCGGGCCCTTGCTGGAGAACCTCAGGGCGGCCTATCCCCAGGCCTTCCTGTTCGCTTTCAGCCGCGGCGACAGCTGTTTCCTCGGTGCCACCCCGGAGCGCCTGGTGCGCCTGGCCCGGGGTACCCTCAACACCGTGGCCCTGGCCGGCACCTGCGCCCGCGGCCTGCACGAGCAGCAGGATGCGGAGCTGGGCCAGGCGCTGATGGACAGCGCCAAGGACCGCTACGAACACGCCCTGGTGGTGCAGACCCTGCGCGAATCCCTGCAGCCCTACTGCGCCATGCTGGAGATTCCCACCCAGCCGCAGTTGCACCGCCTGGCCCATGTGCAGCACCTGCTGACCCCGGTGCTGGGGCGCCTGCGACCCCAGGTCGACCTGCTGCAAGTGGTGGACGCCCTGCACCCGACCCCGGCGGTGGGCGGCCTGCCGCGGGGCCCGGCCCTGGGTTATATCCGCGAGCACGAGCAACTGGACCGTGGCTGGTACGCCGCCCCCGTGGGCTGGCTCAACGCCGAAGGCGACGGCGAATTCGCCGTGGCCCTGCGCTCGGCGCTGATCCGCGGCAACCAGGCGCACCTGTTTGCCGGCTGCGGCATCGTCGGCGAGTCGGACCCGGTGAGCGAGTATCAGGAAACCTGCCTGAAACTGCGCACCATTGGCGAGGCGTTGCGGCCGCAACCGGCCACTGCCTATGAAGTGCGTGAGGTTTCGCTGTAGCGCCGATTGGGTGGTGATGTGTTTGTTGGCGAGGGTGGCCTTGCGGGCCTCTTCGCTGGCAAGCGGAACGCCGCCCGGCCAGCTCCTACGCAATGGCAGGTCAGCTGGTGGGGACGGCGCTGGGGACGGGGCCGGCGATGCTGTGCTCGGGCTTGGCCCGCAGCAGGGCGTTGATCGCCCGGGCGTAGTCCTTGCCCGCCAGGCTCATGCTGTTGTTGTGGGTGCCGCCGGGCACCAGCAGCAGTTGCTTGGGTTGCAGGGCGACCTTGAACAACTCCTGGCTCAGGCGCGGCGGGATGTAGTCGTCCTTGAGGCCATGGACCACCAGCAGCGGCATATTGATCTCACGGATCTTGTCGATCGAATCGAACTTCAGCGACATCGCCCAGCGCAGGGGCAGGGCGGTCTTGGTCGCTGCGGCAGCAGCATCAGCCAAGGTGGTGAAGGTGGATTCGACGATCAGCCCGCGAGCCGCGGGCGGGGTGTTGCCGGCGGCGGCCGCGCGGCCCAGTTCGGCGGCCAGGTCGATGGCCACCGCGCCACCCAGGGAATGGCCGTAGATCAGGCGCTTGGCGGGGTCGGGCTGCAGGGTCTGGAAGCGCGCCCAGGCAATTCGCGCATCTTCATACACGCTGGTTTCGCTGGGCAGGTCGCCCTGGCTCTGGCCAAAGCCGCGGTAGTCGATGGCCAGCACCGAGTAGCCCAGGGCATGCAGTTGTTCGATGCGAAACAGCTGGCCGGTGAGGTTCCAGCGCACCCCGTGCAGGTAGAGGATTGCCGGCGCATCGGCGCGCGCGGCCGGATACCACCAGGCATGAATGTTCTGCCCGGCCTTGAAGCTGTTGGGCTTGAGCTCGAACTCCTGCACCGCGCTGGGCAGGCCGCGGTACCAGCCGGCGGTGCCGGGCTCGATGCGAAACACCAGCTTGCGCTCCTGATGCTGGAGCACCGCGCAACTGGCCGGCAGGCCAAGGACCAGCAGCACCAGGCACAGCAGGCGCAAGCCGCGAAGACGCAGGCGCTGGAGCAGGGGTGGGGACATGGAGGCGTTGCACCGCAGGAAATCAAAAAGGCGTTTTAACAGATCTGTCGGTGTGGGAATAACTGATTTGTGTACGAACCTCGCCCGGTTGCGGTCAAGTGATCCAGGGCGCCAGTGGCCGCTGAGAACGCTTGCGGGTTATTTGGTTGTGCAGTACAACTATCTGCCTTAGATCCAGGGGTTCACGCCATGCCTATCCAGTCCTCAGAACGGGTTCAGCAACTGCGCCAGGCCTCGCGGCAACTGGTCCGCGAGTTGGGCTTCATGCACAGCACCCTGGCCGCCACCGATTATTCGCCTTCGGCTGTGCACACATTGCTGGAGATGGGCCTGGGCAACGCCACGACCGCCGGCGACTTGGTGCAACTCTTGGGCCTGGAGAAATCCAGTGTCAGCCGCCTGGTAGGCAAGTTGGTGCTGGCCGGCGAGATCGCCGAAGTGCCCAACGCCGAGGATGGCCGTTCGAAAAGGTTGCAACTGACCGCGCAAGGACGCCAGACCCTCAAGGACATCGACCGCTTCGCCAATGCCCAGGTCGCTGCGGCGCTGGCGCACCTGAGCGCCCATCAGCAAGGCAACGCCGCCACGGGTATCGCCGACTACTGTGCGGCACTGCGCGCGGTGCGACTGCGGCAGGCGTCGGAGAGCCTGGAACCTGGGCACATTGCCGCCGGTTACCGGCCGGGAATCATCGGCCGGATCGCCGAAATGCACGCCACCTATTACGCCGCCCGGGCCGGTTTCGGCCAGGCCTTCGAAAGCCTGGTGGCCCGTGACATGGCCGAGCTGATGGGGCGCTTGGCCAACCCGCGCAACCAGGTCTGGGTGGCACTGCAAGGTGAGCGGATTGTGGGTTCCATCGCCATTGACGGCGAAGGCGAGGGCGGCGAGGCGATCCTGCGGTGCTTCATTCTCGATGACACCGCGCGTGGCCAGGGGCTGGGCAAGCGCTTGCTGGCCGAAGCCTTGGCGTTCTGTGACCAGTGGGGCTTTGCTGCCACTCGCCTGTGGACCTTCAAGGGCCTGGATGCGGCGCGCAAGCTGTATGAGGACCAGGGTTTCGTGCTGGTGCAGGAGCAGTTGGGCGAGCAGTGGGGCGCGGCGGTGACCGAGCAGTGTTTTGTGCGTGCTGGCACCGGCTACTACTGCCCCTGAATGATCGCTTCGGCCACGGTCTGGCGGAACCAGCGCAGGGCGGCGCTGCGTTCGCTGTTGGGGTGCCAGTGCAGCGACACCTCGAACTCGGCCACGGGGAAGGGCAGCTCCAGTTGCCTGAGGCCGCCTTCGAGGGTGAACAGCCGGGCGATCTGCGCCGGCAGCACCGCCAGCAGTTCGGTGCCGGGCAGTACCTTGGGCAGCACCGAGAAGTGCGGCACCTGCAGGCTGATCCGGCGCTGGCGCTGCATCTGCTTGAGGGCATCCTCGACGCTGCCGTGGCCGGTGTTGCGGGTCACGCTGATATGCCGCTCGGCGAGAAACTGCTCAAGGCTCAGCACGTCGCCGATGCGCGGATGGCGGTCGCTGAGCAGGCACACGTAGCGTTCGCGGATCAGCTTCTGGCTGCGCGCCCCCGGCACCTGCTGGCGGCAGATCAACGCGTCCACCTTACCGCTGGCCAGCCACTCGCCGGCCTGGTCCATCTGCAGCGGCAGGACTTCCACTTCGGCCTCCGGCGCCTGGCGATTGAGGCGGGCCAGGATCAGGTTGAGGAAACCCATTTCACCGAGGTCCGAAAGGGCGATGCGAAAGCGCCGCTCGGTGCTGGCCGGGTCGAAGCGTCGGCTGCCCTGCACGCTGTCGTCGATCCGGGTCAGGGCGTCGCGCAGGTTCAGGTACAACTCGTCGGCCAGGTGGGTGGGGCGGATGCCGTCGCGGGTGCGGCTGAACAGCGCGTCGTCGAACAGTTCCCGCAGGCGCGCCAGGCCGTAGCTCACCGAGGGCTGGGTGACGAACAGGCGCTCGGCCGCGAGGGTCACGCTGCGGGCTTCGTAGAGGGTGACGAAGGTGCGGATCAGGTTCAGATCGATATGGCTCATGGCGGCTCTGGATATAGACAGTTTTTATTCTTGATAAAGATAGTATCGATTTGATCAATCAGGCACTGCCTGCAAGAGTGGCCCGGACTCCAAGAACAACAACCTCAAGGGGCCTTATGAACACCGTCCACAGCGCGTGCTACGCGATTCTCCGGCAACAGGGGCTGACCACCGTTTTCGGCAACCCGGGTTCCAACGAACTGCCCTTTCTCCAGGGCTTCCCCGACGATTTCCGCTACATCCTCGGCCTGCATGAAGGCGCGGTGGTGGGCATGGCCGACGGTTTCGCCCTGGCCAGCGGCGGCCCGGCGCTGGTCAACCTGCATGCCGCGGCGGGCACCGGCAATGGCATGGGGGCACTGACCAACGCCTGGTATTCCCACAGCCCGCTGGTGATCACCGCCGGCCAGCAGGTGCGCTCGATGGTCGGGGTCGAGGCCATGCTGGCCAATGTCGACGCCGCGCAACTGCCCAAGCCGCTGGTGAAATGGAGCCATGAGCCGGCCTGCGCCGAGGATGTACCGCGGGCCTTGAGCCAGGCCATTCATCTGGCCAACCAGTTGCCCAAGGGGCCGGTGTACCTGTCGATTCCCTATGACGATTGGAGCCATGAGGCCGCCGCCGGTGTCGAGCATTTGCTGCAGCGCCAGGTGGCCAGTGCCGGGTTGCCTTCCTCGGCGCAGTTGCAGCGTTTGGTGCAGCAACTGACCGCGGCGCACAACCCGGTGCTGGTGCTCGGGCCGGATGTGGATGGCAGTGGGAGCAACCACCTGGCGGTGCAATTGGCGGAGAAATTGCGGATGCCGGCCTGGGTCGCCCCTTCGGCTTCACGCTGCCCGTTTCCCACCCGTCACCCGAATTTTCGCGGGGTGCTGCCGGCGGCCATTGCCGGTATCAGTCGCTGCCTGGCCGGGCATGACCTGATCCTGGTGGTGGGGGCCCCGGTGTTTCGCTATCACCAGTACGCCCCGGGGGCTTACCTGCCTGAGGGCGCGCGCTTGCTGCAGATCACCTGCGATGCCGGCGAGGCGGCGCGGGCGCCCATGGGTGATGCCCTGGTGGGGGATATCGGCGAGATTCTCCAGGCGCTGGTCTGGGTGCTGCCGGAGGGTGATCGACCGCCGCTGCAAGCCTTGCCGCGGCCACAGCCGGTGCCGGAGCAGGGGGGGCTGCTGCGTCCGGAAACCCTGTTCGATGTGCTGGATGAGCTGGCCCCGCGGGATGCGATCTACGTCAAGGAATCGACCTCTACCGTGGGCGCTTTCTGGCAGCGGGTGGAGATGCGCGAGCCCGGCAGCTACTACTTCCCGGCCGCCGGTGGCTTGGGCTTTGGCCTGCCGGCGGCGGTGGGGGTGCAACTGGCGCGGCCCGAGCGGCGGGTGATCGCGATTATTGGCGACGGCTCGGCCAACTACGGTATTACCGCGTTGTGGAGCGCCGCCCAGTACCGGGTTCCGGTGGTGTTCATCATCCTCAAGAACGGCACCTACGGCGCGTTGCGATGGTTCGCCGAGGTGTTGCAGGTGGAAGGTGCGCCGGGGCTGGACGTGCCTGGCCTGGACTTTTGCGCCCTGGCCCGCGGCTACGGCGTCGAGGCGCTGCAGGCCACTACCCGCGAAGCCTTTGCCGAGGCCCTGAGCCAGGCCCTGGCCGGGGATGGCCCGGTATTGATCGAGGTGCCGACCCTGACCATCGAGCCATGACGCGCGCGCCGTCATCGGCGCGCATCCTGTGCCAACACCAGAAAAATAAATACAGAGGTGGTTATGAACACGACGTCCTTCAGTGCACTGCAGGCGGGGGCTGACGCGCAACCGCAGGCCGCTGGCACTAGCGCCGATATCGGCACCCTGCTGGATGAGGGCCCCTTTACCTGGATGCAGAAATGCGTGGTGCTGCTGGCCGCGCTGTCCATTGTGTTTGACGGTTTTGACGGCCAGCTGATCGGCTTTGCCATCCCGCTGATGATCCAGGAGTGGGGCATTACCCGTGAGGCCTTCGCCCCGGCGGTGGCGGCGGGGTTGATTGGCATGGGCATCGGCAGTGCCTGCGCCGGGCTGTTTGCCGATCGCTTCGGCCGGCGCATGGCGGTGATTGGCAGTGTCTTTGTGTTCGGCACGGCCACCTGCGCCATCGGCCTGGCCCCGGATGCGCTGACGGTGGCGCTGCTGCGGTTCATCGCCGGGCTGGGCATTGGCGGCGCGTTGCCCAGCGCCACTACGGTGACGGCGGAGTTCACCCCGGCGCGGCGTCGTACCCTGGCGGTGACCGCGACCATTGTCTGCGTGCCCCTGGGCGGGATGCTGGCCGGGCTGTTCGCCTCCCATGTGCTGCCACTGTATGGCTGGCGCGTGCTGTTCCTGGTGGGAGGCGCCTTGCCCCTGGTGCTGGGGTTCCTGCTGCTGGCGGTGCTGCCGGAAACCCCGCGGTTCCTGGCGCGGCGGCCGCAACGCTGGAGTGAACTGAGCCGGTTGCTGGGGCGCATGGGGCGGTCGATGCAGGTGGGTACTCGCTTCACTGATGCCGTGGAGCAGTGTCGGGAGCAGCAGGGCGGTTTCCGCGCCCTGTTCGTCAGCGGCTTTGCTCGTGACACCCTGGCGCTGTGGGTGGCGTTCTTCATGTGCCTGACCGCGGTCTACAGCGCCTTCAGCTGGCTGCCCACCATGCTCCAGTCCGAAGGCCTGGCGCTGACGGTGGCCGGCTCCGGGCTGACCGCCTACAACCTGGGCGGGGTGATCGGCGCGCTGCTCTGCGCGGTGGCCATGACCCGCTGGGGTTCGTTCTGGCCGCTGACCCTGTGCTGTGCCGGCGGGGCGATCAGCGCCTTTGCCCTGCAGGCGCTGGATGTGCAGCAGCACACCAGCCTGCTGATTTTCGGCTTCGGCGTGCATGGGCTGTTCGTCAACGCCGTGCAATCCACCCTGTATGCCCTGTGCGCCTTTATCTATCCCACCGGAGTGCGTGCCACGGGCACTGCCTCGGCCCTGGCCTTTGGTCGGCTAGGGGCGATTCTCAGCGCCTTTATCGGCGCCACGGTGATCACCCGAGGCGGGGCCCAGGGTTACCTGATGCTGCTGGGATCGGCGATGGTGCTGGCGATGATCGCGCTGCTGATAGTCGGCCGGCACATTCCCCGGCGTGGGCCGGGCAAGGCATGAACCCCGGGATTGATAAGGAGGCTCGATGAACATTTCCATTCTCGGCGCAGGGGCCATGGGTTCGCTGTTTGGCGGCCTGCTGGCGGAAAGCGGGCAACAGGTGACCCTGCTGGATATCAACGACCGTCACCTGCAGGCCATCCACAGTCGCGGCCTGAGCCTGGAGACCGACGCCGGCCAGCGCTATGTCCATGGCCTGGGGGCGTGTCGCCCGGAACAGGCGTCGGGCCAGCCTGATCTGTTGCTGGTGTTCACCAAGACCCTGCACACCGACAGCGCCTTGCGCAGCGTGGCCGGGCATATAGGCCCTCAGACCTGGGTGCTGACGCTGCAGAACGGCCTGGGCAACGCCGAGACCCTGTCGCGCCATGTGCCGGCATCCAGGGTGGTGATCGGCATGACCAACTGGCCCGCCGACCTGCTCGGGCCGGGCCAAGTGCGCTCCCATGGCCTGGGCGAGGTGCGGATCATGGGGCTGCAAGGCCATGACGATGGGCGGGTTGCCCAGGTGGCGGCGGTGCTCGACGGGGCGGGGCTGCACTGCGCGGTGGACCGGGAGGTGTGGAGCGCGATCTGGGAGAAGGTGGCGTTCAACGCCGCGCTGAACAGCCTGTGCGCCGCCAGTGGTTGCACCGTGGGGCAATTGGATGGGGCGCCCGAAGGGCTGGCGCTGGCCCGCAGCATTGTCCTTGAGGTGCTGGCGGTGGCCCAGGCCCAGGGGGTGGCGGTGGATCGGCAGCGCTGCCTGGACGCGGTGTCCTATGCCATTGCCCACCACCGCACGCACAAACCGTCGATGTTGCAGGACGTGCTGGCCGGACGCCCCACGGAGATCGCCTCGATCAATGGCGAGGTGCTGGCCCGGGCCCGGCAGGCGGGCATTGCGGTGCCGCATAACGAGACCTTGCTGGGGCTGTTGCGCTTGATCGAGGCGCGGCAACGTAGGCGGGTACCTTCGTTGTAGGAGCCGGCTTGCCGGCGAAGAGGCCTTTGGATGGGGCAGCGAGACGGATGGCGTTTGAATTTCATTGTTTGAGGAGATTGATGATGAGCGATTCACCCACGGTGTACAGCAATCTGCATCTGCAACCCATTGCCGGGCAATGGCGCGAGGGCCGAAGTGAAAAGACCCTGCGCGTGCTCAACCCCTTCGATGGCGAGGTGCTGCTGGAATTGGCCCAGGTCGATCGCGGCGACCTCGACGCGGCCTGCAGCCGCAGTGGGCGGCTCGGGCGCCTTCCGAGCGGGCCGCAGTGCTGCATCGGGTGGTGGCGATTTTCGATCGGCGCCGGGAGGAAATCCTCGACTGGATCATCCGCGAATCCGGCAGCACGCGGATCAAGGCCCAGGCCGAATGGGCCGCGGCGCGGGCCATCACCCTGGAGGCGGCTTCGTTTCCGGCGCGGGTCCATGGACGGATTGTCGAATCCGATGTGCCGGGCAAGGAAAGCCGGGTCTATCGCAGTGCCCTGGGGGTGGTGGGGGTGATCAGCCCGTGGAACTTCCCGTTGCACCTGACCCAGCGCTCCATCGCCCCGGCCCTGGCCTTGGGTAATGCGGTGGTGATCAAGCCGGCCAGCGACACCCCGGTGTGCAGCGGCCTGCTGCTGGCGAAGGTCTTCGAGGAGGCCGGCCTGCCCGCCGGGCTGTGCAGCGTGCTGGTAGGGGCCGGCAGCGAGATTGGCCAGGCCTTTGTCGAGCATTCGGTACCGTCGTTGATCACCTTTACCGGCTCGACGGCGGTGGGCCGCGATATCGGCCGTGTCGCCAGTGCCGGCGCGCACCTCAAGCGGGTGGCCCTGGAGTTGGGGGGTAACAGCCCGTTCGTGGTGCTGGATGACGCCGATATCGAGCGGGCGGTGAAGGCCGCGGTGTTCGGCAAATTCCTGCACCAGGGGCAGATCTGCATGGCGATCAATCGGATCATCGTCGACCAACGCCTCTACGACAGCTTTGCCGAGCGCTTCGTGGCCCGAGTGCGTAGCCTCAAGGTGGGCGATCCGCAACGGCCGGACACGGTAATCGGTCCGGTGATCAATGCCCGGCAGTTGCAGGGCCTGCAGGACAAGATCGCCCTGGCCCGTGCCGAAGGCGCCGAGGCGCTGTACGAAGGCGGGGTGCAGGGCAACCTGCTGGCGCCCCATGTGTATGGCGAAGTGCGTGCCGACATGGACCTGGCGCGCAATGAGATCTTCGGCCCACTGGTGGGGCTGTTGCGCGCCCGCGACGAGGCCCACGCCCTGGAGTTGGCCAATGCCAGCGAGTTCGGCCTGTCCAGCGCGGTGTTCTGCGCCAGCCTGGAGCGCGGGGTGAATTTCGCCCGCCAAGTGCGCGCCGGCATGACTCATATCAACGATGTGCCGGTGAACGATGATGCCAACGCGCCGTTCGGCGGCGAAAAGAACTCCGGGCTGGGGCGTTTCAATGGCGACTGGGCGATCGAGGAGTTCACCCGGGATCAGTGGATCAGCCTGCAGCATCGGCCGCGACACTATCCGTTCTAGACCCTGGCAACCCCGGCATTTCACACCGAGGTGCCGGCTGGCGTTTGTCCATGACCCAAACAAGGGCCAATACCATGAACCGACTGCTGATCTGCCTGCTGGCCAGTGTGTTGACCTGGCCTCTGGCGGCATTCGCCACGGCCAATGCCAAGAAACCGAACATACTCCTGCTGGTGGCCGATGACCTGGGGTTTTCCGACCTTTCGGCGCTGGGCAGCGAGATCGCCACCCCGAACCTCGATCGCCTGTTGCGCCAGGGGCGCCTGTTGTTGGACTTCCACAGCGCCCCGGCCTGTTCTCCGACCCGGGCGATGCTGATGTCGGGCAACGACCCGCACCTGGCCGGCCTGGGCATGATGTCCGAGGCCCGCAGCCGTTTGCCCGAAGGCAGCGAGGTGCACCCGGGGTACGAGGGGGTGCTGGGGGACAACGTGGCGACCCTGGCGGAGCTGCTGCGCGATGCCGGCTACCGCACCTACATCGCCGGTAAGTGGCACCTGGGCGGTGCTCCGGAGCAACAGCCCCATCGCCGTGGGTTCGACCAGGCCTATGTGCTGCTCGAAGGCGGTTCTGCGCATTTCAAGCAAGCCAACATGGGCTTGATGCCCAACTATCCCTGGACCTTCGTGCACAACGGCCAGGCGCTTGAACTGCCGGATGACTTCTACTCCAGCACCTGGTTCACCGAGCGCCTGATGGCGATGATTGGCAGTGCAGAGGATCGGCCGTTCTTTGCCTTGGCCGCCTATACCAGCCCGCATTGGCCCTTGCAGGCGCCGGATGCCTACCTGGAGCAACAGCGCGGCCGGTATGACCGGGGCTATGAGGTGCTGGCCGAGGAACGCTTGGCCCGGCAGCGTCAGTTGGGGATGGTGGCTGCCGACTATCGGCCCCGGCCCTTGCTTGAGGGCGTGCCGGCCTGGAATGCACTGAGCCCGGAAGAACAGCAGCGTTCGGCCCGCAGCATGGAGGTGTATGCGGCCATGGTGCGCTCGCTGGATGACCAGATCGGGCGTCTTGTGGACTTCCTGCGCCAGCGTGGCGAACTGGACAACACGCTGATTGTGTTCATGTCCGACAACGGCCCGGAAAGCCTGGTTCGCGGCGACCCGGCCTGGGTCGCCGAGCATTTTGACAATCGGCTGGAGAACTACGGCCGGCGTGATTCGTTTCTCAGTACCGGACCGGCCTGGGCCCAGGTCAGTGCCTTGCCCAACAGACGCTACAAGATGACCCCATATGAGGGCGGTATCCGGGTGCCGGCCTTTGTGCATTTTCCTCGGCGGTTCAGTGAAGGTAGCAGTGACCAGTTCGCCAGCGTTCGCGATGTGCTGCCGACCCTGGTGGAACTGGCCGGCGCCAGCCTGCCGGGAGTCAGCTATCGCGGGCGCTCGGTGATAGTGCCCCAGGGCACCTCGCTGCTGGCGCACCTTGAAGGGCGTGATGCGCTGGTTCATTCGCCGGGTGCCACCCAGGGCTGGGCCATGCTCGGCAGCGCCGCCATGCGCCGCGATCGGCTCAAGCTGCTGTTTGACCTCAAGCACAAGGCTCCGGGTTGGCGCCTCTACGACCTGGCCAGGGACCCGGGGGAGCGTCATGACCTGGCCGCGCAACATCCGCAGTTGGTGGCGCAGTTGCTGCGGGACTGGCGGGCCTACGCCCAGCGCAACAACATTGTGCTGCAGGCGAACGGGCAGCCGCTGTTTCCGGCCGTGCAGGCGCCTGCCGTGGTGGCCGGGCCGTGAAGCTCGGGCGCATGACGCTGGCGGTTGCCGCCCTGGGGCTGGTGGCCGGGCTTTCGTTGGGCAACCTGCTGGAATGGGGCCAACCGCCGCAGGACCATCTTCTTTGCCAGGCCTATAGCGGTGTTCCCGCGTTGTACCAGGGGCCGTGGCGCAAGGGCATGCGCTGGGTCGAAGGGGGGCATTTCACGTTGGGCTCCGATCGTTTCTATGCCGAGGAGGGCCCGGCGCAGCGGGTGCAGGTTTCAGGTTTCTGGATTGATGTGCACCCGGTGAGCAACGCGCAGTACGCCGCGTTTGTTGCGGCAACCGGCTATCGCACCCTGGCCGAGCGGGGCATCGACGCCAGGCTCGACCCCAGCCTTGGGGCGGGGGCGCAGGTGCCTGGTTCCATGGTGTTTCGCCAGGGATCGGGGCAGCTGAAATCGTCCTGGCAGTTTGTCGAGGGTGCCAGCTGGCGTCATCCCGAGGGGCCGGGTAGTGCCTGGCAAGGGCGGCACAACCATCCGGTGGTGCATGTCGCCTATGAGGACGCGCTGGCCTATGCACACTGGCTGGGCCGCGAACTGCCCAGCGAGGCGCAACTGGAATATGCCGCCCGTGGCGGCCTGGAAGATGCCGATTTCAGCTGGGGCATGCACGAACCCGCCGCAGAACGTTACCTGGCCAACACCTGGCAGGGGCGGTTTCCCTATCAGGACCTGGCCCGCGATGGTTTCCGCGGCACCTCGCCGGTGGGGTGCTTCCCGGCCAATGGCTTCGGCCTGTTCGATATGGCGGGCAATGTCTGGCAGTTGACCCGCACCTGGTATCGCCCAGGGCATGGGTCCATGCCGGCGAAGGACCCTGAAGGGCCGGTGGCCAGCGCGAGTTTCGACCCGCGCCAGCCCGGCGTACCCGTGAGGGTGATCAAGGGCGGCTCACACCTGTGTTCGGCCGATGCCTGCCTGCGCTACCGGCCTTCGGCGCGCCAGCCCCAGGTCACCTACATGGGGGCCTCGCATCTGGGCTTTCGCACCTTGCTGGCCGGCCCGCCAGCGCCATGAGCGGGCGAGCGTCCCCAGGTTTCAGCGCCGGCTCAGGCTCTGCTCCAGGCGCTGGATACCCTCTTCGAGCAGGGCCCGCGGGCAGCCGAAATTCAGCCGCACGAATTGCCCGCAGTCGTCGCCGAATTCCAGGCCGGCGCTGAGGCCGACCTTGGCTTCCTTGAGAAAGAAGGCGTGGGGATCGTCCAGGCCCAGTGCGCTGCAATCGAGCCAGGCCAGGTAGGTGCCTTGCGGGGCGTGCATGCGGATGCCCGGCAAGCGGGTCTGCACCGCGTGCAGCAGGTAGTCGCGGTTGCCTTGCAGGTAGCCGAGCAGGGCCTGCAGCCAGGGGCCGCCATGGGTCAGGGCGGCCAGGGTGGCCTCCAGGCCCAGGGGGCTGACGCTGTCGACCATGCCACAGCGGGCATTGTTGAACGCCAGGCGGGTGGCCGGGTCCTGGACGATGGCGAAGCAGGTCTTCATGCCGGCGACGTTGTAGGCCTTGCTCGCCGACATCAGGGTGATGGTGCGTTGGGCGATTTCCGGGCCGAGGGAGGCGGTGGGGATATGCCGGCGACCGTCGAAGCAGAGTTCGGCATGGATCTCGTCGGAAATGATCAGGGCGCCCTGGTCGAGGCAGGCCTCGGCCACGGCTAGCAGTTCCTCGCGGGGGAAAACCTTGCCCAGGGGGTTGTGCGGGTTGCTCAGGAGCATCGCACCGGCGCCTTGCAGGGCCTGGCGCAGGGCGTTTATGGGGGTGCTGTAGGTGCCGTCGGCATTGAGCTGGAATGGCACCTCGGTCTTGCGCAGGCGCCAGTTGTCCGGGGCCATGCGCAGCGGGCGGTAGTTGGGGGTTTGCACCACCACCGACTGCTGCGGCTGGACGAAGGCATGCAGGGCCATGTTGAAGCCGGGCTCGACCCCGGGCAGGAAGATCAGCTCTTCGGGTTGCACGCGCCAGGCGTACTTGTTCCAGAGGTCGGCGACCACTGCCTGGCGCAACTCGTCACGGGCCACGCTGTAACCCAGCAGCGGGTGTTCCAGGCGCTGGCGCAGGGCCTGGAGAATGTCCTCGGCCACGGCGAAATCCATGTCGGCGACCCACATCGGCAGGACGTCCTCGGGGTAACGGCTCCACTTGGTGCTGCCGGTGCCTTGGCGGGGGTGCAGGGTATCGAAGTCGAAGCTCATGAGCGGGTCTCGTCGAGTCGCATGGGGAAGGTGCCGCTGATTCTAGCGTTCTCGGGCAGAGGCCGGCATGCCGAATGGGCGAGAGATTGATGGCGGGTGAAGATTGAAGCCGTTGCTTGTTCAAGCCTTTTGCTGTGCTGCTGGTTCGCGAACACCTGGCGCAGGCCCGCTTCGAAGCAGCTTTTCCCTTGCCTGTGCCTCATAAAAACCTCGTTTCGCAATGCTTCGGGTCGGGAAACAATGGCCCCCTGCATTCGCCTGCCCGACTGCCACGGGCGCTGCGGCGCGATGCACTGCCGATCGATTTGTTCTTCCTAGAAAAACAACAGGGAGCAAGCGATGAACTGCCATTCGAGCATGACTGCGTCCGCTTCAGCCGAAGCGCTCGCACACCGATCAAGCGAACGGGGCCGCAGAGCCCGCGACGGTGAGCATCCGCCTGCCCGGCCTGTGCCGCGCGGCAGCGTGCATCGCTGATCAGGATTGGTTGTGCCTGGTGCTGTACCGCCCGTGAACACGGTCGCGTCCAGGCTCCTGCTGTGCGGGCTCGTGCGGGCGAGCCGGCTTTCTTGAGGATGGGTTTCATGTCCAATACCTTGCGTTGCGGCGTTGCGTTGTCGTGGGTCTTGTTGTGCACCGGTGCGGCAGCCCAGCCGCAGAATCTCACTGTGATTTCCTTTGGTGGAGCCACCAAGCAGGCCCAGGAAAAAGCCTATTTCCAGCCCTTTAACCAAAGTGGCGCGGCCCGAGTGGTGGCCGGCGAGTACAACGGTGAGTTGTCGAAGATCAAGGCCATGGTGGATGTCGGCAAGACCAGTTGGGACGTGGTGGAAGTGGAGAGCCCGGAGCTGTTGCGCGGCTGCGACGAGGGGCTGTTCGAGCCCCTGGACCTGGCACGCTTCGGCGACCCTGGGCAGTTCGTTCCCGGCACCTTGAGTGAATGTGGCGTGGCCACTTATGTCTGGTCGATGGTCATGGCCTTTGCGCCGCAGAAGCTGGCCAGGGCGCCCGGCTCTTGGGCGGATTTCTGGAACCTCAAGGAGTTTCCCGGCAAGCGCGGCCTACGCAAGAGCGCCAAGTACACCCTGGAAATCGCCCTGCTGGCCGATGGCGTGGCACCGGCCCAGCTGTATCAGGTGCTGGGCACCCCCGAAGGCGTGACCCGGGCCTTTGCCAAGCTGGACCAGATCAAGCCCTATATCCAGTGGTGGGAAGCCGGAGCCCAGCCGCCGCAATGGCTGGTGGCCGGCGATGTGGTGATGAGCGCGGCCTACAACGGGCGTATCGCCATGGCGCAGAAGGAGGGCATGCAACTGAGCATTCTCTGGCCCCAGAGCCTCTACGACCCGGAGTACTGGGCGGTGGTCAAGGGGTCGCCGAACAAGGCCCTGGCCGAGGATTTCATCCTCTTCGCCAGCCAGCCCGAGGCGCAGAAAATGTTCTCGCAGAACATTCCCTACGGCCCGGTGCATCGCCAGGCCCTGCCATTGTTGCCTGAGGCGGTGCAGCAGCAGTTGCCGACCTACGCGGCCAATCTCAAGGGGGCGCGGGCGGTGGATGCGGCGTTCTGGGTCGACCATGGCGAGGAGCTGGAACAGCGTTTCAATGCC
This sequence comes from Pseudomonas sp. NFXW11, assembly GCF_049887815.1. Taxonomy (NCBI): domain Bacteria; kingdom Pseudomonadati; phylum Pseudomonadota; class Gammaproteobacteria; order Pseudomonadales; family Pseudomonadaceae; genus Pseudomonas; species Pseudomonas sp. NFXW11. Next base: position 105,600 of record NZ_JAGEKI010000016.1, on the reverse strand, counting down.
TGGGCGGCCCGCTGAGGGGCGTGGGCGCATGGGATGAACAAGGGCCTGGTACAGGCCCTTTTTTCATCTTGCGGTCAGGCGCTTTTGTGTAGTTGCCGCTCGCCTTGGTGCACGGCTTCGCGACACACCTGACGCAGCCAGGCACAGAACGCGTCGGCCTCGGTCGTGGGGTTCTGCTGGTGCAGCGCGTAGTGATAGGACGGCACGCTGCGAACATCGCCAAGTGGCAACAGGCGCCCTTGTTCCAGCCACGGACGAGCCAGGGACGGGCGCGCCAGGACCACGCCCTGGGCGTTGGCGGCGGCCTCGAGCATCATGCCCAGATCCAGCAGGGCCGGGCCCTGGGTCGGTTCCTCCAGGGCCAGTTGCGCTTCCCGCAACCAGGGGCGCCAGGGCTCCAGCGGTGAACGCAACAAGGGCAGGTGGACGAAGTCCTGCGGCAACTGCAGAGAACCGAAGCGTTGCAGGAGCGCCGGGGCGACCATGGGTTGCAAGCGCTCTTCGAGCAGTCGCTGCTGGGGCGCGACTTCAGCGCTGTCGCCACAGATACTGATGTCCTGCCGGTTGCTGCGGGTCAGGGGCGCGCAGAGCTGGATCTGCAGATCGACCTCCGGATGGGCCAGGCTGTGTTCGGCCAGGCGCGGCACTAGGATCTGCCGGGCGAAGGTCGGCGGACAACTCAGGACCAGACGATGCCTGCGTTGGAGCTGACGGCTGTGCAGGGGCACGGCCAGCAATTGCGCGAGTATCGGTACGATCTGGTCGAGGTACAACTGACCCTCGACGGTCAACGCCAGAGGGCCACCCCGGCGGTCGAAGAGTTGCAGCCCGAGCAACTGTTCGATGGTGAAGAGACGTTTGCGCAAGGCGCTGTTGGTCAGTGCCAGGCACTTGGCCGCTCCTTCGATGTTCATGCTCTGCGCGGCGGTGGCGAAAGCCAGCAGGGCGTCGAGGCTGGGCAGGCGATAGTCGTTGAGTCGCTGCAGGGCGCTGGGGGCCAGCCTGTGCAGGGTGGCTGCGCGGAAGCTTGGGTTGCTGTTCATCCATGACCTCAATCTTGAAAAATCTGACAGCGCCAGAGAAGGCTTGCAGTGCCTGATTGGAAAAAAGCTCCATGGAATGCCGCCTTTTATTCCACCTCCAGGCGCTCATGACTGACTAGGATTGCCGCTTTGGCCTGAGCAACAGGAAAGGATTCCATGTTCAAGACTTACATTTGGGCGACCACCCTGGTTTACGACCCAGAGGCCTTGCCCTGGGTACCGACTCACTGGTCCGACTTCTGGGACCTGGCGGCCTTTCCGGGCCAGCGCGGGTTGCGCCGCAGTGCCCGGCTGTGCCTTGAGCTTGCGTTGTTGGCTGATGGGGTAAAGGCGGGGCAGGTGTATGCCACCTTGCGCCAGGTGGCCGGGGTGAATCGGGCGTTTCGCAAGCTGGATCAGATCAGGTCGCATATCCAGTGGTGGGAGGCCGGGGCCCAACCGCTGCAATGGCTGGCCTCGGGCGAGGTGAGCATGGCGGCGGCCTACACGGCCCGCTCGGTGCATCTGCGTCAGCAGGCGCTGGAATTCCCGCTGCCATGGCGGGGCCGCCTGTACGACATGGACAGCTGGGGTGTAGTCAAGGGCGTGGAACACCAGGTTGCGGCGCAGACTTGCATTGCCTTCGCCGGCAGTTCCCAGCAACAGGCGCTGTTTGCCTGGATCATTCATGGGTGGCCCAGTCATAGCCGAGCCTTGCGGGTCGATCATGGCTTCTGGCTCGATCATGGCCAAGCGCTGGAGGAGCGCTTCAATCACTGGGCCGCCTATTGAGGCGCAATGAGGGTTGCAGGCCGGCTCACTGGATAAGTGCCGGACGCGCCTGGGTCAGCCAGTCGATGAACAGTGAAAACAGTTCGGCCTGGGAGCTGATATCCAGCTTGGTATAGAGGTTCTTGCGATGCATGCGCACGGTCTCTGGCGATATCTGCAGCACCTTGGCCGTGGATTTCACCGAGTGCCCGCGCAGGATCAAATGGGCGATCTCGCGCTCGCGCACGGTCAGCAGCGGGTTGCCGAAACTCATGAAGGCCGTTTCGATCTGCTGGTTGAGGTCGGCCGGGGCCATGCCGGGCAGTACGTTGCTCGGGGGCTGGCGGAACAGTTGCTGCAGACCGCCGGCATTGCCGAAGCGGCGCAGCAGTTCGCGCACCAGTGGTTCCACGGCCCGCAGCAGTTCAAGGGCCGCAGCGGCGAAGCGCCCGCCGCTCAGGCCCTGGAACATGCACAGGGAGATCTTGCTTTGCGGGTCGAGGTCGACGATGTAGTAGCTGTCCTCGGCGCCGCCGGTCTTGAGGTAGTAGGTCTTGTAGTATTCGCTGCTGAAGAAGTCGTCCGGAGCGATTTCCGAGAGATGGTAGAAGCCTTCTGTCAGTCCGTTTTCCACCGCCAGGCAGAAAGGGTCGAGCAGATAGCCCCGGGAGAAATAGCGGATGATGATCTCGTCGCGGTACTCGCCGACTATGCCTTGTTCGAACAGCAGCTGCGGCGGCAGGCCCTTGCGTTCAAGGCTGATCATCATCGATTCGATGGGGGTCAGGGCATTGAGCGCCGCCGCCAGGTGCTGCAGGAATGCACTGTCTTCGACACTGCACAATGCGCTGGCCAGGCCGGCATGCCAGTGCTGCAGGGCCTGGATGCAGAGTGAGGTGCTGGAGGGGCTAGCCGGTAGGGTCATGTGCGGCAGTTTAACTGCCGGGCACGGGCCGGGTAAGACCCGGCCGCGGGGTTTTTCCTGGCCAGGCCCCAGGTTCATCCGCACAGGTACTGACCATCGCGCCGCAGTTCGGCGGCGGCTTCGAGAATGCACTCACGCAGGGTGGTGACTATTTCGTCGACCTGCTGGCGGCTGATGATCAGCGGTGGCGACATCACATTGAGATGGCCGATGGGGCGGACCAGCAGGCCCTTGGCCTGGGCGCGCAGGTGTATGCGCTCGGCGATGTTCAGGGCCTCCGGCAGCAGCGCCTTGGTGTGCTTGTCGGCGACGAACTCGACGCAGGCCATCAAGCGCTTGCAGCGCACGTTGCCCACCAAGGGCAGCTCGGCCAGGGTCTGCAGGCGCTGCTCCATATAGAAGCCAACGTCCTCGACATGGGCCAGGAGGTTTTCCCGCTCGATGATCTCGATGTTCTTCAGTGCGGCCACGCAGCTCACCGGATGACCGCTGTAGGTGAAACCATGGGTGAAGCAGCGGCCCTTGCCCGGTTCGCCTATCACCTGCCAGATGCGCTCGGAGAAGATGCACGCGCCCAGTGGCAGGTAGCCGGACGTCAGGCCCTTGGCGGTGGTGATGATGTCCGGTTGCATGCCGAACACCTCCTGGGAGGCGAAGAAGCTGCCCAGGCGGCCAAAGGACGTCACCACTTCGTCGGCCACATACAGCAGGTCATAGCGCTGGCAGATTTCCCACATGCGCCGGTGATAACCCTCGGGCGGAATGATCACCCCGCCGGAGCCCATGATGGGTTCGGCGAAGAAAGCGGCGACCTTGTCCGGGCCCAGGGTGAGGATTTTGTCTTCGAATTCGGCCACCAGGAAGTCGAGGAACTCCGCCTCGCTCATGCCGGCTGGCGCGCGGTAGTAGTTGGGGCAGGAGATGTGGTGAAAGAGATCGCCCATAAAGTCGAATTCGGGTGCGCGATCGGCGGCCTTGTTGCCGATGGACATGGTCAGGTAGGTGGAGCCGTGGTAGGCGTTGATCCGCGAGATCACATGCTTCTTTTCATGTTTGCCCCGACTGTTCTGGTAGAACTGCACCAGGCGGTAGGCGGTGTCCACTGCGGTGGAGCCGCCGGTGGTGAGGAACACGTGATCGAGGTCGCCCGGGGCCAGGCTGGCGAGCTTTTCACAGAGGCGGATGGCGCTGACGTTGGCCATGTCGCAGAACGGATTGGAATAAGCCAGCTGCCGCACCTGGTCGGCGATGGCCTGGGCCATTTCCTCGCGACCCAGGCCGATGTTGGTGCACCACATGCCACCAACGGCATCCAGGTAGCGGTTGCCGGCGGTGTCGTAGATATAGGCGCCGCTACCGGCGGCGATGTTCAGCGAGCCTTGCTCACGGTGCTCGTCGAACATATGGAAGCCGTGCATGTAATGCGCCTTGTCGGCGGCCACCAGTTGCTGATCGTCGAACTGCTGGAAGAAACCTTCGGGTTGGATCGCCATGGGGGTTTACCTCGGGTCGAAGCGTTGGATAGAAGGTATGCGGAGCTAGGGCCGACAGGTCATTTGCCAATTTTCACCGTGTTCCAGGTGCGGGTGATCAGGCGGGTGCTGGCGGGGGTCTGGATCTTCTGGGTGAACAGTCGCTCGCGGGTCTGGGCATCGGGGTAGATCGCCGGGTTGTCACGAACCTCGGCGGCCAGTAGGGGCGTGGCCTTGAGGTTGGCGTTGGCGTAGCGAATATGGTCGCTGACTTCGGCCATCACCTGGGGCTGCAGCAGGTACTCGATAAAGGCATGGGCATTGGCCACGTTCGGTGCATCGGCGGGAATGTAGAAGTCGTCGAACCAGATCAGCGAGCCTTCTCGCGGAATGAAGTAGCCGAGCTTGATCGGTGCCCCGACCTCATCGGCCCGGGCCTGGGCCGTGGCGTAGTCGCCGGACCAGGTGGCGCTGACGCACAGGTCGCCGTTGGCCAGGCCGTTGAGGTAGCTGGTGGAGTCGAACTTGCGGATATAGGGACGCACGGCCATCAGCGCATCCTGCGCGGCCTTGAGGTCTGCGGGCTCGGCGCTGTTGGGATCGCGCCCGAGCCAGGTCAGCACCAATGGCAGGATGTCGGTGGGGGAGTCCTGCAGGGTAACGCCGCAATCGGCGAAGCGTGAGACCACCTTGGGATCGAACAGCATCGCCAGGGAGCCGATGGGCGCGTCGGGCATTCGTTGCTGGATTTTCTCGATGTTGTAGGTCACCCCGTTGCTGCCCCAGGTATAGGGCGCCGAGTACTGCACGCCCGGGTCGTAGCTTTCCAGGCTCTTGAGCACCTCGGGGTCGAGGTTGTGCCAGCTGGGCAGCCACTGCTTGTGCAACGGCTGGAACACCTGCGCCTTGATCAGCGGCGGCACCAGCGCGGCATTGAGCATCACCAGGTCGTAGCCGGAGCGTCCGGGAAGCAGCTTGCCCTGGACGGTTTCGTAGGAGTCGAAGGTGTCGTAGATCACCTTGATTCCAGTGGCTTTCTCGAACCCGGCGAGGGTGCGCTCGCCGATATAGTCCGCCCAGTTGTACAAACGCAGGGTCTTGCTCGTGGGCTCGTCGGCCTGTCCCGAAGTTGCCGCTACCGTCAGAACCACGCCAAACGCCGCCGATAATGCTGTACGCATGTTGGAATTCCGCCTTGAACCTGATGGAAGAGGCCCGGGTCGAGCCGTTGGCTGCACTGTCCAACAGCGGGTGCGGTGGCGCCATAACCCGATCGGGTAGGTGGGGCCAAGAGCGGGTGAGGGGGAGCTATCGGCCGGTATTTGTGCAATCATCCCGGGCGCTGACGATTTCGAGACGGTTTTCCCCGATCCGGAAACCTGTAGATACAGCCCGGTAGAAAAAATCTCGAATAGGAGTTGCCAGGAATGGAAAACACGTCCATAATTGCGACCATTCCTCAGCGAGGAAACGGAAAAACTCTTTAGAAATCAAAGAGTTACGTGATGAAGTTGATCTCGGAAGCCGTTCCAGTTTGTACGTGTGCAGTGTTGTTTTTCAGGCATTGGACATTTGGGGCCGAGTAGCAAAATGGTTATGCAGCGGATTGCAAATCCGCCTACGCCGGTTCGATTCCGACCTCGGCCTCCACCCTTGAAAACCCCGTAGATTAACGTCTACGGGGTTTTTTATTGCCTGCTTGAAAGGACTGGCGTAGCAAAACTTTCCTAGTGGGGACTTCGGCGGGCGGCTTGCTCTACACGTCCGCCGGCGTTCCCAGCTGTGTTCTTGCGTAGAGGCGGTCAGGCCCCACTCTCGGGCAATGCTGAATGCGTGAGAGAGAGGGTGATTTCTCGATTGGCCCGGACCTTGGCGGTTCTGGCATCGCGGTATTGGGCTATTACCTGGGGGAGCGATTCGATAGGCGCGTTTTCAAAGGTTCTCCTGAGCTCCTTGCGGTTGTCCGACTGAGTGCGGATCGATTTGCCGGGGATGATCTCTTTTTCGTAGCGGTCGAATACGCAGTTCATCAGGTGGTTGGGCTTGGGTGGCAGTCTGCGTTCAAGCCTGGCCCATTCCATCTTGGCCTGATCATGGTCGGTGCCTAGCGGGATTTCCTTGCGTTTGCCAGCGGCGTCCCAGCCGTCGTAGTAGTACGCCGTCCAAATATGGCCGTTCTTGCCCTTTCTGACACGGTGCGCCTTGCGCGGCGGCAGATCGCGGTTGGCTGTGGTTTTCTTGCGCACGGGTCAGCTCACATTCGCGAGGTTAAGGCGACCAGGCTTCAGTCACAGCATTAGCGGCAGAGGGTTTAACCCCGGTTAACTTCATTCTGGTGTAAACCCGGCCCACGATTGGGCTCCGGGCACCGGTCAGAAGAAACTCCCAATGGTGGCTGGTCAGCTAGGGGGCATCCCTCGTAGACGAGGTTTTTCAATGGAGTTTGTGAGCTATGGCGACGACATGCAGAGCGTCTGATGGGGGATCTGCTCGACACCCTGTGTCACCAGTATTACGGGCACCTGAATGGCAGTGTCGAAGCGGTGCTCGATGTCAACCAAGGGCTGGCCGATGAGCTCCAGTCATTCCGGGCTCGGGGCTGATCATGCTGCCGGAGTTGCCTGCCATAACCGAGGTCGTGGTGCCGTTGTGGGATTAGAGTGAATGCTTTGATAGCATTCGGCCGCCTATTTTTAGTATTACGCAGGGATGTGACTGAATGAATAAGAAAATGCTCGTAGGGCTATTGGTTGGGACTGGGATGTTGGGTGTGGCGCAGGCCGCCCCGGAAGGGGTCCGTATCAAAAATAAAAGTAATATCGAGTTTGTCGTGGTTGGGAATAACGCTGATGTTTTAGCACAGCATGACGCTAAACGTGTTGATGCTCGTAAGTATGTGGAAAAATTAAAGCAAGCGATCACGGAAATTCTGGAAATGAAGAAGCTGCCTGAGGGCCCTGCACTTCCGGCGCAACACAAAAAGATTGTCGCTTTAATGAAAGAGGGGGAGGTTTTTGGCCCGTTTTTAGGGCCCCTGGATAAATGCCGTAGAGCGGGTATCGACACGAACTCGTTCTGGGCCGTAATGTCTGGAGGTAACGACAGTTCGACTCCTGACGAGGCGTTAACCAAAGTCAGTGAAAGAATCCACGAGTGTGAGGTTGAGATCAAAAGTCCACCCACGTCAAAAGTTTCACTTGCCGGACCAGTTGATCAAACTAAACCTCCGTTCAAGGGGTGCTTGAGGGTTCTGGAGCTCGGTGACGAGCTTGATTATATTGAATGGACCTGTCCTGCGGCGTCTATTGATTCGTGAGTTAAACTTCTTGGTACCGAGCTGCAGGCGATAGGCTTGGGGTGCAAGAGTTTAGGGCGCTTTAAGAGTTAATTAGTTGCGTAACTGGAGATATAATTTCTATGGAGAGAGTTAGCGAAATCCGGCTTATACAGCGGGGTTTCTGGAAGGAGCTGGATTATCGGTCGAGCTGGCTTATATTCGGGGTGATAGGCTGTGTTTTTCTGACTTTCATTCCTGTTTTCGGCTGGCTGATAGCTTTCAGTGTGTTCTTGATAGTGCTTTGGAAGATATTTGGCTTTAGAGAAAAGAAGTTGGTAGGTGATTGTCCAGTCTGTGCTCAGGCGCTGTGCATTGAGCCCAAGGCAGAGGATATAGATTGCCCCGTTTGCCTAAGCTATCTTCAGGTCACTGATAGTCATTTGATTTTTGAGACCGACTGAACACTTGTGTTCGATATGCAATGTGAGCCCCGCCTTTGAGCGGGGCTTTGTCGTTTATGGGGGGCATATGACTCCAAGCTTTCGGATTGTTGCGGACGGTCGCGACATCGCGGCCTTGATCAATGCCCAGGGCTTCAAGGTCGGCCTCGATGGCGAGTACCTGGTGGACTCAATCGAGCAGGTGTTTACCCAGTCGGGATGGAGCACTACGGTCGAGTGCAACGGTGGCAAGAAGGGCAAGGCGAAAGCCAAGGGCAAGAAAAAGAAAGCAACCAAGCCGCTCAGGGTCGAGCAGCTCTAAATCCCATCACCACTGGAGAAATCACGCATGACCATTACCGCGCAGCAGCTGCTGCAGATACTCCCCAACGCCGGCGCTAAAGCCGGCGTTTTTGTTCCTGCTCTCAACGCGACCATGAGCAAGTACGCGATCATCACCCGGCTGCGGATGGCAGCGTTCATTGCGCAGATCGGCCACGAGTCCGGCCAGCTGCAGTGGGTCCGTGAACTGGGCGGCGATCAGTATCTGAGCAAGTACGACACCGGCACCCTGGCCAAGCACCTGGGCAATACCCCCGAAGCGGATGGCGACGGCCAGAAGTACCGGGGGCGGGGGCTGATTCAGATCATGGGTCGGGCGAACTATGAAGCCTGTAGCGAGGCGTTGTTCTGCGATTCGCGACTGCTTAACACCCCGGAGCTGCTGGAGAGCCCGATTTATGCCGCGCTGTCGGCCGGCTGGTTCTGGCTGTAGGGGCTTGTGATTCTGACACTTTATTCCGAAGATCCTGACCCACTCGCGCTGGTGATTCTGACCCAGCCACTCCAGCGGTTGTGCCCCTCTACGCTGACGATGCTGACCCACCACCCAAGCGCTAAACTGTCTGCTCCCCCTCACGACAGGTCACCGCAATTAAATGACGAAGGGGCCATCGCCCCTTCGTTATCGATGATTACGTCTTGGCAGCTTGTTTACGCAGTGAGTCGCCCTTGAGTCCTATTCGGTGTGACCGGTGGACGATACGATCGAGGATGGCCTCGGCCAGCGTGGCGTCGTTGAACATGCTGTGCCAGTGCTCAGTAGGGAATTGGCTGGTAATGATGAGCGAGCCTGTCTGCATCCGCTGATCGACAATATCCAGCAAGGTATATCCCACCGTGGGCTCCACCGGTGCCAACCCGAAATCATCGAGGATAAGCAGGTGAGCTTTGCTCAAGGCTGTTCGGTACTTAGGTAGAGAGCCGTCACCAATGGCGATTTGCAGCTCTTCATAAAGTTTCGATGCGCTTTTATAGATCACAGAGTAGCCCTGTCGGCAGGCCTGGCTGCCAAATGCGCAGGCGAGCCAACTCTTACCTGTGCCGGTGGCTCCGGTCAGCAGCAGGTTCTGTTGCTGAGCGATCCAGGAGCATCCCGCCAGACCGGCGATCACTTGCTTATCCAGGCCGCGACTGCTGCGGTAATCCAGATCCTCCAGGTGCGCGGCATAACGCAGTTTCGCCTGCTTCAGTAGTCGAGACAGCTTGCGGTTCTCGCGCTCGCTGAGTTCACGATCCACCATCAGGCCTAAGCGATCATCGAAGGGGAGTTCCTGCATGCGCGGCTGCTCAAACTGATCGCGGTAGGCCTTGGCCATGCCGGACAACTGCAGTTGCTGGAGCTTGCTTTGGGTCTGCTGATTCAGCATGTCGAGCGATCCTTTTCATCAGCAAAGTAGTGGGCACCACGCAGGTTCTCGTGAGCGGGTGTTGAGCTGGGCAGAGCTTTCAGACCAGGACGCTTGTCGGGCTGCTCGCGCAAGATGGATTGCAGGCTTTTCAGGGCGAAGGTATTAATGGTCAGCGCATAGGCACAGGCCTCCTCCAGTCGGGCATCGCCATGTAAACGAGCCTCTTTACGCAAAGCGCTGGCAGCCTTGTACCCGTTGGCCACATCGGTACGTTCGGTCAGGTGATATTGCAGGTGACGTAGCAGCGCAGGCCCGACCCTTTCGCCCCAGGCGAGCAATGCGGCGGGCTCACTCTCGGCGTAATACTGGTGGTTGAGCGGCCTGTGCTCCGGCTGCATGCTGATTCCAGAGACATACTGCCGGGGATGACTGCTGACACGCAGATGGTTGTGGAAGACCTCCACGACCTCGCCCGTAGCGCGCACATCCACTTGCTGCTGCACCAATCGGCTCGGTACGGAATAGTGGTGGTTGTCGTACTCCACTAGATAATCACTGCGCACCCGTACCTTGAAACGCCAATCTGCATGCTCATAGGCATGGGTTGGCAGTGGCTGGAGAGCAGGCTGCTCCCCCTCAACGAACAGACTGTGCCGGCTGCAACCAGGCTGTCGCTTGAATGGGCGCTGATTGAATGCCGGTAGCAATTCCAAGATGGCCTGATTGAGTTCTGTCAGGCTGAAGAAGTGACGGTGACGCAGGGCTGCCAGCAGCCAGCGCTGAACCAGTTTCACTCCGGCCTCCACCTTGCCTTTGTCTTTGGGTTTACGCGGGCGGGCCGGCAAAATGATGGTCTGGTAATGCTGGGCCAGTTGCTGGTAGATCAGGTTGAGCTGAACCTCATTCTTGCCATGCTTGATCACGGCCGCTTTGAGATTGTCGGGAATAAGCAGGCGGGGTACACCTGCGAAGAAATTGAAGGCCTGCACATGGCAGTGCATCCAGTCTTCAATCCGTTGACTCCAGACGGCACAGGCGAAGGTGTAGCTGGAGTAACCCAGCACTCCGACAAAGATTTGCGCCATCCGAGGTTCTGATTGACCGTCCAGATAGACCGGCATGGTCTTGCCTGAGAAATCCAAAAAGAGCTTGTCGCCAGGCTGATGCAACTGACGCATTGCCAATGGCTGCTGCTGTAGGAAGCGGCGATAGCTGGACGTGAATTGCGAATAGGCTATGCCGCCTGGCTCGGTAGCCCGCCATTCACGCCATAGCAGTTCCAAGGTGACGCTGGGGTTGCGCATCTCCGCATGCACCCAGTTCCAGTCGGGGCAAGCTTTCAAGCGAAAGCCGCTGAATGGCTTGATCCCCAAATGATCATAAAGCTGTTCGTCACTCCACTCGGCAAGCTGGCCCAAGTCCAGATCAATGCTCTCCAAGTGGCGTTGTAAGCGCTTGAGGCTGTTGCGTGAAAGCCCAGTGCTATGAGCAATTTCGCGCGTTGATAAACTTGTACCATAGTGCAAGCGCACTGCTTCGCGCAGGAGGCGCGGTTCAATCCGGACTCTCATCCATACTCCTTCGTACCCCGTGAGTGGGGCGCTGAACGGCAGGCAATACCTGCCCCTCGGCCTTGACAGCCGATAGAAGGACGCTGAGAATTCACAAGCGTTGAAGGTGCTTATGTCATCTAGAAAAAGGCTTGGAGTTGCTGCTTCGGGCCTTTTTTGCGTCCACAGTTTTTGTTTACCTGTACGACCTAATCGATAACCTGACTCCCTCTGTGAAGCTCAACTGCTGCGGTGATTCGATACGCCAGCCTGGGCTGCAAGCCACCGCTCTACCTCCTGCTTGAGAAATAAACGGCGGCGGCCGACACGGAACGATGGAGGCATCGGCAAGCCCATGCTCAGCCGGTTGCGCGCCGTATGCTCAGAAATCCTGAGAATCTGGCTCACCTCGATGAGTGTCATCGTTTCCACCGTTATCCCCTTGCCTGAGCTGTAATATCCCGATGCCGCATGCTAGGGACTAGGCAGATGCTTAACTACTAGCCAGATTGGACACTTGATTTGCCTCTTTACCTAGACGATGAATTTCTCAGCTCGCTCGCTTACGAGGAGGTAGCTGTTGCCCTCTGGGCGATTCGGCTGCACGCCGCTGATGAAGCAGTGACGCCTACTATCGCGCTGCGACTGATCAGGCAGTATCTGCAACCCCTGATCCCTCCCGAGCACTGCCATTTGCTTTATAAGCAGCGGGCACCGACGTGGAACGGCATTTGGGGGATTTACGCTTCGCTGGGATTTGCTGTTTGCGAGACCAACGACCATCGTTTGCTTGAGGTGACGAAGGCTGTGCAGTTAATACATGCCCACACCACGCTTCCTCCAAGGGAATACATCTTCCCTACAGTCATCGAGGTGACGTACTTCCTTAGCATGTGTGCGCAATTGCAAATCCCGGCTCAGGGTATGATTCGTGCAGAAGACGGATCCCAAATTGACCTTTTCAGCTTTTGCAATTTGTGCTGGCGACAACCACTGACAGGAAGAAAGCTCTGTGCACACCATGCACCGAATGCTCCGCTTCAGGACGAAGTCGGAACGCAGGCAGCTGCCGCGCGCTACAAGTCAGGTGTTCGCCAGAGAGAACGGTTCGATAAGGAAGTAAATCGCATCCTGACCAAGGAAGTGACCGAGTTCCATGAAGGGCTCTTCACGCCCGTCGTGCTGTTCCCCGAACAGGATAGAGTTATCTGGCTGACCGAACGCCGTCCTCTGCTGTGGCGATTGCTTGGTGAGCGGCAGCAAGAACTCAACGATGGAAACGCAGTTAGCATGCTGCTTGATCTACTGCACAGCCCTGACGGACTGCCGCCCAAGGCATGTCAGATTTACCGACAAATCAATCGGCACCTGCAGGGCCATCCGCTTCTGATTTGGCCAATGCTCATACGGGCCGAGGGGTGGTACCGATGTCGAGAAAAAGTGCGGGGGCAATGGGGCGGTAAACGCTCTGGTGCAGGGCGTCCCGTGCAACTAGCCACAGAACCGCCAGCTACCTCCCAGATGCCGGCTAAAACTGGACGCAGGTCACGGTTACGCGACCATGAACCCTGATGAAATGCTGGTAGGTCTTCACATCTGATCATCCCTAATGAGAGCGTTCGCTTTGGGTCTAAATCGCCCCCTCGCGACCGGCAGCAATCGGCTGTGGATTCAACCGGTGGACGCAACGGTCTAAAGGTAACCCAGTAAGAGGAGTGTTTCTTATGAAGCAACGGCCTCGGATCTACTACACCGAAACGCAGAAGGCCCTGATGTGGGATCGTTGGCGTGCGGGAGACTCTCTCCAAACCATTGCCCGGCTGTTTGATCGCAATCACTCTTCGATCCAGCAGATTTTGGCGGAAACTGGCGGCATTCGACCTGCTCCGCGACGTCGTTCCCGCTTGGCACTCAGCAACTCGGAGCGTGAAGAAATATCGCGATCGTTGGTTGCTGGGCGTTCCATTCGAAGTATTGCGGGCACGCTTGGACGGGCACCATCTACCATTAGCCGTGAGATCAAGCGAAATGGCGATTTAAAGTCTTACAGGGCCAATATTGCGGATCAGGCTGCGTGGGATCGTGCTCGCCGCCCGAAGCTGTGCAAGCTAGCGATGAACCCGGTCATTGCGCAAATCGTCGCCAGCAAGCTGAGATTGCTGTGGTCTCCTGAACAAATAGCGGGTTGGCTGAAGCGCGAATATCCCGACGACATGAGCAATCACGTGTCACACGAAACGATCTATCGAACTCTCTATATTCAGGCCCGCGGGGCTCTCAAGAAGGAGCTTTTGGCGCATCTGAGGCGTTCCCGAGCTATGCGTAGATCGAGGCATCACACGCAAAAAACGGATAATCACGGCAAGATAATCGACACCGTTTCAATCAGTGAGCGTCCCGCGTCGATCGCAGACCGGGCAGTCCCTGGGCATTGGGAAGGTGATCTGCTGTTCAGTAGCAAGAACAGCCAGATCGCAACGCTAGTCGAACGGCAGACGCGCTACGTTATGCTGGTTAAAGTCGCCAGCAAAGACACGGTCTCAGTCGTAGGCGCGCTGATCGAAAATGCCCGTCTGCTCCCTCACGAACTCTATAAAACATTGACTTGGGACAGAGGGAAAGAGGTGGCGGCACATGCTCGGTTTACGCTGGCCACAGATATCCAGGTGTACTTCTGCGACCCTCAAAACCCTTGGCAACGAGGGACCAATGAAAATACCAATGGCCTCCTGAGACAGTATTTTCCGAAAGGTATCGACATCTCAATCTACTCGCAGGAGCAGCTCAACGATGTAGCCAGGATGCTGAATCAACGTCCACGAGAGACACTAAACTATGAGACGCCAGCTCAGAGATTCAGCCAATGTGTTGCGTCCACCGGTTGAATCCACAGCCAAAAGCAGACGCTCAAAAGCATCTACGAAAGCAGGGACGATTCAGGGGGGATAGACGTCACTGAGTGCCGTTCACTACAAGAAGGGACGCTATTCCTACGCAGGAGCCAGGCCCAGCATCACCGGAATTTCTCCGGCCTTTTCTAAAATGATCGCTTCGCCCGCAATCAGTGGATATCCTGCTTCCGGCTAGCCCCTGCAAGGAATAAGGTGTCACGCTTTGTGCAGCAAATGTGCCCTGAGCAGCAAAAGGAGTTGCGTGCCGCTAATCCGGTCAATGCAGTCGCATGATTAAACTGAAAATGTACCCCGCCAAGAACGGCGACGCGTTTCTGATCAACGCAAATGATCAGTACATACTGATCGATGCCGGCTATGCCTCTACGTACGCTACTTATATCGCGGAGGAGTTGGCTGAGCTGGCGGTGCGGGGAGAGTCCCTCAAACTGGTGGTTTGCACGCATATCGACGCAGATCACATTGGAGGCTTGCAGGCGCTGTTCACCGCCAACAGTGGCCCCCAACGCCGATTGATTGAGATTGACGCGGTTTGGCATAACAGCCTTCGGTCATTGCCAAGCACGCCCGACCAGCTTAGTTCGCCTGCTAATGCTGGCGTGCTTGAGGCCATCAAGCGCCGCGGCTTCCCTGTGCCGTCAGGGCTTGCCCCGAACCCTATCGGGGCTGCGCAAGGAAGCTCCTTGGCCAAGCTCCTGAGGACACATGGTTACCTTTGGAATCATGGTGATGGTTCCTGCTCTATCGACAGCAACTGTGCTACCTACTCGTTACCCAGCCAGGTACGACTTGATGTTCTAGGGCCAACTCTCGAGCGGCTGGAAGCACTTCGAGCACTATGGTTGAGGGTAATTCGCCGGCTGGGTTACAGAGGCAAGCCGGTTAGTGATGACCTGGTTGATGATGCATACGAGATGTTGTGTAGCCATTCAGCGCAACAGCCCACTGTGCCGAGCGTTCGGCCCATTTCTGCGCGCCGCGATCTCACGCTTGCCGAAGTTTATTCCCCGGATACTTCAGTGGCCAACGGCAGCTCTATTGCCTTGATTCTCAGCGCTGGGTTGGCGCGTGTGCTGTTGCTGGGTGATGCATGGGCAGAGGATGTGTACGCCGAATTGAAACGGCGTAGCCCGGACGCCGAGCAGCTAATTTTCAGTGCCATCAAAATCGCCCATCATGGAAGCATTCATAACACTAGCCCAGCGCTTCTCACGCTAATTGATGCGCCTTGCTACCTCATTTCCACCAATGGTTTACGGCACGCACACCCAGATTTTGAGGTTCTGGCAGCGATCGTTGATCGGCCAGCGGACTTTGAGCGCAAGCTCTATTTCAATTACGAAACTGAGGCCGTCCAACGGATGCGGAGCTATTCGTCGAAAGCTGGGGCTCGGTTCAGTGTTCATGTCGTCAACGATGAATGGATTCAACTAGGAGACGTCAACTGTGACGGATGAAGCAGTCAAACAAGCGACATGCAGGGTGACCAATGTCCATGAAGTGGGCACCGGTTGGCTCGTCACCCCCACACTCGTACTAACCGCTTTTCACTGTGTTGACGCGGCTGTTGAATCAGGTGATGCCCTTACAGTTCAATTCAGTACTGGAGCGGCCGCGGCGCAGTACACCGCTGAGCTTCATGCCCAAGCTGAAGGACTGGACGTTTGCTTACTGCGCTTGCCTGAAGCTGTTCAAGTCGAGCCTCTCACGATTAATACCAAGCTCCCTCGGCCAGGCGAGAAATGGTCCGCTTTTGGCTATGCCGTACACAAACTCGACCTAGGACACGCCCTCAATGGTCTGATCCAGCAAACGTTGGATGAGCTCACTCACGGCGTGGATCTGGATCTCACGGTAAGCCCAGAAACTCATCTTACGAATTATAGCGGTCTCTCCGGAGCGGCCCTTGTGGTCGACGGGGAGTGCCGTGGGCTGTTACGGGTTAGTCTCGATACTGCCGTCGGTGCCATCAGTGCGTTCCAGCTGCGCTCGTTTCTTGAAACCAATGGAGTTCTGAACAAGGTCGAAGAGGACGTAACGCCTGGCGAGCTCTTTGGCACACGTCCGGAGTTTGATCAGCTGTTTGAAGAGCGCCTGACCTCACTTCAGCAAGGGTATCTGCTCCTGGAAGGGGCGCATGGCATCGGTAAGTCGACCTTTTGCAAACAGTATGAGCCTGTCAGTGAATCGGTCGAAGTCTTAGGGGTGTATGCGCTCTCTGAGCGCGGACGGGGGATTACACCCGCGCATCAGGCCCAGCCAGAGGTGTTCTATGACTGGGTCAATACGCTATGGTCGAACGAGGTCAGTGGGAAACCGGCTCGTTTACAGGAGCTCTCATATCCGGAGCTAATCCGGGCCAGCCATAAGCGAATCCATGACCTGGCCAAACGTTGCGCAGCGGCTGGTAAAGTTGGGTTGATCTTCATCGACGGCCTGAATGAAGCCACCGGCGCAGGATCTGAGGCTATTCAACGTCTAGTGGCGCTACTCCCGCCATCTGTGCCCAGCGGATTGATTATCGTAGTCACTGGTGCAGGCCTCACTGCCCATGCCGGGAGCATTGGCCCCGTGTTGCAGGCGGCCGTACGGTTGACGCTCCCTGCTCTGGAGGCGGATGTCCAAAAAGAGCTATGCATAGACCTGCTAGACCAGGAGCTGGTGACCTCAAGTCTCGTTTCACTGTTGTGTGACCGGGCGAAGGGGCATCCGCTGTACCTGCGTTACTTAGCAGACCTGGCTAACAACGGTGCCAGCGAAGCCGAGATCGCCCAAATGCCGGCGTTCAGCGGCAGTATTCGGGACTACTACGAAAGCTTGTGGGGGCAGCTACTGCCTGACCAAGACGCGATCAATCTGTTGGGCATATTGGCCCGGCTGCGCTGGGGAGTTCCTACCAAAGACCTCACCGTGATGCTGCAACCGGCAGAGAGCGCAGTCTATGTCCCTACACTCACCCGGATCCGTCATCTTCTCTCTGAAGCGGACAGCACTGAGATTTACCACTCCTCGTTCTCGGAGTTTATCGAGTACAAAACCTCGACAATAAATGAATCGCTGCATGAGCGCTTGGCAGCATTCTGCTGCTTGGCACAAAGCGGCGACTATGGGCAGTTGAATCGGGTGTATCACGGGTTGCTGGGTGGCGCCGACGCGCAGTTGCAAGCGATCAAACAATGCCAGCAGGCCTGGGTGGACACCTCAGTGATACTCGGGGCTGTGCCAGATGTGCTGCTCGGAGATATTGAAGCGACGCTCGCCTCAGCGACGCGGATCGGTTCTGCTCAGGATACGATTCGCTTGCTGCTGTTGTCGCAGCGCCTGACTTTCCGCTACGGGATCTTGTTTGCTCAAGCGGCAGAGCGAGTTGCTCAAGCCTTGTGTGCGCTGGGCCAAACTGACCAGGCTCTGCGTCATGTGATCCGTAACGGGCGCCTGATCGCCTCTCCGTTTGAGGCCTATGCTGTCGCCCATGTCTTGATTCGGATGGGCAACGCTGAACAAGCGCTACTGCTTCTGGATAAAGTCCAACTGTCTCTGGATTCAGTTTTCGAGCAGTTTGCAGCGACAGGAAGCATCGAGTCCGGTCTGCTTCTCCGAACCATAATGAAACGTCTTCATGGCTTTGCTCTGGAGCACGCAGCTGGTGGAACACCACCGGTAGCCCGGGTATTAGCGGCGGCAATACGGCAGATTAGATCTGCCCCTGAAGTTTTTGGCGAGGGCGATTCAGCTGACATTGTCTCCAGCCTGGTCGGTAGCTTTTATGGGGCCAGATTATGCTTAAGCGGAGTGTATACCCCCGTTGCACAACTGCCTCTTGCTGCTGCTCCAGCGGATTCGCTCCTGTCAATTTTGCTCGGCATCCTTACCCATGCTCAGGCAAGTACGCAGATTCATCAGATGCGTTTGCCTTCGTCTGTAGTTGCGTTGCTGCTGAAGGATCTCGAAGAGGTCAGTGAGCGTCTCGAGCAACCCGCTGAATTGAGATTTGTCGTGCTCAACACGCTAATCGAGACCGGAGCGTCATTGGACTTGATACGTAGGTGTGGAGGGGCCGATGTTGCTCAACCACCGCCACTCGTTATGTATTCATCCAATCGAGCGCAGCCGGATATCCAAGGCTTCCAGGATTCGTATGAGCTCTGGCGGGCTGCCGCCTTCTTTGATGAAAACCTGGCGCAACCGACAATTACCCCTGATCCAAACAACGACTGGGAGGCTTGGCTGGTCTCGCTGGCTGCTGCCGTCGCCTGGGCGGACGGTACCGCCCGAAGGGCGAAAGCAAACGCAGATGAAGTGACGCTTGGCCGAGTATGGGCGTTCCTGTCAGATCAGGTATTGCCAGTCACTACTCGTCCTTTGAGCGTTCGTGTCCAGTGGCAAGAGGCTTATGCCATACCGGAGACTATTTTCCCTCTAATATTCCAGCGCTTAGCCCAGCTTTTGCTGGACTGCCTCCCCCAAGAGGCCTGTCGACTTATAAAACTACTGGATAGCGGGTTTGCAGATCAGCTGGGGTTGTACAACGAAGGATTTCGTCTGGTCCTTGCCTTGGTTGTGACGGAGTTCGTAACGGCGGCATTGGAACCTGCGACAGAGGATGCATTGTTCGAGCTTGTGCTCCGTTGGCGCGACTATGTTCAAGCAAACGTGGAAAACCGCTACGAGCTCATTCCTGAGCTGTTGAGCATCGTCCCTTTGCTGGCGCACTTGGACGCACAGGAGGAGGCTGCGAGAACTTACCAGGCGGTATTGCGTTGTTCGATGGGCCCCAGCTGGTACAAGGAGGATCAGCTGTCATTGATGTCCAGCACCTTAGGGGCATTGCCTGCGGACACGCCGGTACCTACTGGCTCGTTAGTACAAATTGCGTCGTACCTGGAGCGTGCTAGCGGTGAGATGACTTTTCAACGCTATGTGCGAGCGGACAAAGGAACCTTCATTGGGCAACTGTGTCGGCGATCGCTTTACAGTCAGGCTGTTGGTTATTTCAAGCATCAAACGTGCGGGACGCTGTCTCAACTGTATGCCCAAGCGATAGCAGGGGGCTTGGACAGAGTCGCACCACTATCTGGTATGCATTTCCCTGGCGGGGCGCTTGAAGAGCAGGCTGCTTTGCTTGCATTGCTGGAGGAAGTTCCGGTCGCTGTTGATTGGAGGCTGCGTTGGGCTCTCCTTGAAGTCTTTTTGAATGGGGATGACCGCCACCTGACGGACTGGGGGAAGCAATTTGCCCACTTGATCGGTTCAATGGCAGAGGGCACCGATGAGCTCGTCTGGGCAGAGCGTCGAATCTGCATCATTTCGCAAGGGATAAATCCGGAGAGCGGCCGCAGTCTGCTGAAGGGCTTGGTGTCCTCCTTACCCGCGACGCACAAGCCCGCTTTTGAGGAGCTATACGCGTCCATAAAGGGACCGGCAGAATTAGACCTCTTTGAGCAGGTTGTGGCTGACTCGGCTCCCTCATCTTCAACTGAAGAGTCGTCTCCGGTCGACTCTGAGACGACGCCAAAAGCCGAGTGGCCTGGTGCAAAGTCCGTTGAGGAAATGCTGCACCACCCGGGAGTGTTCGGAAGCTTGTCGGTTGACGAGCAAGCGCGTCTCGACTTGCAGTCGGCAGTTGCCCTAAAGCGTCGTGGTAATACATCAGCCGCCGTTCAGGCAGCTGTCAACGTATTGCGGACGTTGCAGGAAGGCGGTTGGTCTATCTGGACGAGCAATCACACAGGCTCTCCCGCGGAGGAGATGATACAAGCAGAGATTCAAGAGGCTGACGCTGTAGCAAGGCTCTATGGCCCCCTAGCTTTAGAGGAGCGCCATGCGCCACGTTGGTTGATAGCGTCACACCTGATCGACAAGGTGGCCTGTAAGTTAGACGCGGAGCAGCAAAGCGCCTTACTCGAAATTGCGATCGAACACGTGGGCCATATGGTTGGACAATCCTCAATCCAGGGGTTCGATTACCTAGGAAGCTCCACAGCGAGTGCATCGGAAGCACTATTCGATTTGCTGCTTTGGTCGCTAGATCACCCTTCATGGGAGCGAAGGGATAGCGCTGCAGCGATGTTGCTGTGGTTAGTCGGTCATCGGGATGATTATTTAGCCCAAATGGCTCGGCTCGCGTTTTCCATGCTTCCCCAGAATCAGTCGGATCTCGCTGCCGCAGTCTTGGATATTCTGTCCAGGCGCAAACCTGTGGAGCTATGGGAGCGTCTTGCTTCGCACGTCGCGATTGGGGAGGTTCTAAGCGAGTGTAAGCACGTATCGCGTCTAGCCATTCTTTCTCGGATTGTCGATCGTGCTGCTGGAAAAAATTCCGCCACGGCAAAAGTCGCACAAGAAGCGCTAGATGCAGCTCTTAAGGACGATGGTTCTCAGCTCTCTGTCGAGGAAGTCGAGCCTCCTGAATATTTCCCTCGGGTTCTCCAATCGCAATGGCAGGAACTGGCTAAGCAAGGTTTGGTCACGCCAGCCATGCGGGACAAAGCTGATGAGGCGCTCGCGCTGATCTGCTTGCCTCTAACAACGGACGTTGTGCAGTTGCTGGAAGAACGCGTCGCAGAAAACTTCAGGCAACGAGTGAATTCCCCAACCGGCCGTTGGGCCAATTTGGGGCGCTTTGTACTTAACACCGCCTTACATCGGCCTATGCGCCGAGAGGATCTGTACGCGATCGAGGACGCGCTGCGCATCTATAACCCTAACAGTTGCTCGACACCTAAGAACGGCCAGCAACTACTTTCAGGCCTGATCGCCGCCTTGAAAAATGGATCGCTACAGGGGTTCCGACCAGAAAGTCAGGGTTTGGTATTTCTAGATGTTCAATGCGTAATTGAGCTCAATGGTGCGGCGACCGTCGTTGAGCTGCTTGCTCACCTTCGATCACATGATCCCCGGCAGCCCCCTTATCAATCCTATGTGGGGTTCACAGCCAACCAAGTCGCCCCAGAATCTCCTGACGGGCAGATGGCAATTTGTGTTCGAGCTGAGCCTACATCGGCGTATTTCGCATCGCTCACACCCGCCGTGCCATCGCGTAAATTCCTCCAGCTTATTGGTGGCAGCGAGTCTGCCACTGTTCGATATCACTGGCTTGATGGCAGCACCGTTACCAGAGGGGAAAACAGTCGTCGTGGCGAGGCCGTGATGCTTGCTATTCACAGAGGTGCATTGACGCTTCCACGTGGCTGGAATCTCGGGTGGGAGCTTCGACTGAACGGCCGTACCATGGCGACTATGGGCAGTTGAAAATACCGGAGATCACGTATGGCTTTTTTTGAAGCACCGGCCACACGGGCTGCTTTTGAAGAACGAATGGGGTTCTTGTTCGACCTGTGCAATACCGATCGGATGCGGTTTGGTTCTGGTGTGGGGGGAGGGGCGATTGAGAGCCTCCGACGGGTAAGAAAGTTACCCAACGGCCGTATCGACCTGCTGAGCATTGACGAGTTAGCTCGTGTGCAAGCGAACACGGCTCATCAGATGCAAAATTTCGCACCTTCGCTCGACTCCGGAGAAGACTGAATCAGGCAGACGGGAAAACTCATGGTGTAACCACGACAAAACTCGTTGCGCCGGTCGTGAAAGCTGACTAATCGGTTTGTAGTGCTGATTCGAACTCTGGTAGTCAATGTCTGCTTCTGGCCGATAGCTGCCCATCATCACCGACGGCAATCGCCCAGAAGCGACTCTCACTCCAACAGAGGTGCAAGGAAATTTCAACGTCTGCTGTCTATGGCTTGGTGGGGCAGGATCGCCGGCGCAGTGGATTACAACCACTGGACTAGCTAGGCAGGACCTGCGGCTCGGATGGCGCACAATCACTGGAATTGGTTGCCGCCATCACTGGAATACACACTGGCAGCGGGGGAGCTTGAATACCCTTGCAGATAAGGGCGACCTTCTCACCATCACCAAGCGCATTAATGGCGGGACCAGCGGCCTGGCGGATCGCGAGGCGCTGTATCAGCGAGCGTTGAAGGTGCTGCCTTGAAGGCCCCGGGCGGTTAGCTGGCCTGGACGTGGCAGACCAACGCCTACGGCAAGGATCTGGCGGACCAGGCCGATTCGTACAGCAGGGACCGCGCGCAGGCCGCGGCTGCGGTAATCAACTGGCAGGAAACCCAGCAGGACGCCCGCCGGGCGCTTGAGGATCGCCTGCAGTTGAACGACGAAACCCATTACAAGGAGCGGCGTGATGCTCAAACGAACCAAGCTCGCCTGCGTGATCGGATTGCTACTGCTGAGCAGCGACTGTCAGTCCTACTCAACACCGCCGCCTCGGGTGGTGGGTTGCCAGCCACCCCCCCGGCACCTGCGGCGTGGTTCATGGAGCGTCGAGCGCCGAACTTGACCCAACGGCTACTCAACGAATTGTCGCCATCGCCGGAGACGGTGACCAAGGATTGATTGCTTTGGCGGCCTGCCAGAGCTACGTCAAAAAAATCGTTTCAACGAAGTGAAAAGGAGCGGCCGGGCCAGATGCGTCAACATCTAGCCCGGCCGCGCTGCAAGGGTCGTGTGATGGTCAGCATCACCGACTATCCTGACATTCGGCGCGTGTTCGAAGGCTTTCATTTCGAAACCTGGGATATCAGATACACCACCACGAATCAGCGGCAGGGCAAGGCCGAAGTGAGCGGTGAATGGGTGGTTATGAACTGGGAGCCAGCAGCCCTAGGAGGGTTATTCTGATGCGGCTACCAGGAGGGTTTCTATAATCGAACCCGCCAGCATTCAACTCTCGGCTATCAATCGCCGATTCAGTATCTTGACCGCTGGAAGCGTGAGCAACATCAGGAAAAGCTGGCTGCATAAAATGCATCGGATGGCAGACGAAGTATCGAGGGAACCTCAGTTCCTATACTTTCAAAAGGAGTAACAAACATGCAAATAGCATTTCAAGAAATTTTTCTCGACAAAAAAAAGAATACGTCAAAGAAAAGTTGCAAGCAGCCTATCAAAACCCATTGCCGGTCGGGGTCCAGCT
Source organism: Pseudomonas sp. NFXW11 (assembly GCF_049887815.1). Taxonomy (NCBI): domain Bacteria; kingdom Pseudomonadati; phylum Pseudomonadota; class Gammaproteobacteria; order Pseudomonadales; family Pseudomonadaceae; genus Pseudomonas; species Pseudomonas sp. NFXW11. The sequence goes on along the minus strand of NZ_JAGEKI010000016.1, from coordinate 82,548 downwards.
ATCAGATCTGGATTTTGACAGTCTTTCTAACAATGTTGTCGAAAATCTTTCTAATGTGAAGCTACCAATCGCCAGCGCAGAAGAATTTTATGAGTTCACACCGAATCAGCTCATTGAAATCATGGAAAGAAAAAGATCTGCATTAATAATTCTGGAACAAAAATTTCCTCTTATCGAAGGCGAAATTATTGAAGAGGATTTTTTTTCCTATTTGATCGAGCAATTCGGCGATCTGCCTGTCAATACGCCAATTTTGAGGCGAAAAACCAATTATTCAAACCACTGCTATATATTCAGCGACTTGCAATTGAATGGTGGCGGTTTGGAACTGCTGTCACCAGCATTTCCAGAAGACACAGTTGAAATTCAGCTCAATGCTTCTAGCGATAAGGCGGCGACTAATATCGCCCAGTCACTGGGTAATGGATTAGTCTCCGGCTTCGGTGGCAAGATTGGTGCATTGATGTTCGATTCAATCTTCCCACCGGGTGTTCCAAACTATTTCGATCAGGTCTATGAGCAAATAAAAAAAATTGTCAATCAGGAGGTGACTGCAAATACGATCGACCAAATTAACGGCCGAATCAACGGGATGCAGGCCTGGGCGAAAAATACTTACGCGCCGAGAAAAATGCAGGGTATTGCCTCACGCAAAAGTCTGTTTGACGACGTAACGCCCTATGTCAATCTGCTCTATACCGAGGCGGTTCAAACCCTGATGCTGCCCAGATACGCCAAACCAGGATTCAGCGTCTTCATGGTAGCGGCTGGGGCTCATTTAGCATTGCTTCAGGAACAGGCATTGGTCGATCCTGATCACACGAATCCCGATGAATCGTCTTTCGCGACTTCGGTAAAACTCAATGCACAGCAATATAGTGATCATGCCGGAAATATATTCATTGAGTTAATTGACGATAGAAATAGCAAGGTGACGCTGAAGTGCGAGGAGTCCTACGAATGCAATGGCAACATGTGTATCACGAAAAGGTTTTATTTTTGGCATGATGATGTCACCGGCGAAAGCGGCAAAAGATTTAGAGGCAAGGACGCCAAAGAGGACGCACAATCTGATCTCGACAACCATGTGAGAGACGTAATGGGTGCATTGCTTATGACCCTTGGATTCCCGCAAACAACTATATGGAACTGGAAGAGGCTAACTCAAACCCCAATTCCTCAAAATATGCAGTAGTTAATATCTGTATATCACAACAAAAAGGAGGAAGTTTATGGATGAATCCGAACGGCTGAAATCCGTTGTTAGGACTTGCGCAAATTTCATTTTATGAAATGGGCTTTTTAATTGCTGGCGAAGACAGTCATCGAGCAAGCCATGTTTGACGCAATAAATGGTTTGTCCGGTCTTCCTTGCTATCTCAGTCATTCTTATCCAATCCAGCATGGCACACACTTCTTGTGTGTCATGCGTAGAGCCCTGAGTCAGGTCGTTGGTCACGACAAAGTCCGTGTAGTGCGGTGACACCTCAACCCGGAACAGTTTCTCCAGGTCGTTAACGTAGCGATACGGACGGGTCGCAGCGGAGTCATCCACGAGACGATTCGATTTGAGTGGGCAGTAATAGATTATGTGCAGCGAATCGATCAGAAACATGAGGGATTTTGTCGCGTACCAAGTGTCCATGAGAACGGTGCGGAACGGCAGCTGTTTGTCGGCGATGAGCGCAGGTGAAGGGAAGGCGCAAATCAGTTCCGGAATCAAAATCTTTCCCCGCATAGACCGTGGGTTCCAGCCTTCATAGAGATTCACACTTGCGGAACTGATATTTCGCTAACTGATTGAAAAAATTGAAGTTTTATCTGGATTGCGAATCCGCCTACGCCGGTTCGATTCCGACCTCGGCCTCCACCCTTGAAAACCCCGTAGATCAACGTCTACGGGGTTTTTTATTGCCTGGGATTTGGGCAATCGCTTCCGCAAATTTTTGGATCGCTTCCGCAAGTGGCCAGCTTTTAGCGTCGAGTGGAGAGAGCTTTCGCCGTTTTTGTTATGTACGTGACAGCAGCTATGTCTCACGTGAAGCAGCGGGTACTTACACGAGGCCGCAGAACGGGCAACTTGTGCACGCAGAATACTGGGAAGACGTGCAGCATTCAGGCAGTTGCGAAATCATTGTATTCGCCAGCAGCGCGCGACTGCTGCAGAAGGTGCGAACCAAAGGGAGTTGTATAGCGGTGGAGATGGCGCCGGCAGGGTAGGAATGGGCCACTGCTGAGGTCCGATTACGATAGGAAATTACAATTATTAGTGACGCCAATCAGGCTCAGCGGCTCGCACGAACAAGTACGCTGGCACCGTCCAAACCTCCGGACGCGCTCCACCAGCTCCGCCCTTAGACGTTCGGATGCAACTGGGGGCACCAAACCACGCTGCGATGTGCTCCTCGGGGACATTTGGATCCCCCTCAATGCCGACCACGACTGCAAGAAGGCCGTCTAGCTCGACTAAGTCACCACGTTGCCAATTTGTCATGCACAGCACCTTTGAAGGTCTTCGATTTTCAAGTCAGCTCGTTCGTCGCAAGCGCGACACTCAAGTCGGGGATGGCTGTCACCATCCAGCGATTCCGCCTTTTCCTTTTTCTGCTTAATTTTTGCGACAGCAATAGTATCTTTGAATCTAAAGATCTGAATTATAAAGTTTTTATTTTGTGTGCCCGATCCATCATCGGATCGACTGAGGGGGTGAGGGAGGCGGCGTTGCAGTTAGCCTTCGGGCCTCACAAACGACACAGGCCCGAAGGATTTGCAGCCTGCTTAGATCCGGTGGATCTGGGTGATGTGCGGCTTGCCATTGATTGGCGCGTAGATTTCTACGATCGCCTGCCAGCTACCCGACGAGCCTGGTAGGGTTGCTTTCGACAGGTAGCGATAGTTGGTGCCGTTGACTACTTGGGTCGAAACTTCTTCGGGTGCGTAGTTCACACCTACAAATCCGGCCAGGGCCTCTTTGAACACTTCCTTATCCTTTGGCGTGAGCTTGTGGTAAGGAGTCCATCCACCAACGAGATGTTCTTGGGCAGTCATGAATTAAATCTCCGTATTTAAATTCCTACTCATCTGGCTTTTCGGATTTCGCCCCGTCTATTCAATGGTTTCCGGAATCCATTTGCTGAATGGTTTTCCGAGCATCCCTACTCCTATTCCTGTGAAACCGGGTGCCTGGGAAAACACCGATACATGCTTACTGCTGGCTCGGGGGAGTGTAGGTCAAGGTCTTGTAGGAGCAAGATTGAAGACCGCCTCAGAACACGATCGAACGCTGGCACTGCGATGTCGCCACCAGGTTGCCGCGTTTGAACACCATCAGGCGTGTCGGGAGGTCGAGGATGATGTCGCTGACCGCCAGGCAGTCCAGCAGTACCAGATCGGCATCCTTGCCGGGTGCCAGGCCATGGTTGTTCAGGCCCAGGGCCTTGGCCGGGTTGCCGGTGAGCATGGCAAGCACCGTGGCCTGGTCATCGGCTCCGCCCAGGTGGCAGGCAGGCAGGGCCAGTTGCGCAATGTCCAGCAGGTCGCCGGTGCCGAATGGGGTAAAGGCATTGCGGATATTGTTGGTCGCCAGGCAGACATTCACGCCGCCGTCACGCAGTGCGCGCACGGGCGTCAGGGCTCGGCGCACATTGTGCCGATCGCCTCGGGCGCCCAGGTGCAGGTCGGTGGCGGGCAGGCACATGACGCTGATTTGCGCGTCGCGCAAAAGCCTGATGATTGGCGCCTGTCTTTCTGGCTCCAGGGCCCCCAGGCTGGTCAGGTGCCCGACGCAGACGCGCCCCTGGTAGCCTTCATCGAGGGTCTTGCGGGCCAGGTACTCGACGGTCATGTTGTCAGCGTTATCGGCAAAGTCCTGGTGCAAGTCGATGTCTTTTCCATAGCGTTTGGCCAGGTCGAAGACGAAGTCGATATGTTCCAGGGGCGACAGGTCGTTGTAGGGAATGCCACCCACCACGTCTGCGCCTCGCTCCATGGCCTCTGTCATCATTTCCCGCATGCCGGGCAGTTTCAGAATGCCTTCCTGGGGAAAGGCGACCACCTGGATATCGATGATGTGGCGCAGTTTCTCGCGCAGTTCCAGCACCACATCGAGCCCGGTAAAGCCTTGAGCGGGGTCGAACTCGGCGTGGGCACGGACATGGGTGCTGCCCGATTGCACCAGGGCACGCAGTACCTGGGTGGCGCGTTGGAGAATGTCTGCGCGAGTCAGTGTGGGCTTGAGCTCGGCGGTCACGGCGATGGCTTCCTGCAAGGTGCCTGAGCGATTGGCCCGACGCTGCATGAGGTTGGCCTTCTCCAGATGCAGATGGCCTTCGACGAACCCGGGAATCAGCACTTTGCCATTGCCCTGGATTTCATGTTTGGCAGATGCGGCGATACGCGGCTCGATCGCGATGATGGTGCCGCGGTTCACCGCCACATCCATCAGGGGTTGTGTGTCGTCGATGCGTACGTTGCGAAAGATCAGGTCCATGGAGTCGATTCTCGTCGTAAGCCCGCGGCCCGACTCGAACGGCAATGGCGTCCGTTCGGGGCGAGCGGGTTCGCTGTCATTGCTCGGCGTATCGAGCGACAGGGGTGGCAGCTGGGAGTGTGGGTTGAGGGTCGGAGCTCGATTGCCGGGCGCCGTGGCGCGGCAAGGCGCGCTGGATGTTCGCCGGGCTCAGCCGTTGGAGCAGCCGTTGCCCATGACGCGGTATTCGAGGATGTGCCGCTGGCCTGCCGAGTCTTCATAGGTCATGCGCACGGGCACCACCTCGCAGGTATTCGGCGTTTCGCTGATCGAGATGACGTGCGCCACGTCCAGCGTCTGTGAATAGCTGTAGTGCTCAATGGGTATCGGCTCGGCAAGGGTGACGGCGTCATCGGCCAGAGCCAGGTTGCAAAGGGTGCCTAGGAGCAACAACAAACAATTTTTCATCTTGGATCACCTGTCTGGGCGCTGCGACTGCGTGGGATTGCGCTTCTCGGTTGCCCGGCGCCATTGCGCGCCGGGCAGGTTCATCCCGGGGTCAGAAGGGTTTGGTCGGCAGGTACTTGCCGTCCAGGGTGATCACGGCGCGGGAGCCGCCTTCCGGGTCCTCGACCTTCTTGATATCCAGCTTGAAATTGATGGCGCTGATGATGCCGTCACCGAATTTCTCGTGGACCAGTGCCTTCAGCGTGGTGCCATAGACCTGCAGCATCTCGTAGAAGCGGTAGATAGTCGGGTCGGTGGGGACGCGGTTCTCGATGCTGCCGCGCATTGGCACGGTCTGCAGCAGGGCGATGCCGTCGGCATCCAGGCCGAGCTTGTCGCCGACCACCTGGGCGGCGCTAGCCGGCAGTGGATGCTGGCCCAGCAAGGCGGCGGTGACGAAAGCTTCGGACAAGCCAGTGCCATCGGTGATCTGGGCGAACGACAGGTCCTTGCGGGCCTTGGCGAGCAGGATGACCTCGGTCAGGGCGAGGCGGGTGGTCTGGCTGATTTGCGACTGGATCATGGGGTGATCTCCTGGGGTAGAAAGTGTTGTTCAGGCGACGAGCCTGGGTTGCTGGGAAGCGCGTACTTCAGGGTTGTCCACAAGGGACACGAACTGCCCGGTGCTGCCATTGAAGGCGTCGATAGCACCGCTTTCAATGTCGTAGACCCAGCCATGCAGGGTGACGCGTCCCTCCTCGAGGGCCAGGCGTACCGATGGATGGGTCTGGATATTGGCCAGTTGGGCGATGACGTTCTCGCGGACCATGGCCTCGACCTTGGCGTGCGGGTGTTGATGCTGGCGGGCCTCATTGACCACGCGGGCGGAGTCGGCGTAACGCAACCAGCCAGCCACGGCGGGCATGTGGTCGAGGCATTTGCAGGTGGCGATGGCGGTCATGGCGCCGCAGTCCGAGTGGCCGCAGATCACGATGTCGGCAACCCGCAAGGCGGCAACGGCATACTCGACCGAGGCCGACACGCCACCCGGCTCGGGGCCGTAGGAGGGCACGATGTTGCCGGCGTTGCGGATGACAAACAGATCGCCAGGTTCGCGCTGGGTCACCAGTTCGGGCACCAGGCGGCTGTCCGAGCAGGAGATGAACAGCGCGCGGGGGCTTTGCTGGGTGGCCAGGTCCTTGAACAGGGCGGCGCGCTCGGGGTATGCGTGGCGCTGGAATTTCAGGAAGCCGTCGATGATGTCTTGCATGGGTGAGTCCTCTGTGTCGCGGTGCGATGGAGCAAAGGTTATGCAGTGCATGGCATAAGGTAAAAGTCTCATTTATGATTGTTCTCATCAGAAAATCTTATGTGGTGAAGCATGCTTGCTCGGCATATCCAGTACTTTCTTGCTGTCGCGGAACATCACAGCTTCACGCGGGCGGCGGCGGCCCTGCATGTCTCGCAGCCGGCGCTGTCGCAGCAGGTTCGGCAATTGGAGGAGAGCCTGGGGGCGCAGTTGTTCGACCGCTCAGGGCGTATCACTCGGCTGACGGATGCCGGGTCGGTGTATTTGCGTTATGCGCGCCGGGCGTCTCAGGAACTGCAGGAAGGCAAGCGGGCGCTCAACGATGTGGCCGATCTCAGTCGAGGGGAGTTGCGGGTGGCGCTGACGCCAACCTTCACCTCTTACCTGGTCGGGCCCTTGGTGGAGGCATTTCAGGCGCGTTATCCCAAGATCAAGCTGAACCTGCGCGAGCTGGCCCAGGAGCAGATGGAAGCCTTGCTGTTGGCCGATGAGCTGGACCTGGGCATTGCCTTTGAAGAAGGGCACGCACAGGACATCGACACCCAGCCGCTGCTGGTCGAGACCCTGGCCCTGGTGGTCAGCCATCAGCATCGGCTGGCGGGTCGGAACAATATCGGGCTAGAGGTGCTGAACGATGAATCGCTGATTCTGCTCAGTGCTGAATTCGCTACCCGCGGGCAGATCGACCGCTATTGTCGGCAGCACGGGATTCGCCCCTGGGTGCAAATGGAGGCCAACTCCATCGGGGCGGTGATAGAGGTGGTGCGCAGGACCCCGCTGTCGACGCTGTTGCCGGCCGCCATCGCCCGAGCCTGCCCAGGCCTGGTGGCGATCGATCTCGATCCATTGCGCCTGCAGCGCACCGCGGTGCTGATGCAGCGAAAAGGTGGCTACCAGACTTCAGCGGCTCGCGCCTTTATCGAGCTGGCGCTGGAGGTTGCCGCAAGCTTGTAGCGCCATCGGTGATCCATGGTTGGCAGGGTTTCGGCCACTTCCGCGTTTGGCGGGCGGAAGCTGATTGAGCGTGGCGTGCGCGCGGGTGGTCTTGAGTTGGCGTTTGCTCATCAAGTGCCTGGCGCTCGAGAGCCGAGAGTTGCCGGGTCGAAGCTGTCGCGGGTGTCCATCCGCACGCCCCGCAGGCTGGCTGTTTGCTGATGTGAGGCGTAGAGCACCGTCGAAAAATAGCTGATCAGGATCGAGCGCCGGCGCGCGCCGCTGGAATTGCGACTGCCGGCGTGCACCAGGTCGACATCAAACACCAGGATGTCGCCAGCGCAGCCGCAAAGCTGCACGGATCGGGACTCGTCATTGAAGTCCAATGGCGGTTCTTGTGGACCCGGTCGATGACTGCCGGGGACTATCCGTGTGGCGCCATTTTCGGGACCGTAGTCGTCGAAAAAGGCCAGGGCGCCGACCATGTCGCCAGGGCGTTGCGCCGACAAGTCGCGGTGCAATTGCTGATGACCAGCACCGGCAACCGGCTCGCGGCCTTCCACCTGGGCGAGGAAGAAAGGCTCGCCGATCAACTCGCCCACCACTGCCAGCAACTGCGGCAGGCGACACACCGCCTGGACCTGTGGGTCGAGATCAAGCAGCGAATGACGCCAGTTCGCGCTACGAGGCACAGTCCACAGTTCCGATGGCAGCACACGGGCATCGAACTGGTTGCGCAGGCCCTGCAGCCACTCAGCGGGTATCGCTTTGCGCAGCAGTGCATAGCCTTGTCGATGGAGTTGTTCGCGGTCCGTCATTACATCCTCGCCTTTGTGTCCACACGCTTGCAGTACCCTGCGCCACTGAATCGCCCGGCCCATGCTTCGTTCGCTGGGGGGCGGCTGGGCGTCACGATAGCAGAGCGGGGCGCTTGTCAGCGGCTGCGGTTATACGAGTGGTGAGTACCTAGAAACTTGAATAAGGGTTGTTTATTCATTGGCGATCAATACCTTGTGCCTGGTTGTTATGCCTCTCTCGGTATTGGCTTGAGTGAGCCAAAAAAGTGACACAATCAACTCGTCCGGTTCCAGGGTTTAACGACTTTACATTGAAAGGGCCGGTGCTAGTCTCATGTTCCCGTTCGGGTGTTAGGGACGTAGGCGGGCAACTTGCACAAAAGGAGCATTGTGATGAAAGAAATCAGTGTATTGATTGTGGTTGATGTCGAGAACGCACTGGCAACCAACGACCTGGGTAGCAATGTTTATCTTATTGATAACAACAAGAACTCCGGCTCTACCGCCGAAGGGCAGGAAGAGTTGGTGACGGCTTGCGCCAATGGGCAGGTGATCAACTGGAGCGTGGTGCCTGTTGTGTCGCAGAATCAGGTCGAGATCAATAGTTTTTACGGTGATATGACCAAGGACAAGATCTGTGTGCCGACAAAGGTTCCTGGGCAGGGGCGAACCTATTGGCAGGGGCGTGTCAATGATACGCATATTGGCGATAAGGTCTGGTACAGCGTGGAACTGCTGATGAATGGTGCGCACACCATGAGTTTCGATCCGTTTCTACGTATTGTTGCGCAATGACAGCGGTGCGCTGCCTGAGAAATAAATCAGGGGTGCCCTGTAAGTAATATTAAGGTGGAAGTTGTGGGAAGCCCGGTTGCTAGACCGGGCTTTTTTATTGCTTTGGGTTTTAACAGCGCTGTATTGGCCTGGCTTTCGTAAATGCTCGCGCAGGCTGCACCGATGATTCTTCTGCAAAAATTTTTGACTTGTATCCTGGTGCTCTCTATAAAGGCGCAGCCTCTTTTCCCGCCAACAACTTAGGCCTTGCAACGAGCGCACTGCAAAGGATTGAAAACAGAGCATTATGGATAATCGTCACGACGCCAAGCGCGTTATCGTTGCCTTTCTGATCATCATCGTTGCCTTGGGCAGCATCGCGGTCATTACGTGCCTGGCCAATCCTCCTGGCCAGTTTCCTAGCCTGCTCAACGGGCTGGCCGTTATCGCCTTGGGCCTGACTTGCCTGTTGTGCTACCCACTGGTGTTTGCATACTGGATAGTCTCTGGCCGAACAACGGGAATGCGCGATCTGCTGATCTTGCATAGCGTCGTCGTTGCGGCATTTATTGGCTGGTATGTTGCGATTCTGTTTGATTGACGCTTGGCCGGCCCTTCGCTCCGCCCGAAAGGGTGTCTATTGCCAGTTCGCGCCAGCAAGCGTTGCTGGCGTCTTGAGTCAGCACAGGCTATCGGCTGGCGAGGGCAATGACAGGGGAGGTAGGCTCATGTCCCGGATGGCTGCCTCAAGCTTGTCCTGATAGATAGACAAAATGGAGTAATCCAGCTTCTGGGTGATATTGGCGCCGTCTGCAGCATTCATCAGCAGTTCATCCAGTGCGCCGGCAACCAGGTCTGCGGTGACTTGCAACACGGTCAATCCAAAGCGGCTATCGGCAATGACCAGATTCGTTAAATCGTACATACAGCTCCGGTGGTCACTGTCGTTATAAGTGGTGGCTATGAGCCATTATCATTTTAGCTAAACTGATGCCGCGTTGTCACCGGGGTGACGCGGCTTGCTGCTGCCAGTCGTCGCAGGTGTGCGGGAGGCATTTGCACTACTTCTGCCACCAGCCTGTGTAGTATCCGACCAGTGAAAAGAGCCGGGGCGATTTGCATGCTGATATTGAACAGGGGCGACAACCAGGGATTGCGCGTGGCGCCGCGCTGGCCATCGTCAAGGGTATTGATGGATCAGGACGTCTTCACCCAAGTGCTCAGGGCCCAGTCCCGGCTGCCCGGCAGTATTCGCTTGCTGGTAACCCGGGGTTACGAGCAGAAAAGCAGCTACCTGGGATTCTTCCGAAACCTGTCGCGCTGGCTGGGCGTGCGCCTGTTCTGTCTGTGTTATCCGCAGCGCAGGCAGGAACTGAAGGATATTTTTGGTTCCAATGGCCACGATGTGGACGGCACTCATATCGATGTGTCCATCGTCCTCAATGGCCAGCGCCTGCGTTTTCTGCCGCTGGGGGTATTCACCTCGCCGGCGCGCCAGCACCTGTTGCAGGCCCGTTATCTGGCGGTTGTCGATCAGGTCAAAGACAGCCTTCGGCAATCTGGCTTTGAGATTCATCGCAATCCGACTGAAAGCCTGCAGATCCATTGCGATTATCGAGCGGGTCGGCGGGCGAGCGATAGCGACTCCCTGGCGGAACAGGGGCAATGCCGTCTACAGCTGAATGACGTGTTGAACTGATCCAGGCGCCGAGGTTGCAGGCACCGCCTGCTGCAACCTCGGCGTTGCATCTGCCTAGGCCCAGCGCTTGAACAGCACGCTGGCGTTGACGCCACCAAAACCGAAACCATTGGACAGTGCGTATTGCATGGCCATCTTGCGCGCCTGGCCGCGTACCAGGTCGAGGCCTTCGGCGGCGCTGTCGGGGTGCTCCAGGTTGAGGGTTGCGGGGGCGATCTGATCGCGCAGGGCGAGAATGGCGAAGATCGCTTCAATCCCGCCTGCGGCTCCCAGCAAATGGCCAGTGGCCGACTTGGTGGCGCTGATGGCCGGGCCAGTGCCGGTGCCGAACAGGCTCTTGATGGCCGCCAGCTCACCCTTGTCGCCCACCGGCGTGGAAGTGGCGTGGGCATTGAGGTGCTGCACCTCGGAAGGCTGTACGCCTGCCTGGCGCAGGGCTTGCTGCATGGCGCGCCGCGCGCCATCGCCATCTTCCGGGCCGGCGGTCATGTGGTAGGCGTCGGCGCTGGTGCCATAGCCCACCAGCTCGGCGATGGGGCGAGCACCCCGGGCCAGGGCATGCTCCAGTTCCTCGATGACCAGCAGCCCGGCGCCTTCGCCCATGACAAAGCCGTCCCGCGCCTGGTCGAAGGGGCGTGAAGCGCGTTGCGGGCTGTCGTTGTAGTCACTGGACAGCGCCCGCGCGGCCGCGAAGCCGCCGAGGCTGACGCGATGGATCGACGCTTCCGCGCCGCCGCAGACAGCCACATCGATTTCACCGGCGCGAATCATCCGTGCGGCATCGCCAATGGCCTGGACCCCGGCGGCGCAGGCGGTCACCGGTGCCCCCAGGGGGCCTTTGAGGCCATGGCGAATCGATACATGGCCGGCTGCCAGATTGCACAGGAACGAGGGCACGGTGAAGGGCGACAGGCGTCGCGGCCCCTTGCTGTCGGTGATGCGCACGGCCTCGGCGATGGCCGGGAAACCTCCCACGCCCGAGGCAATGATGGTGGCGGTGCGTTCCTGGGCCTCGGCACTTTCGGGGTGCCAGCTGGCCTGGGCCAGGGCCTGTTCCGCTGCGGCCAGGGCGAAGAGGATGAAGCGGTCCATCTTGCGCTGTTCCTTGGGCGCCAGCAGTTGGTCCGGGTCGAAGCCGGCCTCTGGGTCCAGCAGCCTGTCGGGGACCTGGCCGCCGATGCGGGTGGGCAGGTCCTGGATGAACTCTTGCGGCAATTGGCGGATGCCGGACTGTCCTGCCAGCAGGCGCTGCCATACCTGTTCGACCCCGCAACCCAGCGGAGTGATGGCACCCATGCCGGTGACTACGATGCGTTTGCTCATGCCGATCCTGCTCCTTCAACGTGTTTGGGTGGGGAACAACGAAACATGGACGATACTATCATCATGAAAGTAACATCCCGATCCATAAATATCGCCAGCCACCGCAGGAACCAGCCATGCAACGAAAAAGCCTGATCGACGCCGAATGCCCAATCGCCCGGGGCCTGGAGCGGGTCGGCGAGTGGTGGAGCATCCTGATCATGCGCGATGCCTTGCAGGGCCTGAGGCGCTTCGACGAGTTCTCCCGCAGCCTGGACATTGCCCCGAACATGCTCACCCGGCGCCTGAACTCCCTGGTGGAGGCCGGGATGCTGGAGCGCCAGGTCTATAGCGAGCGACCCTTGCGTCATCAATATGTGCCCACGGCCAAGGGCGAAGATTTTCGCGTGGTGCTGATGGCCTTCGTGGCCTGGGGCAACCGCCATTTCGCCCCCGAAGGCGAGAGCGTGCAGTTGGTCGAGCGTGCCAGCGGGCGGCCGGTACAGCCGATGATGGCGGACCTTGCCGAGGGTTATGCGGTGCCCTTGCAGGCATGCGGGGTACAGGCCGGCCCCATGGCCAGCGCCAGCATGCGCCAGCGGCTGCAGGGTGGCAGCGCTGAGTGAGCCGGTCCGTTACTGCGGGTTTTGCAGCGCGGGTGCTGGCGCTTGCTGGTCCGGTACAGGGGGCGGGGCAAGGGGGGCGGTGATGCTGCTGGGTATCAGCTTGCCCACCACATAGCCGCCATGGCTGATCAGGGCCAGAAGCAGCAAGGTGTTGTGCAGTTGCGGCAGTTCTTTCAGTACCCAGGCGCCAGAGCCCAGGCTGTGCCCCACCGCGGCGCCATACACCAGCACCACCAGCAGCGTGATCAGCAGCATCTGCAGCCGAGGCAGGTCGACAATGGTGCCGTTGGTGACATCCTCGCCGCGGATCAGGTCGGCCAGGCGCGCATCCTGTGGCGCGCTCTTGGTCAGCACCTGGCCGGCGGCCGAAGGCATTGCCGTGAGGTTCTGGCTGGCCAGCAGTTGCTGGCCGGTGCTGGCCAGCGCGCTGTTGTCTGCAGGCAGGTCGGCTTTGCGACTCAGGGCCATGGGCGCGCTGACGAAGCTGGCGAGGCTGAAGCCCATCAGGGCGATCAGGTTGTAGTCCAGGTCCACCATCAGCGCACTGATGGCGTCGCCACGAACGATATTGGCGATATACAGCGCATACAGGGTGCCCAGCACCAGCAGGGTCCACAGGCTCATCTGCAGCCGCGACAGCGAGTAGCGGTTGCGTTCGTCGATCAGTACTCCCAGCACCCGGCCACGGATTCTCAGGCCCGCCAGGACGAACAGCGCCAGTAGCCCCAGCAAGCAGCAGGCCCAGGCGCTCAGGCGTGGCCAGTCCAGAGGTGCGGCCGCGGCCAGGTCAGCGGATTGATGGGGCTGGCGCAAGAGGATAACCACCGGAGCTACGGCCGCCAGCAGCACGGCCAGGGTACGCAGCAAATAGCCATTGAGCTTCATGGTGGCAAGCCTCTCCCTGTAGGGCGGCTCAGGCGTTGATCAGCCTGAGCCGCTGCGATCCTTGTGGGGGCGTGGTCGGCAATGGGTGCGAGCGCGCTTGCACTTGGGTATAGCGAATCTTCCTTGCTGCACCGCGCCGTTGGTCGGCGGCGTGGCCGGCCCTGCCTGGAGGCTCAGCCTGGCCAGCGGCCACGGCGCCAGGAGGGGTGGAAGTAGCGCCAGTGGGCATCCTGCGCCGCCGCCAACAGCTCGCGATCGCCCCGGGTATCGCCCCAGGCCCGCAGGCGATACTGGCTCAAGGGGCCATAGACGCCTTCCAGGCGCAGCACCTTGTTTTCACAGCGGCAGTTGTGGCCGAGGATTCGCCCGCTCAGCACACCGTCGACGACTTCCAGTTCGGTGCCGATCAACTCGACCCCCAGACGCTTTGCGAAAGGTTGCAACACCAGCGCCGGCGATGCCGAGCACAGGGTCACCCGCGCACCGGAGCGCAGCTCGTCCGCCACCCCCAGCAGGCCGTTGGGGCGCATCAGGCGGGTCCAGAATTGCTCGCAGTAGGCCTGTGCCTGCTGCTGCAGCCATGCCGCCTCGACGCCGGTGAGAAAGTGGCCGATCAACTGTGCCTTGAGCTGGTCCCGGTCCACTCGGCGGGCCAGATAGCCCAGCCCGGGCAAGGCCAGGTTGAGCAGGCGGCGGTTGAACTGGCGTGGTCCGAAGGCGAAGCGCAGAAAGGGCACGAAGCTGTCATGGCGAGTCAAGGTGCCGTCGAAGTCGAAGACCGAGAGCACCCGATGCGTCTGGACGTCGATTGCGTCGGCGGGTTCAAGCGCGGGCTCTTGTATCAGAACGGTCGGCCGCGTCTGGCCTGCAAGCGCCTCGGGGGAGTGGGGATGGGACGGCATGGAGGTTCTCGGTGATGGTGGCGGGCAGCTGCACGGGCTGGAAATAGCGGCGTTGAGGGCAGTTTACCGGTTTCGCTGCACGACGATGGCAGGATCCGTACAGGCGTTTCATTGGGGGCTGGCGGCGGTGTTTTTCCGGGTTCTTTCAAGCATGGCGACAATAGTGGCGTAGAGCTCCTCCTGGGCCTGTTCGGCACTGATTTCCTCCATGGCCGCAGCATGGGACAGCGCTTCGGCGGCGCCGAGCATCGCGCGCAGGCTGGCCACGCTGAGTGTGGCGCCAGCGGCAAAGGGCTCGAGGTTCTGCCGGCACTTTTCGAGAAAGGCCGCCTCATAGTCACGCTTGATGATTTGTAGCTCGGGGGAGCTGGCCAAGGCGGCAATGACTCCGGGTATCTCCCGACCTTGCAACATCACGCAATCAACGTAGGAGGTGGCGATGATCCTGGCGCGAGAGTCCAGGGTTGCTTCGCTGCTGCACAGGGCTTGGTCCATCAGGGCGGTCTGGCGCTGGTCGAAGTCCGTGTACAACGCTGCCAGGAGTACCGCCCGAGTGGCGAAATGGTCATAGACCACGGGCTTGGTGACCCCGGCCTGTTCGGCCAGGTAGCCCAGGGTCAGTGCCTCGGTACCGTGTGAACGAACAATCTGCCAGGCGACCGTGATCAATTGATGCAGTCGCTGCTGGCGTGACAAGCGCCGTCGCGGAAGGGCGCCGGGATCGGCGGGTGGATGGCTTGACATGCTTATATACCAAAAGTAACTTAATGGCCTTAACTTACCAAAAGTATATAGATCCCTGCTTGTTCCCTGCAATCCATTCCCTGGAGTCACTGCCATGCACGCTCTGATCGTTGTCGCCCACCACGACCCCAAGTCCCTGACCCAGCACATTGCACGGCAGATTGCCGAAGGCCTCGATGCCGGGGCGGGGCAGAGTTTTGAAATTGCCGATCTCTGGGCCGAGGGTTTCGACCCGCGTTTTGCGGCGGCGGATATTGCCGTGCATCGAACCCAGGCACCGGCGCCCGAGGATGTGCGTGCCGAACAGGCGCGTATCGAGCGCGCCGATGCCCTGGTGCTGGTCTATCCGGTGTATTGGTGGTCAATGCCTGCCTTGCTCAAGGGCTGGATCGATCGAGTGTTCTGCAATGGTTGGGCCTTCGATTTTCGCGCGGATGCCAAGCTGGTGAAGAAACTCGGCGGACTGCGAGTGCACCTGCTGGGGGTTGCCGGGGCTGATGCCGGTACCTATGAGCGCCATGGCTATCTTCAGGCCATGCGCACTCAGATCGATCATGGGATCTTCGATTATTGCGGGGCGCGGGTGGAAACCTCGCAATTGCTCTTCGATTCGGAAAGCACTGACCCGCAGCCAGGCTTGCTGCAGGCGCGTCGGATCGGCCAGGAGTTGTTTACCAGCGTCAGGCTGGCCGAGCCGGTGTGAGGAGTGAAGTTGCTTGTTCAAGGATGCGGGCTGCTGCGGAGTCGGTAGGCAATGTCCGTTTCAACCCAGGCAGCACCAGGCAAAGGTGGTCAGGCAAAGCAGCAAGGGCAGGGCATCGAGGAGCTCATTCATACCGTCACATTCCATTCGGGCGAGTGCCGGCAATTTAAGGGCGCCTTTGTTGCCTGTCTGTTGCGATTCTGTGAATTTTCAGTGCGCTTTCGTTTAAAGCCCTGGCAGAGGAAAAGGCCGCGCCGTAGACGGCCAGGATCGCCTTCCGGAAAACCAATGTCTCAAAAAAAGTGTGGATATTTAATGACTTAGGTGATTTTATTTACGGTTTTTTGCGCAAATTATCTTGTTACAGAATGTACCATTCCGTTACTATAGCCCTGCGTTCACCTACCACGGTTTATGCATTTTTAGCCCCAAGTGTCCATCAGCTACTTGGGCTTTTTTTTGCCTGGAATTTGCCTGGGCCGGCAGTTTCAGAAGGTTTTTCGTGGCCTGGCCTGTCGGCCAGGCGACCTTTCTCTTGGCTCAGTGCTCGATGAGCTCGAGCCCTTCCTCTGCCCGTGGCATCTCAAAATAGCGACAGATCAGCTCGAACTGCTCTTCGCTGGTGTTGAAGGGGTGCTCGCCCAGAGCGTTACGTTGTCGCAATCGTGCGCGGCAGGTGTCTTCATCGGCGTTCAGCACATGCAATTGATGGGCGACGCCGGCCTGGTCGGCCAGGGCTCGCAGCCAACTGCGCTGGGCTGGGGTGTTTGCCGGGAAGTCCAGCACCAGGCTGGTTCCGGCGCGCAAGGTGGCGATCACCAGGGGTTGTAGGGCGTTCTTCAGGCGCTGGGCGTGCAGCAGGTAGTCGGCGAGAGAGTGGATAAGGTCCGGATAGAGTTGCGCCAGCCACTGGTCTTCGCAAATCAATAGCGTGCCGGGAGCTTGCGCCAGTTGCTGGGCCAGGGTCGACTTGCCCGAGGCGATCTTGCCGCACAGCAGATGCAGCATGGCGGAGGAGGGTGGGTTCATGGAGTTCTCCTGGGGTGAAAGCCTCAGAAGAGTGGTCGTCAACCGCGCCTCCGAGGCGGGTTGGTGACGGTTGAAACGACCGCTAGCCCACCCTGCCGTTGAGGATGGTAATAATCGCGGTGGAGTGCGGCTGAAGGTTCATGCTTTGGAACTTACACTGCGGCTGGAAAAAAACCTAGAGGCCCTGTGTGGGGTGGCCTGGGGTGCAGCAAATCGATTATCGCGCGGCTGGGCGAAACTGTGATTCAGTTGGCATTTTGGGTGTTGTATTCGACACTAATTGGCAAATGCTGGCCTATCCTCAACCGGCAAAATCCTCACTCTCACCTAAAGGCAGGATGCCATGCTCTCCACCCATGAGCTTTGCCATATTCTGGAGTCCGGCTTTCTCCCACTGTCCTGCGCCTGTGGGGTGAATCCCAACGGTTCGCTGACCATCAAGATCTACGATGCCGAGTCTGGCCGAGTGGATCTGCTGCTGCCGGGGGTTTCCACCCTCGAACTCACCAGCGTGCGGGAGATTTCCAACCTGATCGGCGAGCTGCGCACCGAACTGCGGGCCGGGCGCAGGGCCTTTGCTGGTGGCTTCAACCACTATTCCGGTTAAGCGGCGCAGGGCCATGATTGCTGACAGTTGAACATGTTATTTCCAGCGCATAGTTTGGTGCGGTTCGCCCAGTATCTATGACTCTTTACCGGTTCATGGATGGCGAGGTCATCTGTACTGGGCGAACACCACAGAGGTTGCCGCGCTTATCAATGGCCGTGGCCCCATTCCCCTTGCTTGGCTTGCCCCGGGTCGACGACCCGAGCGGTGTTACCTGTCCTTTTCCATGCTGATCACCGCTCGAACTGCTCCCAGGTTTCAGGTAAATCCTTGAAAATCAGTTGGTTGCGGCATTTCCTCATGTTAGCCTTGGCGCCGCTGCGCGAGCTGGCAAAGTGCTTGAGCCTGCTTTGGGCGTGAATTGGCTCGATGCTGTAGCTCTCTGATTTCTCGTGATTTTTAGTTGTGAGAGTCGCCAGGGCAGGGGCGTTTTTTGCCCGCTTCGACCTTGCTTCAGAGGAAGTGGATGTATATATTCCACACCCTGCTTCAATCACCGGATGCTGATGCCGTTTGGCTGGCTCGGTGTTGCGTGATCGCGCTACCGCCCGAATGGCGAAACTGGTAGACGCATGGGACTTAAAATCCCCCGCTCGTAAGGGCGTGCCGGTTCGATTCCGGCTTCGGGCACCATTTTCGATTATCAGGCCTTACCAAGCCTTCTCAAAAATCCCCGCAAGGCCAATGCCTGCGGGGATTTTTGCTTTCAGCCTTTGCTATCTCTTCTCACCCCTTCTCAATATTTTTAGTACATTGCTCAGCACATCTGAATTAGATAGCTCATGGTGATGTACTAATGCCCCTCACTGACACGGCGGTCAGGCAAGCAAAGCCCAAAGACAAGGACTACAGCCTCAGCGATACCGCGGGCCTTTCCTTATTCGTAGCCGCCAAAGGCACGAAAGCGTGGCACTTCCGTTTCTCATGGCATGGAAAGCAGCCTCGCATATCCCTGGGCACCTATCCCGAAATCACACTGAAAGAAGCGCGCGAGCGCCGCGACCAAGCTAGAACCCTTGTCGCGAAGGGCATTGACCCTCGGGCGGAGCGACGCGATGAGAAGCGCATGGCCACCACCGGAGCCGTGAAAACGTTTGAGGTCGTTGCGAACGAATGGCATGCATTCAAGTCGCCCCGCATGGTTGCCGCAAAGAAAGGAGGTGTTACCCAATCTCGCCTCTACCTGGAAAAAGACCTAATTCCATCCTTGGGCAAGATCCCGGTGGCCGACGTAAAGCGTTCCGATGTACTAAGCGCCATGCGGCGCATTGAAGCCCGGGGCGCCTTGAACGTGGCGCGCAAGTGCAGGTCTTGGCTGAACGAGATCTTTCGTTTCGCGATCGCTTCCGGGTACATGGACACGAACCCGGCATCCGACCTGGACATCGTTGCTGTCAAAGAGCCGCCGGAGAAGCACAATCCGATGCTGCGCCAAAGTGAGCTCAAGGACTTCCTGGTGGCTCTGCGGCAGTTCAACGGTGCCGCGTACACGAAAAGTGCAATACGCATCCTGCTACTGACTGGCGTGCGTACCGGTGAGCTGCGCAATGCGACATGGAGTCAGTTTGATTTGGACAATGCGCTCTGGACCATTCCCGCAGAGGGTGTGAAGCAACTGCAGAAGGTGATCAGAGCAAAAGGAGGGGATAAGGTACCGCCGTATCTGGTGCCACTGTCGCGGCAGGCGGTAGAGGAAGTGCGCAATGTCCATCAGATGACCGGCCGTTACAAGCTGCTGATCCCGGGTCGAAGCGACCCTAGCAAGCCGATCAGCGACGGCACGGTCAACATGGCATTGAAGCGCATGGGATATGAAGGCCGGCTAACCGGGCACGGAATCCGCGCAACGATATCGACGGCCTTGAACGAGATGGACTACAACGAGGACTGGATCGAGGCGCAGCTTTCGCATGCAAGCTCGGGGAAGGTCCGCAAGACGTACAACCACGCTGAGTACGTCGAGCAGAGACGTAAGATGATGCAGGATTGGGCCGACTACCTGGATAGGTTGGAGGGCGTTTAGCAGAAGCTACGCCTGCTTGCGTGCTGATGCGCGACTGGCCGCCCACTGCTCCACCTCCGAGCGAACCCAGGCTACAGCCTGTTCTCCAACCTTGGCCTGACGCGGGAATTTTCCACCGCCTGCCATCCGGTAGATGGTTGATGTGCTAAGGCCTGATATGCGTCGGACTTCAGGTAGGCGGATGAATTCAAAGTCTTCGTTTTCCCGCGATTGCGGGTTGTGCATTGGGGGTTGCATAGGGATTCCTCGCCCGAGGTCATGGGCAGGCAGAGTTGTTGAGGGGAGGGGTTACTCGCTGTATTTCTTGCGGATGCGGCGGGCGATAGCTCGTAGTTCGTAGTCCATCTCGAATATCTCGTTGTTGTCCCGACGCGAGACGACCCCGGATCTTGTTACGTTGCGCGAGCCCAGAATCCAGGCAGCCAGAAGGATTAGTGTGGATTCGAGCTGCCGCCGGATCTGGCCTGTATGCGGGATCATCGCGGCCCCTTGTAGATCAGGTAGGCCATGTAGGGGATGGGGATGATCATCAGTAATCCCCCCAATCCAAGCCCTGGATGTAGTCGTTCGGGATAGTCACGGCCACGGTCGGAATCGTGCTTTCGACTTCAAGATTGCCGAAGTACCCGATAGCTGCCTGGGCGCGCTCCAGAGACAACTGGACATGCCGCATCTGCCAGGACTTGCGTGCTTTGTACGAGCGCAAAGCAAGCGCCTTGTCGGTATAGGCGAAGCGCCGCCCCCAGGTGCCACCTTCCTTCAGTACGCGCTTACGGCGCTTCTTCACTGCGTCGTCGGTCCAGCTGTATTGCGGGCCTTTGACGAGGTCGCAGGTGTGCTTGTCGCCGATGTAGTAGCACTGTGCGGTTTCGCCAATCACCTGGTAGGTGATGCAGTGGACCTCAAGGCCATCTGGTCCGATTGTGTCGATGTAGCGGTAGTGGTCTGGCCACGCTTTCTGCATTTCTTCAGGCATGACTTGTCCTTGCCGCTGCTGCGGCTGACTTGAAAGTGGGGAAGGGGTGAGGTTTTTGCGGGAGGAGTACAAATGTACTCCTGTCAGAATTTGGCGCTCAATCGGGCGCAGCGCTTGCGGAACTCGTAAACCATGCTGCGCAGATCTACCAGAGACTCCTGCAGATCGCCGCGGGCGTCATCAATCGCTTCGAATAGCTCGCCTTCACCGTCGTCGCCACCCTCATCTACGGCCATCAGAGCCAGGCCGTATGCCTGGAACTTCTCCAACACGTCATCAGCTGACTTGGCCATGTACTCGGCATGCTCGATGGCATAGTCCTTAGGCGATCGCTCAGCCGGCGCGCTCGGCGGACTGTCTTTTTCCAGCTGACAGCCACTGATGCAGCCATTTGCGCAGGCGCCACACGACTTCGGCTCTGCGCTGGCGGATAGGGCGGCGTCGATTCGCTCGTTGTAATCCTTCAAGAGCTGAATAATCTTTGAGCGGCCGACCGCAGTCATTGCCGACCGAACCTGCGAATCAGTTATGGCGAGCGTCAACTCGGTTGCGAATCCTTCGAGCAGCGCATCCCGCTCGGCCAGGGACTTGACGCCCAGGGCGACAGTGTCGTTGGCGATGCGGAGATCAGACTTCAAGAGCCGGATATCGGCCTTCAGTCCTTCGCACTCCTTCTCTAGCCGCTTCGCTTCATCGAACCAACTCCGGCGAGACAGCTCGCGGTCGTTGTCGCTGAAGGTCAGAGCGCCTATCTGCTCGTCCTTCTTGTTCAGGTCTGACTGAAGGGCAGCTACTCGCTGCTCCAGGTGTTGGGTTTCTGTGGGCATGGGGATACCTATGAATTTTATGGAGGTTGTTTGGCGCCATTAATTTGATATCGTTAATGGCTGAAAACAGGAGGCTCCATGACTGGTAAGTTCATCACTCAGTGGTTCTACGCATCGTTGACAAGCGAAACTAAACCCGCAGGCTTTTTTGGCACTAAGAGCAAAGAGGTTTATAGCGACAGGCATGTCGACTTCGATGAATACGCATCACTGCTGCAGCAGATGTACGAGCGGTACGATGAGGCGGGCTATGACGTGATTAACGTCGTGCCCATCGCTATGGGGCAATCAGAGAATTGCACCCGTAAAAATGGTGATTATGTCGGTGATGTTGGTTTTTCGATCACGCGCGGCGCTGTAGTAGTAGGTAAGCGGCGGGATGGTTAATCGATTCGACTGAGCGTAACTGCGCTTTCCAATGGCCGTTTGCTTTAGCTAGCGCTGCTATAGGTGGCGGCCTCACTCTGTTGCCGCACATGTGAGCTACTGGGTCTTGATGAAAGGCTTGCCCTGGTGGTTAGTTGCGCAACTTTCGCGGTTGATGGGTGCCAGTCAGTCCACTCGACCACAGGCGCCTTGGTCTTGGGGTTGATCACGGGCTTGCCCTCGGCATCTGTAAGCACGGCCTTTGCCCTGATCCGCAAATCTCGGCAGGGGCCGGCCTTCCTGGCCAGTTCTATGAACTGCTGAGAGTATTGAGGTGCATCGAACAGCTGACTGAGCTGCTTTACCTTCTCGCCGTCGAAGATGGCCGCGGCCTGCTTTTCTACGGCCTCATTCCACTCTGCAAGCGTCAGCTCCAGGGGGGGGCGCCAGCCTTTCCGCTTGGCTTGGTGGTCTTGGTGATCTTCCTGGCCTCAGTCAGCGCTACACCGGCTGTCATGCCGAAGACTGCGAATGTGCTCATGAGGTTTCTCCGGGCAGCCGATGGCCGTGGCCTGGCTGGCGTGATTCGTTGAAGTAGGGGATGCGGACAGGCGGCCTTAGTAGGTACTTGGAATGACCTACCCTTCAGGGGCGGTTCCCATATCCAAGGAGGTCATCATGTCCAAAGGTGGCGGCGGTAAAGGTTCTGGTAACTCTGGAAGTGCAGGCAAAGGCTCTGGCGGTTCCTCTCGCGGTCCTTCAAGTCATCCAGGCCCAGGCGGAAACTGGCCCAGCACAACAGGCAAAGTGTCTGGTGGCGATCGAGGTAATGCGCCGGCCGGTAAGAAGGGGTAACTGAAGAAGGTTAACTGCCTGCTGGTAATGCTGGCGGGCAGCACCGGAGGGTCAGGCGAGGCGAACCCTGAAGCCGAACATGTATTCGATATCGTGGTACTCGCACTGCTCATAGGCCCTGTACTTGGCCTGTGATGGCGTGCTGGCGAACACCTGGACAATGGTTCGATTGGTGATGTCCCACCAGCCTCAGCCAGAGACGAGCACCTGGTAGCTCTTCAGCGGTAGTTTGTCCGCCATCTCGCCGTACTGCATTTCCCAGGTCGGGTGGTAGTTCCTGATGCGCTTCTTCGAGTCGCTGTCGAGGATGACGCCGATGTAGTGGCCGCGGTCAGCCATGATCACGCCAGGCTCGCCGTTGGCGATCACTCGGCGCCCGACCTCGGCCGGCACCTTGTAATGCTCACGCACATACGCGCAGTTGTAGTTGCTCATGGCTTTCTCCATGCATGCGCTGCCCTCCGTGCTGGTGGCGGCATGGTGGCAATTTGGGGGCGGATGGGGGTCTACTAGCGGCTTTACATCTGGGATGCCGTCATGAAGAGATCTTTGAAGAAACTCCTGAAGAAAATCTATGCTTCCAATTCAATGACGGCCATGGAATTGGTTAAGCACATTGAAGGCGAGACTGGCGATCACCGAGACTTTTATCCTGTGGTCGCATTGGTTGATGCAGGATATCTCGGATTTACTGGCCCTCAGCCCAATCCTGATGAGCCGTTCCGAGAGACGATAATTGCCAAAACTCTTCAGTGCTACAGGCAAGGCCCCGGTCACCAGTCATATGAAAACGTGACTATTCTCGGAGACGGTGATCATGAGGGGACCTATTTCTATATAGGCCCAAAATGCATTGAGTTCTTCGAAGCACGATGGTCCGATACCAAGAGGTTGCTCACATCCGCGGGGCTTAGCTTTGTTGCTGCTGTGACGGTAGCTTTGCTCTCGTACTTTCTTAAGAGCACTTGAGTGGCTATTCGAGCTAGGGCCGACTGGTGCCTGCTACGCCTCTTCGGCGTCGAGCCGTGATGCTTGGCGCTGCCCGGCGGCCTGAATCATCCGCGCCACGTTTTCGCTAACCGTTACTTTGTGGCGCGGACATTCGATTGCTTGGTATGAGAGGCTGGGGCCCAGGGCGTGAGCGTTGATGATCAGATTCTGAATTGCTTCGCTGATCTCTTCGATACCGTTCCAGGCCATCAACTCTTCAAGCTTCTGCCGGGTACCCAGCCGGAGCCTGTGCCGCAACTCCTTCTCGTCGTACTCGATCCGCTTCTCGGCGGTTTTCGCTGATCGCTCTTTTCCAGTCTTGGCCATGGCCTACCTCTTCAATTCCGCTGGCCGGCAACTCCAGCCATGCCTGTCGCCGGCGCTTGCGGACTTGGTTGTTGATCCGTTTCAAGCACGCTTCTCCCAACGCTTGGGAAAGCTGAACTCATAGGTGAGTTCCAGGCGGCGTAAGAGTGAGTCTGATATGCCAGCCTTCCTGCAGGCAGCGATGCGCGACTCTCCAGCGTCCCGTAGAGCGGTCAGACGCTCAATGAGCTTCAAGTCGCGCTCCCTGTCCACGGTCTTGCTCTTGAATATGAAGCCGCCCTCATGGGCTGCCCGGCGCATGGCCGATTCTGACTTTCCAGTGGCGGCCATGGCCTGGTCGATGGTCATGGTCTTGGCTAACTCGTGGATTGTGTCGACGTAGGCCAGGCGCCGCTTGAAGTGGCTTTCGCTGGTGCGTTTGAATTTGCCTCGCGAGCCATGCTTGCTAAGCGGGCTATCAATGTCTTTACGCGGGTCTCGGGGCTTGAATTTGAAGGACTCAAGCACCTCGATCTTATTCCCAGACATGAAGAAGGCAGCCTTAGCTGCCTCGAGTTCTTCCTGGCGCTCAGAGCGGACCAGGATGTAGTTGTTGGTCATGATTGCCTCATTTGATGCGAATCGAGCTTTCGCCGCGCTCCAGGTGGGCCCAGTTTGGTTCTTCCAAAAGCTCTGCTTCCGCGTCTTCGCCCGCGTCCATGCGCTTGCGTACCGCAGCGTTATGCTCACGTACTTCCTTGAGCTTGGCGGCGATCGCACGCTTGTCTGGCGAGAAAACGGTCTTCGTGTCGATGAAGTCGTCCGGGATGTCGGTCTCCTTGTCGACGATCACCTTCTCCGGCGCCAGGGCCAGCGTGATGGTGAACAGCGGCCGTTTGATTGACTTAATGTTGGCGGCCTCCATGTTGCGGCGCAGATATTCGTCGAGCTTGCCGACGGTGTTCTTTCTGATGCGTTTCAGCTCATTCAGGCGATCGACTTCTTTGTCGATGGCGTCAATGTCGCCCTGGATGTTGCGGCACAACATGACGACGTTCTCGGCCTTCACTTCGAATTCGCCTTGGATGCCGTCCATGGTGTTCTGAATGGCCTGGCGTAATCCTTCGTCGTCGGTATCCTCGAGGGCCGCGAGCTCGGCCATTTGAGCGCTCAAGGCGTAGAGCAGGGTCATGCTGCTTCCTCCTTGGCTGCGGCATCTGTGAGGCGCTTCCACTCCAGCGAAATACGCTCGGCGCCCTTGGTGTCTTTGCGCGTGGTTAGCTTGCGCACTGCAACGTCGTGGATTTTTTTCAGCTCCTGGGCCGACTGAGCGCCACCCATGGTTTCGATCACTGACTTGAGGTAATCCAGGCGCTCTTGTTGCTGGCGGTCGATCTCTTCCTGCTTGTCTTCTGCCTTGGCGATCGCGACCTCATCGCGCACCGTCTCGACATAAGCGGCGTCGTCGAACAACCCCATGTGGATGTCCGCGGCAAATCCGAGCGGCTGGAGGCATTTGCCGATGGCGTCCGTGAGCGACTTCTTTGCCGCTTCCCAGTCGGTGATGATCTTGCCTTGCTGCAGGAGAACGAACGGCGTGTGCCCGTAATGCGTCACAGTGCATTTCTTTCCGCCTTCGCCTTGGTACCAAAGCTCAATCCTCACGGTGTGGACTTTCGCGTTGATGAGGGGCGCGGTGGGCCATTCCTTAGTTGGCGCTTGCAAAGGACCGCCCTCGTCGAATCGCTCTTCAAGGATGGTCCATCCCCAGCCTTCACCACATGGGCCGAAAATTTCGGTGGCTTTGCGCATCAGATAGGTTGGTTTGATGGCCGTGCCCTTGAAGCCGCCCATTCCTGTGAAGCTCTTTGTGGCACTCGGATCAGTCGTGTTGACTTGATCCCAGATCCGCATATTCGTGGACATGAGTGTCTCCCGCGCCATCCTTGAGGGGCGCTGTGAAATTCGGTGAGGGGATGCTGCGGAGATCTATCTGAGATAGACGTAGGAAAACCAGGCGATTGCGAAAACGGGGATCATGGCGATTCCTCCAGCGAAAGAAGCCGCTCACCCAGCGTTACCTTGGCGTTGACCTGCTCTTTGTTGATGCTGGTGAGGCGTGCTATCTCAGATAGCGACACGCCTTCGCGCTTCAGTTTTGCGCAGCGGATCGCCAGTTGCTGCCCGCGCTTGTGTGCGCCGGCGCCGCTCATTGCCGTTGCTCCAGTTGGGCCACGCGATAGCGCAAAACCTGCAGCATTCGCCCGCGGTATCCTGGCTCTGCATACTGCTCAACGGGTGGGCCATAGAACCCCCGGCGTTCGGCCAGGCTGTAGGCATCGCGCAGGTTATGAGCGGTGATGTCCTCGAGCTGCTCGTCTATCAGGGTTTTGACTGGGGAAGTGGTCATGCTGCCTCCTTGCGCTTCTGACAGGCATCCATCAAGCGCTTGCAGTAGTGATTGAACTCGTCAGTGGTGATCGCGCCATCGGTGAAGAGGCGGGTGATCAGGCCTTGCACCAGGACATCGATGTCCGACTCGCTGCTGGGGTCGGCAACGCCTTCGAGGGCCTGGTCGATGAGGATGTGAGGGCTCAAAACCCGCACTCCCGCTCTAAGCGTGCCCGCTCCTGTTCGAAGGCTACGGCAGCCTCGGCGTGGGGCTTCAATAGCTCGAGCGCGATGTCCTTCAAGGCTGACTTCTTACCAAGCAGGTACACCGCCAGATCCATCAGGAGCCCCGAGCTGCGAAAGCCCATGGCGCCGATCACCAGTTGGCCGAAGGCGTCTTGCTGGTCCTCACCATCGATCTGACGCTGGTTCAGGTGGTCCTGCACCGCCCTTGCAAAGTCCGCCTGGGTGACCTCGCCACGTTCTGAAGGCTGGTAGCCCCAGGAAATCCGGTAACCCATCAGCAGGCGTTCGGCGTTTGCTTCAAGCCATTCCGATTCGGCCAGGTCGTCATCGCTTACCGGTGGCGGCATACGGTTGTCGTATTCGAGCTGTGCCTTGCGTAGTGCTGACATGATTGCCTCCAGAGTGGCGGGTGCTGGTCCAACAAAACTCGGATGCACTCATCCGCTCCGCTGGTTGCCGTTGGGCGCGGAGGGGAGTGCATTCGGGATTAGTCGGGGAAGGGTAAAAGTAAAAAGGACTGCTAAATTTCAGGAAGCTCTACAAGAAAAGGAGGTCAACATGAGTTGGTCAGATAGCAGTCGTAAAGCGACATGCAGGGATTGCGGTCACGAAGGTGTGCAGGTCAGCAGCTCGGATGACCTTGGCAGAACAGAAGAGCACTGGCAGGGCTTCGATACAGTTCCAGAAAGCGATTATGAGTATTATCGAGG
Source organism: Pseudomonas sp. NFXW11 (assembly GCF_049887815.1). Classification (NCBI taxonomy): domain Bacteria; kingdom Pseudomonadati; phylum Pseudomonadota; class Gammaproteobacteria; order Pseudomonadales; family Pseudomonadaceae; genus Pseudomonas; species Pseudomonas sp. NFXW11. Next base: position 55,633 of record NZ_JAGEKI010000016.1, on the reverse strand, counting down.
GCGATCCGAGGCTCGAGTTCCCGTGTGCAAATGCGGAAGCAAGAACATCATTATCGGTGGCCCTGCTCAGGCTTAGATAAATGGTGCCGCATCGGGGTGTGATCTAGCCGGTGCTGATCTCCGACTTCTTAGTCTGGTTGCTCTACAGACTTTTAAACGGCGTCTTTTCAAGAGTTTCCCGAGCAACCGGGGCTGCTGTAGCCGCTATCAGCGCATCAGCCTGCGCATTCAGATCACACCCCGATGCGTCCTGGTTGCCCAGGGATCGGGCAGTTAACGACAGGCTGTCGTGGCGCTGGTTGTTCTATGCAATTGAATTGCTAGGCAGCTTCGCTAACCGCTCGCTGGAGCTTGAGGAGTAGTGCTGTGGGAAGGCTGATCTCTGGCCCTGAACTATCAAGGCAACCATCGGGTAATGCTTTGAAGATTTCCTGTGCTGCTGCTTGGATGGCCTCGAGCCGCTGACGCGGTGTTGTAGGTCCGCGCATCGATCCAGCGGTTACCTTTGACTTGCCGGTGGCCTTGGCCTTTTGCAGCTCGCCGCCGAGCACCTTGCCTGCTGCCTCGCCATGCTGGCGTACTACCTGCACTGCTGTTGTTGCGGACACCTGGCCGGAAGCAACCAGCTGCTGGACATCGGTGTTGGAGTTGCCGAGCGTCATCACTTGCTCGACGTGCTGGCGGGTTTTGCCGACCTTCTTGGCGATCTGATCGGGCGTCCAGCCAAATGCAGTGAGCCGCTTGTAGCCGTCGGCAAGCTCAAGAGGAGAGAGCTTCTTTCCTTCCTGGCTGGTGATGACCCTGGCCACTCGTTCCGCGTCGTTGCCCTCGAAAGGAACAATCGAGATCCAGGCCTCCAGGCGTTCGGGGTCATCCTTGCTCGGAATCCTGGGAAGCCGGCCTGCTTGATCGAGCTTCAGGTAAGCGCGACGACGGCGATGACCATCGACGACCCACATTCCTCCTTCAGCGCGAGGCCGGACTTCAAGCGCCGGAATCTGGCCGCCGGCGAAGATGAACTCCGCCAGTGCGTTGATGCTTTCTTCCAGTTCTTCACCTTCGGCGCGAAGGTTGAAACCGGGCTCTTCATGGAGATCTTCCAGGCGAGCCTTCATCGCGTCAGCGCGCTTCAGGTCCCCGTCTTTGATCATTTGCTTGAAAGACTTGGCCATGCAATTTATTTCCAAGTGGTTGTCATCCCAAGCAGCCCTCGCGAGAAGGCTGCTCAGTGATGCTTTCCGTATTGCTCGCGCCTCCTACCGGGTCATTCGCCAGTTCGGTCAACTCATTGCTACTATCGATATCACCCAGCGGAAGGGCTTGAAGATGGACGATGACTGGTTGATTCGAGAGCTGAGAAAGGTCTTTTCTCAGATCGACATCACTGCTGCCCAAGAGGCAGACAAAGAGGCAAAGCGAGTCAAGAAAGCGGAGCGTGCCGCCAGGAGAGCGGCTAAAAGAAAGAATCCAGCAAAAAACTCACCCCCTCCTGTGATGGAGCGAATGGTTAAGTGCCGGGATTGCGGTAAGCCTACGAAACCAGACAAGGAGCTCTATTTTGTGCCAGTGCAATGTGATCACTGCAAAGAGCTATCTGAAGCCATTGACCTGGGAATTCATCCGCGGAAGTCGGTTTCGTTTTCTTCGGTGCACATTGTGCAAGGCGGTGCCCCTGGGCTTGGCAAGCGGAAGTGAATGCAGGAGAGTGAAAAGGCATCCGACCCCATGCCGATCAAGTGCCCTTTCCGAGACCGGTCCCGCCGCCGCGAACAACCTGAGCTGGGGTGGTGCTTGTACTTCTATCCTTTGTTTTTATTCCAAGGTCTGGCGCGCCAAAGTATTTGCTTGATGGGTCGTCTTGAGTTGCTCTTTGGGCTTTTCGCCTAGCCTTTTCTACATGCTTCAGCGCTGAAAGCGCTTCCTCGATCTGCTCGACCTTCGCTCTCACCTCGAAATCATCGGGAGCCTTGAGCATGAATTCCTTGAGAACCTGCTTTCTAGTCTTTAACAGTCTTGTGCTATCTGACTTCGCTCCACAGATGAAGGCGTCCTCCAGCTTCAAGAGCTCGGCTTTCTTAACGGATACACCACGGAAGGAGTGTGATTTCTTCCAGCGATTTCCACTGTTGTGTAGCCTCGGCGTATTCATGGCTATCCACCTGTTCTATTGCTACAGGCAGCGTAGTTCGAGCTGATGCTTTCCGAGAATCCCTCGAAGAAGAATTCTTGGAGAGCATCCGGCCCACACTCAACGGGCCGGTAAACTCTTTCCTTTTGCATAGGCCAACGGTCGCTTTCCCGTCGATGTCTTTCAGCGCGACACGGGGTCAAGGCCCCAAAGCCAAGCGCTTACTTTCCACCACGCAGCCTCTCCAGCTACGCCCTCCGAATGAGGTCTCCTATGCCCAGCGCCGACATGAGGTCGAATCGCTGCGTACCGTTGCGCGGTACGTCCGCTGGCTATGCATCGGCCAGCTCGGCGTCCATCAGATTGTTAAAGAACGGCGCGGCTTTCGCTGCTGGGCCGGTATTGCGTTGGCTTGAGAGTGATATTAGGCATAGGCTAATTTTATGTAAATAGGTAATGCCTATTTATTTTCTGTTAGGCATGAAAAAGCCCGCATTAGGCGGGCTTTGGTAGTGCCAGCGATGGAAGGTCGCTCGTTACCGACGGTGGCAAGCTTGCAGAATTTCTAAGCCATGAGGCGGGCCGAAAGGTCACTGAGTAATGGCGCACCTCTTCCAGAAACACGCTGACAAATCTGTTGCGCGTCTTCACTGCTTGAGCTTATGAAGGAGAGAGCAGAGGCCTTTATGTTGGGGATTCTTGAAAAGTTTGAATCCCTGACCCTGATTGATCTCCAGGCACCCGTTTCAGCTGCAGAGTTTATCTGGACGATTAACTCAAAACAATCTTTGGGTAATAAAAGGTTATTAGTGATCTCGTCTAACTCATTGACATGTTCAATAAATGAGTTTGCCGTATCAAAATGGTTTGATCCTGCAAGATTGAGCAGATTCTTGGCTAGCAAGTCATAGAGGTTTTCTTGTGGTAGGCCAACTTTAAGAATCAACTTGCTATATGGGAACTTTTCTATGAAAGACTGGAATTCACTGAGGAGGTTTTCAGTAATAAAGAGAGCCATATCCTGTTCAACTATTGATCTAAAAAAGGAGGCAGGATGATCGAAAAGGGTCTCTGAAGATGAAGGGTTTTTATTTGATATCGCTTCTGAAAGTAGGGGCTTGATTCTTGAGAGGGTGACATTGTGAATATTTTTTAGAAGTTTTGCATTTGCGCATATGGAGGAGAAAATTATATTGTGGTAGTTTTTGTTTGTTATCTTTTTCTCAATCAATCGCAATTTTATTTCTGTGCAGATGTCTTCTCTGTCTATCCTGGCGAGGCCATTTATAAAGAACTCGCAATTGCGGAGCGTGGAGCTTTCTGATGTTAAATATTTATCAATAATTTTTTCTAATAAATAAGGGACTGCAGTTTCGTGTACGTTAGAGATTTCCTTTTTAACCGTCTCCGTTGTGGCCGAAATTAAATTAGACGGGAAAAAATTACTATCTCCGATGCGTGATAAAATTTCATCACACGCTTGGGTCGTCGAGAAATTAGGGTGGCACATGAATCTTGTGATTGACTCGTAGATTACAAATCTCGCTTCTTCAGCGCTACACCTATGCCCAGAAGGGTGAGCCGACTTATTTCTAAGGGTCTTGATTATCTGATAGAAATCATGATCGATAGCTGGTATTAGATTATTGGCTTTTAGCTGATCAAGGAGGTAGCTTTCAAAGATGTCTTGCTCGTTTTTTCTTTTTTCAATTTCCTGGCTGATGGATCTAGCCTTTTTGTTGATTTTTCCTAGTTCTTCGAGCTTTTTTGAAATGTCTTCGAACATTGCGATGAAGGTAAGTACAATGCATGCTCTATATGCTCCCGCCATATAGCAAGACATAGCTTCGCGCATGTAGTTTTTCATTTCTGTGTTTCGAATACTAGAAACTAACTCTTCCAAGTCTCTCAGGTGTGCCATTTACGATCCTTGTAATCGAATTTCTAATGAGTCTATTTTTAGGAAGGGGATAGTTTTCTTTGTTTTAGCGAGCAAACATCCCCCACCAGAACACATGGCCCAGGATCGAAATTTGCTGTTCCTGGACTTCTTGGAACGTGTAGTCCTCATCCGGGTGTTCGTCACGATTGAAGCTTCGCAGGCGCAGTCCAGTGGGTAGGCGATAGACCTGCTTCACACGAAGCTGGCCATTGTGGTTGATCGCATAGAGGTCGCCATCAACGATATCGCCGAGCGAGTTCTTGCCAGTGTTCACGCCGACCGTGGCGCCATCACGTAGCACGGGGAACATGCTGTTGCCGCGGGCGATCACGCACTTGGCATTGCTGAACTGCACATTGTTACGGCGCAGATCGCTCTTGAAGAAGCGCAGCTTGGCGGTGTCACTTTCCTCGATCACAAACCGGCCAGAGCCGGCTGCCAGCTCTACTTCGCGAAGGAAGGGGACGTAGACCTCGTCGTCGGGAAGGGGAGTCGCGTCGTCCCAGGTCTCGATGTTTGAAAGCTTGACGCCTGCCTTTGGTGAGGAGTCGTTGGTCGCTGGAGCTTCAGCGACGCTCAGAATATCTCCCATGCGCTCACTCAACCCCCAGTGCGCAGGGGTGACGACATCCGAGAAATACTCAATCAGCTCCATGAGCTTGGATTTATCGATGCGGCCCGTCTTTACCCAGCCTTGGACGGATGGGCCGGCCACGCCGAAATCTTCGGCGAGCCTCTTCTTTGTTACGCCTTTGGCGACCCGAGCTCGCTCGATGGCTGCGCCTAATTCTATTCCTGTAAGCATTGCCTAATTAAGCCTAGCTGATTGTTGGTTAGGCAATGGCTTGTTCGTGATTAGCTAATGCCTTATATTTGGTGCATGACAAACCGGAGTTTCCTTATGACACCAGCAGAAGCGGTTCGGAAGGCAGCCGGGATATTGGGCAGCCAAACAGCGCTGGCCAGCCGTCTTGATGTTCGAACCCCGACTGTTAGCCAGTGGTGTTCAGGAGATCGGCCCGTTCCGGCAGCAAGGGCGCTTCAAATCGAGGCGCTTACAGGTGGCGAAGTTAAGAGGGGGCAGCTTTGCCCTTCGTTTCCCTGGGGCGAGATGGTCGCTTGAGCGACTGTCCCGTTCATCTCCTCAGTACGTCCAGATTAGAAGAGAGCAGTCCCCATGGAAACGTCCAATCCAAGACACAACGCACAAACCCGTGACCAGGTGCTGGTAGCGCATGCCGCAAACCAGGTCGCCCGCACCAGCCTGAGTCAGGACGACTTCGCCCAGGCGTTGTGCCGGGAGATCTACACGAGCATTCCTGGGACACGGATCAAGGAGGCCAAGGTTCCAGACTTCGAGGAGCTTGCGCGCCTGAACGATGTGAGTGAGTTCGTGAAGGCCGCCGGCCGCTGGCTGAAGCGTGTGCAGCGCTGGCTGTCAGGCGATCAGGAAATTCCGTCCTGGCTGGAGGAGCCATGGGTCAATGCTCTGGAGCCTGAATTCCGCGACCACTGCATCAACGAGCTCGCCAGCCGTCACGGCTTGATAGGGGCTCGCCAGATGCAGAGTCAGCAATGTGCGAACAAGAGCTTTGGTGCATTGGTTCGCGCCCTCGGTGATGTTATCGACACCGGCAGCGAGGTTTTTGACGACCAGGTGATGAGCGAGGAAGACCTACCGCTCCTGCCGGCGTTTGCGAAGCAGTGTCGGCAGGTTGAGGCGCGGGCAGGGGAGTTGAGGCGTAAGGCTGAGCAGTTAATCGCTTCGACCCGGCCGTTGAAGTCCATTGCCTGATTTTTCCGCGCATGCGCGGGGTTTTGGGGGAATGAGCACAGTGAATGTCGTTGTGATTAACCGCTTTTGCAAAGCGCGCCATTCAAATAGGGGGCTTTACCGGGCCATTAAGAAGTAGAAGCCACCGAAAATCCAGGCACAAAAAAGCCGACGGTCGAGGTCGGCTTATTCGTAAAACTAGAGAGACCTGATTATGCAGAGCCAACCCAATTCGAGCAATACCCTCAGCAGTGCCGCGCCACGTTTTCAGAACTCGCAAAATGTGGCGCGGAGTATTTCGAGTATCGAGCTCCGCGACATGGTGAACGCCGCCCGCACTCAGGCCGGCGAGACGAAGGTCCGCAATGATCAGTTCATCATCCGGGTTCAAGACGAGCTCGGCGATGAGTTGGGGGAGTGCAAATTTATTGCACACCCCCAAAGCGGCGTTGAGATGGCTTGTTATGACCTGACCCTGGATCAGGGCATGCTCGTCGGGATGCGTGAGTCCAAGGCGGTCCGACGTACCGTCCTGCAAAAACTGAAAGAGCTGGAAGGGCCGCGCGTCATCGCGACTCTGCCGGACTTCACCAATCCTGCTGCAGCTGCTCGTGCCTGGGCCGAACAGTTCGAGCTTCGGCAGCAGGCCAGCCTGGCGCTGATCGATGCGGCACCGAAGATTGCTTTCGTTGATCGCTATGTCGACGCCACCGGCCTCAAAGGCTTCCGTCAGGTGGCCAAGCTGCTCAAGGCCAACGAATCGCGATTCCGTGAGTTCTTGCTGGACAGGAAAATCATGTACCGCATGGGCGGGGAGTGGCAGGCCTATCAGCCCCATATCGATGCTGGGCGCTTTGAAGTGAAGACCGGCACCGGGGGCAACGGGCACGCCTTCAATCAGTCCAAATTCACCCCCAAGGGCGTTAATTGGGTCGCTGGGCTGTGGGCTCAGTACAAGTTGGCCGAGGCCTGACATGCAATACACCATCACGATCAATCAGGTGAAGGCACTCGAGTGGGGGCTGAATTCTCAGCAGGCCCTGCTGTTCGCCTTTATCTACGGCTGCCCGAGCTGGACCAAGCCAATCAAGACTGATGACGGGATCTTTTTCGCGTTGAGCAAGGCCAAGATCATCGAAGAATTACCGCTTCTAACCGATAAGCCTGATACCGCATATCGCATGCTGAAGGCGTTGGAAGAGGCCGGCCTGATTGAGCTTTCCAGCACTTCGAACATTACCTTGTTTCGCTTGACCGAAAAGGCGATTGAGTGGAATCAGAAGGTTGATGGCTCGGAAAAATATCCGACCCCTCCAGAGCACGCAGCTCGGAGAAAAATCCGATCTACCTCGGATAAAACTCCGGGCAAGGTCGGAAAAAAATCCGATCCTGGATCGGAAAAAAATCCGACAAATCAGGATACCAACCATCAGGATACCAATCAGGAAACCAGTCAGGACTTGCAGAGCGGCTCCGGCAAGCCGGCCCGCAACCTGGTGCTGGTGGTGGATCGTACCAATACGCCACGGGTTGAGATCCCCGCTGACATGCCGGGCCCCAAAGACCAGTCCTGCAAAACCTTCAAGGTTTGGGCGAACTACGCAATGGCCTACCGCAAGCGCTACAGCACTTGGCCGGTATGGAACGCCAAGGTCGGTGGCCAGCTCGGCCAACTGGTCGATCGCCTCGGCGCCGATGTTGCCCACCACGTCGCTGCTCACTACCTGAAAACCAGCGACGCCTCCGTCCTACGCAAGTGCCACAGCCTCAACGAACTGCTCGCCAACGCCGAGAGCTACCACACCCAGTGGGTGACTGGTCAGCGCGTCAATGGCGCTACCGCTCGCCAGCAGGAGCGCACTGAGGCAAACCTTTCCGCCGCTGAGCAGGCCGCTCAATTGGTCCTGGCCAGGCGCCAGTCGGGAGAGCGCAATGAGTACCTTTGAAATGAACGACGCCCAGGTCGCCGGTCTGTCGGCTGCAATCGTTGCCACTGCTGAGGCAATGGGGCATGAGATGAGCCCTGGGACCGCGGCGATCATGGCCGAGGATCTGTGCGCTTATCCGGTGTTTGTTGTTCGTGCAGCGCTGAAGGCCTGCCGACATGAGGTGAAGGGCAAGCTGGTCATGGGCGAAATCATGCAGCGCGTCCAAGCAGCCGATGGGCGCCCGGGAAAGGATGAGGCATGGTCAATTGCACTTACTGCTGCCGATGAGATTGAGACCGTGGTGATGACTTCGGAGATTCAGCAGGCCATGACCGCCGCAGCGCCAATCCTCAGGTTGGGTGACAAGGTGGGAGCTCGTATGGCGTTCATGGACGCATACGCGCGCCTTGTGAAGACCGCCCGAGCTGAAGCGGCCCCTGTGTCCTGGTCTGTGTCCCTGGGTTTTGATCCTGGTCGCCGAGTTCTCGCTATCGAGTCAGCTGTCCGGATGCAGTTGATCACTCAACAGGCAGGCACCCAGTACCTGGCCGACCTGCGCATTGCGCCGATCACCTCTGACGGTCAGGCCATAGCCGGTCTGCTCACTGGTTCCCCAGTTGAAGCTTCACCCAGCCTGCGCAAGAAGCTTGCCGAGGTTCGTGAGATTGTCCACGCGGCCAAGGCCCGAAATGAGCGCATGCGCCTCAAGAAGGTCAAGGCTGCGCGAGTCGACACATATCTGCGCAAGCGCAAGGCTCGAAAGGCTATCGCTGCCGCTCTACGCAAGGAGGCCAACCATGGCTGAGCTCGCCCTTATTCGCACCGCCCAGGGCCTGGTGCCGGCCACCGAGGCAGACCGGGAAACCATCCAGTGCTGGAAGGCGGGCCAGGTCATACATGGCAAGTTCACCAAGATGAGGAACGCCCGGTTCCACGGCAAGTTCTTCGCAATGCTGGATCTGGCCTGGGAATACTGGGAGCCTGTCGGGGGCCTGATCCCGCGCCAGGAGATGCGTGGCATCCGCGGCCTGGCCAAGTTCTTCGAGGCGCAGAACGGAAAACCAGGGCAGCTATCGAATGCGGTTGATGCCTACATCGCCGGGCTTGAGCAGGCCCGCGCAGAGCGCTTCCCCGCTGTCGACAAGTCCCGCGAAGCCTTCCGCGAGTGGGTGACCATCGAGGCCGGCCACTTCCACCTGGTGCGTACTCCCGACGGCGTCCGCAAAGAGGCCAAGTCCATCAGCTGGGCGAGCATGGATGACACCCAGTTCGAGCCCCTTTATCGCGACGTCTTCAACGCCTGCTGGCGCCTGGTGCTGTCCGCGCACTTTGATACCGAAGGCGCTGCCCTGGCCGCGGCTGACCAGATCGGGAGTTTTGCTTGATGCGAGTAGCCCTGAAGGCCACCAAGACGCCCAAGCCTAAGAAGTGCAAGAACCCATCCTGCGGCATCAGTTTCGCTCCGCAGCGCCTGGGTCAGGCGGTGTGTAGTCCACGTTGCGGCCTGGCCATCAAGGACGTGAACCAGGGGCGCGCGCATAAGGCTCTGGCCCAGCTCGAGCGCCGGGAGATCAAGGCCAGCAAGGAAAGACTGAAGAGTAGGGCGGATCATCTCCGAGAAGCCCAGGCCGCCGTTAACGAATGGGTACGCCTGCGCGACGCCGATCTGCCTTGCGTCAGCTGCGGACGGCACCACGACGGCCAGTATCACGCCGGCCATTACCGAACCGTAGGCGCGAACCCAGAAATCCGCTTCGAACCCTTGAACGTCTGGAAGCAGTGCGCCCCATGTAACACGCACCTGTCCGGCAACTTGGTGAACTACCGGCTTTCGCTCCTGCTGCGAATTGGCGCCGAGAAGTTGGCCTGGCTGGAAGGTCCGCATCCAGCACGCAAATACACCGTCGAAGAGATCAAGGCCATCAAGGCCGAGTACCGCGAAAAGATCAAAGAACTGAAGAGGGCTGCAGCATGATCTACCCAGGCGTTCTAAGCGCAGTTGTTTCGGCCCTCGCCGCCGAAGCCATCGACAACACCAGTAAGCAGGCGTGGCAGAAGTTGTACAACTCGGCCGATGAGGAGGAGGGCGGTGATCTGGCTACCCTGGTTCGTTCCCGCGGAGCCGAAACCATCGACCGCACCCATGTGGATTGCTGGGTATCGGCCAGACTGCACCATGGACTAGAGCCTAAATACTGGAATGCGCTTGTGGCCAAGTACAGCACCCACAAGGGGCGGAAGGTGCAAGCCATCTCGGCATTGCAGGCTCTGATCAGTACCCCGGCACCGAAGCTGTTCCTGTTCAAGGCGACCACTGCCTGGGCCATTCCCCAGCTCAAGGGGGCGCGGCAGAAGGTGGCGACGTCCGTGTCGGTCGAGATCCCGCTTGATGCACCGGCGTGGCGCCAGGAGTCGATGGTGAAGGCGGCAGTGGCGGCCGGTCAGGCCAAGGCGAAGAAGGAAGAAACTCGCTCTGCCGACATGATTGTCCTGAAGGACAGCTTCTACGACATGAACACCTGGGATAACGACGGCACTCCGGAGTCGACCCGGCGCCGGTGGCGTCTGGATATCGGTCGAGCCGCAGACGATCTAGTCAATGAAGCCCTGGCACACGCTGCTGACATCCTGGAGGCCGAAGGCCTGCTGATTGAGCGGGCTGCGTAATCGTCTGTTGACATCAGTGAGCGGATGAGCGAAATTAATCCCATCCTGTTATTCCTGCGCGTTGTTGAGGAGTAGCAATCAAACCCGGCGAATATGCCGGGTTTTTCGTTTGCAGGACCGGATGGCATTTTGCTGGCAGGGAAGGTAAATTTCTGCCTCTTGCAAGGAGAGCGCCGTGTCTGAGCCGATAACCTTTACTTTTCCCCTCTCGTTCTACTACGAAAGCAAACAGCCAATTCCGATCGATGAGATCGTCAAATCCCTCCTTGCACTGGAGCGGCTTGCAGCTAAGGTTCCCCTGCTGCTTGGTGAGTTGAGTGGGACAGAAATCGATCTTCACTCGCTAAAGGTGGAGAAGATCGAGTCCGGAAGCCTTAAAGAGCTTCTGGAAATGTCTATCTCCTTCTTGTCAGAGGAGGACAAGAAGAAGTTTCAACAGTGGCTTAAGGGGACGAAAATGGGTCAGGCAGCGAAGGTTGCGGCGCTAGGAGGGCTGGCTTCTCTGGCGGTCCTGCTGATCGCCAGCCAGGCGATCACGGCTTACGACACATTCACCAAGACCGATACACCCAGTATCCAGGCGAACCATAACGTCATTATCAACATCGGCGCAGATGCGACTGGCGTGTCCAAAGAACGTCTGTCTCAAGCGATTGACGCCTCCATGACGGGCGACAAGAAGAAGGTGGTCTCAGCTGCATTGAACTTCGTCAGCCCAGCAGCGGGCGAGGATGGCGGTGGTCTGTACGTCGGCAAGGACAAGTCCTCAGGCATTTCCTTCTCTCACCAAGCTGCTACCGATGCTCCGGCACAAGCAGACTTCAGGGTCCGCGATGTTGATCACCGTTACGAAAAGGTTGAGGTAGAAATCAAGGTTCTTGACCGGGATAAGATTGAGTCAGGGTGGAAGGCGAGCCTACCAACGATCGCTGCTGATAAGCGACTGCCGCTCTACTTTGCTGACGGCTTGGAGCCCGGGAAAGCGGCAACTGACGCAAAAATTAAAGCGGATATCGTCGTAACGTATGCTCAGGATTTCAATCGAGGTTCTATGATCCCGAAAAGCATTTTGATTCAACGCATTTATTAGCGACCCCCCTACCAATCAAGGCCCCGCACTTGCGGGGTTTTTTTATTTCTGCTCCCCGCACCCTTTGCTCCGAGCTGCTAATACAGGTGGGCAAACAGGATTCAAGATACTGGTTGCATGTACAGTATTTTGTTGAGATAGTCATTCAACTCCTCGGGAGTGCAGGACGCGAGTGTCAGCTTGATGTCGGCGCTGATCTGCATGTCTCCGAGTGAAGGCCGCGAGCCTCGAGCAATCGCCTATGAGCGACATGAGTGCAGCCAAGGCTGTGCAAACAAATCATTCGACTTTATAGGTGAGCAATATGGCTACTTTTTCCGTTGCACCATTTACCAATAACGGCAACCCTGTCTTGCCGCCGCGTCACTTCATGGTTCCAGGCCAATATCTTGAGTCGCCGAGCAAGCGTTTTAAGCTGCTTCTGCAACCAGATATCAACCTTGCACTTTACGATAACGGCGCGCTGGCTTGGGTGGCTGACAACAACCCCTACACCACGACCAGCAGAAATCCCAATAACGATCTTGTGAACTGCTTTTATGTTCATACTACAGGGATTCTTGTAGACCACTCGCGTGGCCGGGCCTGGATGACCACAAACGGCGTTCCAGTTGGTGGTGACAAAGGGTCTGCGGAGCGTACATTCGTACAGGTCCAGGACGACGGCAATCTGGTGATTGTTGAATCGGTTCCGCTTTGGGCGAGTAATGCGGCCCTTCTCCCAGACTTTACCCAACCATCATTGGCCATTCCGGGCGGCACCACCCTGGAGGTCGAGAAGCGTTATGTTGTTGGCGGCACGACTATGGTGTTTCAGTCGGACGGCAACTTTGTGGTTTCGAACGGGCCTTTGGGAGTTCTCTGGGCCAGTTGGACCCAGAACAAAGGGGCAACGCGCGCGGTCATGCAAACTGACGGTAACTTTGTCATCTATGGCGCAAACAACACCCCACTCTGGTACACGGGTACAGCAGGGCAACCTGGTGCAGAGCTGAAGCTGCAGGCCAACGGGCGTTTATCCGTGGTTAAAGAACTCCCAGTTTGGGCACGATTTGGCTATACCCCTACGGTTCGCCCGCGTCGACGTGTGATCTACCCAGGTAGCACTATTGAAAACTGGAAGGTCAAGGACTTCACGTTTGATAACGTCTGGGGCTGAGAGTTCGCGTTCTTCAGGCCGCACTCGGGTGGCCTGAACAATCATCAGCAAGAAAGCCAAGAGCTTCAATTCATCGCCTTTGAGCGACATGAGAGCGGAATTCTCCGCGACAAATCATTCGACTCAATAGGGCAATCCAAATGAAAAAGACTACCAGTGTTTCCCTGCTCGGTTTGTTGGCGCTTTTTGGTGCCAGCATGAGTGCCTTTGCCGACACAGCAATGTCCTGGAACTTGGCAAGGGATGTAATTCTGGCAAAGGAGAGTGCCCCACAAGGTTCTCCTTGGTCGTTTATGCAGAACTCGTCTGGTGCGAACAAGGCCGAAAACTACGTCCCATTGCCGTACTTCAAAGCCGACTCATGCAGCAACCTCCCGGCTACATGCTGGATGGATCAAGTGTCTGGGGCACACGTGTCGGTTCACCTGAAACCTTACACTTACACTGCAAACGGCAGCTTTACCATTGCAGCTGGTGACGTGGCATTTCACCCAGGCCAGAACAGCCAGACGGTCATTCGCTGGGCCAGTCCTGTGGTGGGCGAGATCAACATTCTCGGGCGAGTCAGCAGCATTCACAACAGTTGCGGTGATGGCGTTTCCTGGTCTTTGAATCAGGATGACACGGTTCTTCAATCGGGTAGCTTGGTCAGAGGCAATGGCGCGGTCTTTTCGGTCAGCAAAGTGCCTGTCACCAAATCGTCCGCTATCTACTTGGTTCTCGACAAGAAGGCCAACTACACCTGTGACACCAGCACTATCGACATGCTCATCACCAAGTAAACGATGGTGCTCAGCCGTATCAGGCTGTAGTAGCCAACTGACTGAAAGCCAAGAGCTTCAACTCATCGCCTTTGAGCGACATGAATGCGGAATTTTCCGCAACCAATCATTCCATTCAAAGGTAACAAAATGAACGCAGTAACTATGGGTAAGCACTTCACTACACTGCACCCGAACGGGATTGTGGAGATTGTATCGGCAGCACAAAATACTGGTGGTCTGATCATCCAGACCGGCCTGATCGCCCCCTCGAACGGTACCGTTGATCTATATGTCGGGCCGACCGGTTCTTCCCTTGCTGATTCAGCAATCATCTTCTCCGCCAACGGTTCTCGTATCACGAATAGCAACTCGGAGGTTGTTATGCCGTACCCGATTCGCATCCCTGCGGGTAAGGCGCTGTGGACATACTCGTCTACTCCGGGTGGCGCAATCGCATTGACATGGGATTTGCTGGCTTAACGGTGCCTCCTGATCCATAAGCCTGGATGAAATAGAAAGCCCGGACCTGTACCGGGCTTTTGTGCCTCTGAGGAAAGCCGCTACCGAAGTGGGAGTTTTCCCGGATGTCTTTCGGATTCCCTGCAGCGAGGGCAGCCTCACGGAAGGCCTGGACACTGATAAGCCGGTAAGTGCAGTGCAACTGGCAACGGAAAAACACCGGCAGCCCGCGCACCCTTACCTCATCATCGCTGTCGGGGTGGCGCGAGACTGGTCCTGGCGAGATCTGGGCAGTCGGATGCCAGAGGTGAAGAAACCTCTGGCGAAAGGAAAGTTGGCTATGCAGCTAGCCTTCATTTACGAAGGGGCCGAATTGAACGTTTACCACATGCACTCGTTCCTCGTTGTCGTTTGCCCCTAGGTTTACTGATACTCCTCCTCCGAGTTGTTTCGCCTTGATGGAAAGATCGACATTTCTGTCTTCGGAGAACGAAGTATTTTCCTTGAGCTCTAGGGAAGCGTCGGTGCAACCACCGTGCTCTCTAGCGAACAGAACTGCTTTCCACGAGGGTTCGAACGCCAGCCAGAAGAACCCGCTGCGATCTAGTGTTCTCGAGGTACTCCATGTACAGCCATTGAGATTGAATACTCTGGTATCCAATGTGCCGCTTGCATGCTGCGAATTGCTCCCGTAACCCGCCTCTGCTGCTGCGATGGGACCAGCATCTATTGAGCCGCCAGCTTTGAGGAGGCTGCCACTTCTGTTGGAAGTGTTTTTTGTGATGCTTATTCGAGTCGCTCCAAGAGATACCAGGAGTCTTATGAGCTCAGATTCTCTTTCCTCCAGCACGTGAGCATCGTAGCCCTCACTTGGTATGTACAGATGCTCGGTTTCGGCTCCAGAGAAGTCTGCAAGAGGGTGCCTCCGGTAGGATTTTCCAACCATCGGATGACCAGGCTGAAAGCGGTAACCTTCAGACTTTGCCTGCTTTGGAGAAAAGGTGGCGTTATCGACATATGCAGCGAGCAATCGCTCCTTCTCTGCATGAGCTTCTTTGTCTTCATCCTTGTCACCGGATACAACGCTAGCAAGAGAGGGCATTGCGCTGACTGCAGCTAGAACAAGTGAGGTCGGAAGTATGGAGAGCGTTGGTGTTAGCGGTGAGATATAGGACAGTCCCGGGTGCTCTCGCCCAGGCATGGTGAAGTTTTGAGTTGATTCACTGCCAATCGACTTAGGTTTGGCCAGGTACTCGTCAATGATGTGAATGGTGTCCAGCATATTCAGCTCCATCTCAATACTTGTGGGTCACGGACAGCCATCGTAAACGATGATGATAATTGGCGCGTAATGAGTCGGTTGGAGACGGCTGGCCGTAACCCTGAGTGGAAGTTTCTTTTTATGGGCCTAGCAGAATGCGGGGCCTTTTCATGTCCAGCTTCGGAGTCGAGCGCATGGAGTTTCTGTACCGCCTGCTCGACAGGCTTGATACGTGGTTTACCGCGGGGTTGGTTGGCGCATTCGCCGCGAGCTGGTGGCACCGCGACGACCTGGTAGACCGAAAGGCCTGGGCCGTATTCATTTTCTCGGGCGCTGTCTGCGCCCATTACCTGACCGGACTGGTGAGTGCTTACCTGGGAGTGGTTGAGCCCCGTAGCGTTGCCGGTATCGGTTTCTTGCTCGGCACCTTCGGTGGCTCGTTGATCGCCGCTATCACCCGGGCAATCAAAGCTGCTGACCTTTGGGCGTTCATTCGTTCGAAGTTCGGGGGAGGTGGCACATGATCCTGGAACACGTTGCAACGTGGTCGGCTGGACTGATCGCGCTATGGGCGACCTGGTGCTGCTTGAGCGAGAAGGTCCGCGATGGGGTGCTGGGGAAGTTGATCTACGCGACTATCGCCCTGAGCGGCTACGCGCTCCTGGTGCGCAACGACAGGCTGATCATGTCCCAGTCGGTGGCAGAGGCGACCCTGTACGCCTCTCTGGCCCTGGCCGGCGTTCGGCACGTCTTCATGGCCACGTACTGGCAGCGGGTGAAGGTCTGGCTGTGCAGGGCGCTGAACTGCGAGCACTGTCTGCGCTGTAATACGCGCAAGGACAGTGTCGAGCGCAGGAAACCATAGGTCACGACACGTTTCGCGAATACTCAAACTGTGTCGCGATATTCAGATGCAGGGGTACTAAATTATTGTTTAGCTCGTCCAGTTCATCGCTGCGTTGACAGCTAAGCCGTAACCCTTGCTCAACACTTCGCCAGCCAGCTCTTTCAGTTTTCCGGTGGCACCGTCCGCGGCTGCAGCTGCCAGTCTGCCGCCGAGTGTTTCACCGCCTACGCTCTGAGGTACAGCCTTTAGAACCTCCAAGGCTTTGGCGGTTAGGGTGCATGACTCAAAGGTATAGCGGTATGACGAGATGTGGCGGGAGACAACATACCCAGACTCGATCAGCCACTGAATTGTATTGTCGAAAAACTCAAGCGGTTCACCGCCCTGGGACAGTTCGTCCTCGTTGAGTGGCTTGTCGTAAACCAAGGCATCAGCAAACTGCATTACGTGCAGATCAATGGCAATCGGGAAGCTTTGATACAGCTTCGAGAAGACCAGGCCAGTCAGTTCGTCAAATCGTTCGATATTTGAATCTGCCATTTTTAACTGATGCTCCCAGTAGGTTGTTTCGTTCTAATGTCGAAAATTTAAAGTTTGAGGTGGAGCATGGGAAGGCCGCATCCTCCGACATCACTCCTTGAACTTTCGGATTTGTCTGGATTTGGCATTCGCTTGGTCCCAGGGCCTGAAGTGTGGAGTTGGATTCAGCTTGAGATTCTCGCCGACACCGGCAGCATCCACAACGAAGATCATGCCCACCTACTGGATGCAGGCATCCAGGTCATGTGGGCATCATCGAGCTTCGAGAAGCAGGGTCGAACAGTCCTGGGCCAGGCCGAGCAGGTAGCGTTCCGCGCTGGTGGTTGGCAGAAAGCCCGGATGGAGCAACAGATGCGTGATTGGTTCGGCGAGGTGCCGGCCTTCATCATCACTCTGGCTGCCGACTACTGTGCTCAGTGCAGCGACCTTGAGTTCTGCGCGCTCATTGAGCACGAGCTCTACCATATCGCCCAGGCGACCGATAAGTACGGTCAGCCGGCATTCACCCAGGAAGGCGCACCCAAGCTGAAGTTACGCGGACACGACGTCGAAGAGTTCGTCGGTGTGGTCCGCCGCTATGGTGCGAGCCCTGACGTTCAGGCCCTGGTAGACGCTGCAAACAATCCTGCTGAGGTGGGGAAATTGAACATATCGAGGGCCTGCGGAACCTGTCTGCTCAAGTCGGCCTGATCCTTGACAGGACCTTGACGGAATAAACCCATATGGCAGCCCTGAAAGATGAGGTGAAGCGCTTCATTGTGCAGGCGTTGGCCTGCTTTGATACGCCAACGCAGGTAGTGCAGGCGGTCAAGGAAACATTCGGGCTTGATGTAACTCGACAGCAGTGCGAGTTGTACGACCCCACCAAGTATGCCGGGCGTGATCTTGGGGTGAAGTGGAGGACGGTATTCGAAGATACCCGCAAGCGCTTCCGAGAGGACACGGCTGATATCCCGATCGCCAACCGCGCGTTTCGTCTCCGCGGCCTGGCAAGGATGGCCGAGAAGGCCGAGAGCATGCGCAACCTGGCCCTGACCGCCCAGCTTTACGAGCAGGCCGCCAAGGAGTGCGGCGATATGTACGTCAACCGCGCCCGCAAGGAAGAGCCGGACGACGAGCCGCTGATCCCGACCCGCATCCAGGTCGACGTGGTGGATGCGAGGAAGCCGAATGCCGAGCCTTAACATTCCTCAGGCTCAGTTCCTCACGCTGCCCCACAAGTTCCGCGCTTTTGTTGCTGGCTTTGGGTCGGGGAAGACCTGGGTAGGTTGCTCCGCGCTGAGCAAACACTTCATGGAGTGGCCCGGCGTCAACGCTGGCTACTTCGCGCCGACCTATCCGCAGATCCGGGACATCTTCTATCCGACCATGGATGAAGTGGCCTACGACTGGGGGCTGAAGACCAAGATCAACCAGGCGAACCATGAGGTTCACATCTACAGCGGACGGCAATGCCGCGGCACTGTGATCTGCCGGTCGATGGAGAAGCCGCAGACCATCGTCGGCTTCAAGATCGGCCACGCCCTGGTGGATGAGCTGGACGTGCTGACGTCGATCAAGGCACAGCAGGCCTGGCGCAAGATCATTGCCCGGATGCGCTACAACCTGCCGGGCCTGAAGAACGGTGTAGACGTCACCACGACGCCTGAGGGCTTCAAGTTCGTCTTCCAGCAGTTCGTGAAGCAATTGCGCGACAAACCGGCGCTCAAGGAGATGTATGGCCTGGTCCAGGCCAGCACCTTCGACAACGAGCTGAACCTGCCCGACGACTACATCCCGTCGCTGATGGAGTCGTACCCCGAGCAGCTGATCAGGGCCTACTTGAATGGCCAGTTCGTCAACCTGACCTCGGGCTCGATCTACCACGCCTACGACCGCAAGCTGAACCAGTGCTTCGACACGGTCCAGGCTGGCGAGCCGCTGTTTATCGGGATGGACTTCAACGTCGGCAAGATGGCAGCAATCACCCACGTCAAACGCGACCAGGGGCTGCCCAGGGCCGTCGATGAGCTGATCGATGGCTACGACACGCCGGACATGATCCGCCGCATCAAGGAGCGCTACTGGCAGCACGACGGCAACGACTTCAAGAAGACATGCGAGATCAGGATCTACCCGGATGCTTCGGGCGACTCGCGCAAATCGGTCAACGCCAGTATGACGGACATAGCCATGCTCAAGCAGGCCGGCTTTTCGGTCATCGCACCCGCGGCCAACCCGCCGGTCAAGGACCGAATCAACGCCATGAACGCCATGTTCTGCAACGCCCAGGGCGAGCGGCGCTACCTGGTGAACCCGTTTACCTGTCCGACCTACGCCGACGGCCTGGAGCAGCAGGTATGGGCGCCCAACGGCGAGCCCGACAAGTCACAAGGAAACGACCACGCCAACGATGGCGGCGGGTACTTCATCCACAAAGAGTTCCCGATCGTGAAACCGATCACCTCGCTGAATATGGGATTCGCCCGATGACAGACGTCACCTTCACCCGCCCCGAGTATGACGCGGCGCGAAACCGCTGGCGCTTGGTGCGCGACGTCTGCAAAGGGTCGGAAACCATCAAGGCTGCCAGCGAGCGATACCTGCCGCGGCCCAATGCTCACGATAAGAGCAAGGAGAACCTGGAGCGTTACAGCGGGTACAAGCAGCGCGCAGTGTTCTACAACGCCACAGGCCGGACCAAGCACAGCCTTGTGGGGGCAGTCTTTCGCACCTGGCCGACGCTGACGATTCCAGGGGCTCTTGATTACGTGGCCAAGGATATCGATGGCCAAGGCGTGAGCATCTATCAGCAGTCTCAATCGGTGATTGGGCATCTACTTGAGGTTGGCCGCCACGGGCTCCTGGTGGACTACCCGCAAGTAGACGGCCAGGCCGTGAGCCTTGCTGACATGACCTCAGGTCGGGTTCGCGCGACCATCAGTAGCTATCCCACTGAAGCGATCATCAACTGGAAGACCCGCAAGGTAGGCGGCCAGCACCTGCTGAGCCTGGTGGTTCTACGCGAGCAGGTCGACGTTGATACCGATGAAGGCTTCGGCAGCAAGCAGGTGGTTCAGTATCGCGTGCTGCGACTGGATGCTGCGGGTATCTACACCCAGGAAGTGTGGGAGGAGGGCTCAGGCAAGGCAGCAGTTGTGGTTCTGCCGTTCACTCCGCTGAACGGGGCCGGCCAGCCCTGGAAGGTGATCCCTTTTCAGTTCCTGGGCAGCGAGAACAACGACGCGAGCATCGACGACTCTCCGCTGTACGACATGGCCGAGATCAACATCGGGCATTACCGCAACAGTGCCGACTATGAGGATGCGGCTTACCTGATGGGCCAGCCCCAGGTGTACATGGCCGGCCTTGATGAGCAGTGGGTGAAGATGCTGGAAGAGAAGGGGATCTACTTCGGTTCCCGAGCCATTCTGCCTCTGCCTCAGAGCGGTACCGCCGGAATTCTCCAGGCCCAGGCCAACACCATGATCAAGGAAGCCATGGACACCAAGGAGGATCAGTTGATCGCTCTCGGCGCCAGGCTGATCGAGCGTGGCAGTGCGGTGAAGACCGCCACCCAGGCCGACAACGACAGCGCTGCCGAGCACAGCGTGCTGTCCTTGATCGTGAGCAACGTCAGCGAGGCTTATTCGCAGTGCCTGGAATGGATGGGCGAGTTCCTGAACGTCGCCGGCGAGTCGCTCTACAAGCTGAACCAGGACTTCACGCAGATCAGCCTCGACCCGACGATTCTTTCTGCACTGTTCAACGCTGTGCAGGGTGGCCGGCTGCCTGAGGCTGACTTCTGGCAGTACCTGCGCGACCGCGGCGTTATCGATCCGGAGAAGACCGACGACGAGATCCGGGATGAACTGCAGACTGCTGAAGCGGGCCCGCAACTGGATGACCTGACCGGAGGGGCTGGCGATGGCGGCAAACCAAGCGATCCTTGATGCCACCATCCGGCATGCCGTGTTCCTCGAGCAGTTGAAGTCGGGGGAAGTCGAAAAGTTCGGCCCCTTCCTCAAGGAGATCGACAGGTCGATCCGTGACCGCCTGGCTCGCGTGGACCTCACCGAGTACACCGCCCGGCGCCTTGAAGTGCTGCTGCAGGAGGTCGACAGCCTGCTGCTGGGCATCTTTGACCGGTACAGCGAGAAGCTGAATCTGGACCTGGTCGACATCGCCAACTATGAGGCGCAGTTCGAGGCTACCAGCCTGACACGGGCGGCGCCGGTGGGTGTGTCCTTTGAGGCTGCTGTCCCAGGCGCTGCAGTGATCAGAACGGCGATCCTATCCAATCCGCTCAGTGTGCGCGGTGTGGATGGCGGGAAGCTGCTCAAGTCGTTCATTGATGGCTTCACCGCCACCGAGCGGCAGCGCCTCACCGGTGCGATCCGGCAGGGCTTTTTCGAAGGCCAGACCAACTTCCAGATCATCAAGAACATCCGCGGTACCAAGGCGCTCAACTACAACGACGGCATCCTGGCCACGACCAACCGTAACGCCGGCGCCATCGTGCGGACCGCGGTGCAGCACGTCGCCACCCAGGCGCGCATGGAGACGCTGAAAGAGAACTCCGACGTCGTCCAGTCGGTGGAGTGGGTCAGCACACTGGATTCGAAGACCACGCCTCAGTGCCGAACGCTCGACAAGCGCCGGTTCAAGCTGACTGAGGGGCCTAGGCCACCGATCCACCTCAACTGCCGCTCGACGGTGGTGGCGGTGACCAGGTTCAGCGCGCTGTTCGCTAAGGACGCCACGCGAGCTTCTGTCGGTGGGGATGGCCCGCAGCAGGTAAGGGCCGACCTTAGCTATTACGAGTGGCTCAAGCAGCAGCCGTCGGCGTTCCAAGACAAGGCTATTGGTCCTAAGCGCGCAAGGTTGCTCCGCGAGGGCGGTCTGAGCGTGGAGCGCTTTGCAGAGCTGCAGCTTGATCGCAACTTTACACCCCTGAATCTTACGCAAATGAGGGCTTTAGAGCCGCTGGCGTTCGAGAGAGCAGGACTGATAATGTAGACCAATCTCAAGGGGATAAGGCATAGGGACATGTTGGCAAATTTAACGGCGCAAGAGCTTGTTCAAATCATTAATAAATTTGAAGAGGCGGTACGATTTATAGACACTCCTCAGGTAACAGTAAGGAAGGCGAGAGAGATATTTGCGATCACCGCGCATGCGCAAAAGGAGGAGCGACTCGAGAATATGGAGTTGGTCATGATTTTTCAGCTTTTCCTTAATCACCCTTTTCTTCAACAGTCCGTTCAGAAGAACTTAATTCTTACTGTGATCAATGAAACATATGGATATCGGCCCTATTCCGTCGATGCTATTTCTTTAATGCACATGACTAAGGTTTAGGGCTTTTTATTCGAATAACCCGCTGCGGCGGGTTTTTTTATGCCCGCAGGCAGGGCCTGCACCTACGTCTCCGGGAGACACCCAATGCTGAAATTCCAACTGGATACCCTGGAAGGGGTAGACGAATCCGTGCGCGCTTTTTATACCGAGAAGGACGGCAAGTACGTCCTGGGCATTGAAGGGTTGCCACAACCAGAAGACGTATCCGGCCTGAAGTCGAAGGTTGAAGAGTTGCTAGCCGAGAAGAAGGCCGAGGCTGACAAGCGCAAGGCTGCTGAAGAACAGGCTCGCCTGGAGCGCGAAGAAGCGCTGCGCAAGTCCGGCAACGTCGAAGAGCTCGAGAAGTCTTGGTCCGAGAAGTACAGCCGCCGCGAAGCAGAGCTGAATGGCCAGCTGGAGTCGGAACGCAGCACCCTGCAGGGCCAGATCCGGGATCTGACCGTAGGGCGCACGGCTACCGAGATCGCAACCACCCTGGCCATCCCAGGCAGTGCAAAGGCACTGCTCCCTCATATCGAACGCCGGCTGAGCGTCGAGCAGCGCGATGGCAAGCCAACCGTCGTGGTGCTGGATGCGGCCGGCAAGCTCTCCGCAACCACGCTGGAAGAGCTGAAAAATGAATTCACCAAAGACCCTGCGTTCGGTCCTCTGATCGCAGGCAGCAAGGCATCAGGCGGCGGGGCCGGCGGTGCTGGAAATGGCGGTGGGGCCGCTCTGAAACGCTCTGAAATGTCCTCTGTCGCCAAGCGTGAGTTCATCACTGCAAACGGCCAGGACGCCTACCTGAAATTGCCCAAATAATGGAGTAACCCATGGGGACTACCGTCACCTCGGACATGATCGTTTACAACGACCTTGCCCAAACCGCTTACCTGGAGCGCATCCAGGATGTGATCGACATCTTCAATACCTCCTCCAACGGCGCCCTGGTTCTGGACAACGAACTGATCGAGGGTGACCTGCGCAAGCGCGCCTTCTATAAGCTCGGCGGTTCCATCGCTCACCGCGACGTGAACTCGACTGCCGCGGTAGCCGGTCAGAAGATCGGCTCTGGCGAAATGGTCGGGGTGAAGGTGCCGTTCAAGTACGGCCCTTATGAGACCACCGAGGAGGCCTTCAAGCGCCGCGCGCGGTCGCCTGAGGAGTTCTCCGAACTGGTGGGTCAGGACTACGCCGACGCAGTGCTGGAGGGATACATCCAGTACGCGATGGCTGCTCTGAAGGCTGCTATTGGTGCCAACGCCAATATGGTCACCAAGGCCAGCTTTGCCTCTGACGGCAAGAAGGCGCTGACCAAGGGCATGCGCAAGTTCGGCGACCGCTTCGGCCGTATCGCGCTTTGGACCATGGACTCGGCGACCTACTTCGACATGGTCGACCAGGCCATCACCGAGAAGGTCTACGAAGAAGCCGGCGTGGTTATCTACGGTGGCCAGCCCGGCACCATGGGCAAGCCGGTTCTGGTATCGGACACCATCCCGACCGAGACCATCTTCGGCCTGCAGGCTGGCGCAATCAAAATCACCGAATCCCAGGCTCCAGGCTTCCGCTCGTACCCGATCAACACCCAGGAAAACTTGGCGATGGGCTTCCGCGCTGAAGGTACCTTCAACCTGGACCTGCTCGGTTACAGCTGGAAGGACACTACTGGCGGTGTGAACCCGAATTTGGCTGCGATCGGTACTGGTGCCAACTGGACCAAGTACGCCACCAGCGACAAGGTCACTGCCGGCGTGCTGATCGATCTGTCCGCGCCTTAATCAGCGCTTTCCTCAATAGGCGGCTCGCCCTGGGTCGCTTTGGAGATACCCATGGAATTGACCTACTCTGCGCAAACCACTGATTTCGATCCTGACAAGCGCTATCGCAACCCGCAGTACTTCGACAGGCCGGAGGCCGGCGTAACCAAGATCGTGGTGGTGGGGCAATGGCCGAATGTGGTCGATGCTTACAAGGCCCTCGATGTCGAAGTGGACATCGTCGAAGCGGGCGCCTCTAGCGAGACCGATCCTACCAAGATGGGCGTCGCAGATCTGCGTGATTGGCTCACTGCCCAGGGCATTGAGTTCGATCCGAAGGCGCCCAAGGTCGAAATTGTGAAACTCATTCCAGCGAGCTGATTTATGGCACTCATAGTCGAGGATGGTACCGGTAAGCCTGACGCCGAAAGCTACGCATCCGCCGAGGATCTGGCCATGTACGCCGTGAAGTTTGGCATGACCATCCCCGCCGAGGTGCCTGCCCAGGAAGCATTGCTTCGCCGCGCGGCTCTGGCAATGGATGGCATGACCTGGAAGGGCCGCAAGACCAGTGGCGAGCAGGCTCTGGCCTGGCCGCGTCGGGAAGTGCTGTTGGATCAGGAGATCAAGCCTAACAACTACCTACCGGCGCGGATTCAGTACGGCCAAATGGCTCTGGCGGTCGAGATTTATCAGGACGACATCGACCCGATCGAGAAGCGCAAAGGTGCGGTAACCCTGGAGCGTGTCGAAGGGGTGGTAACTCGCGAGTACGCCACCATCCCGAACACCAGTGGCCGGCTGTTACCGGCGGCGCCGGACCGGCCGAGCGCCACGCAGTTTGCTGACTACCTACAACGGCGCGGGTTATTTGCGGTGCGGGCCTAAATCAACACTTCACCATTTGCCCATTTTTATAATGGGCATAAACATTGAACAAATCGTCCTCGCTATCACCAGATAAAAGGTTAGTCAAAGTGGCAAAGTCGCTTGAGTTGAGTGGGACAGAGTGTTGAGTAAGTTTTGCTATTAGGTCGTCGGTGAACTCTTCTGCTCGTGTTCCAGCTAATACGGTGCGAATTGCCAGTATTAGGGCGGCTCTCGCTGGGCATTCGTCGACTCTACTGAAGTCCGCCAATGCATTATTTAGGCGCTCGGCAGCCTCAATCAATAACAATGCTTTTTCGCCATTAGTCATCAAAGGTCCTTAGGGTAGCCAAATGGCATTCTACGAAGAAATGGCCATTATGGCTCTGGAGATGATCACAGAGTTCGGCCAAGCCGTAACCATCCGCAAGATCAAGCCCGGTGAGTACGACCCTGAAACAGGGTTCGCCGGGCCCGACACCATCACCGAGCAAACCACCCAGGGCATCCTGCTCGACTTCACAGGACTGGAGTTCCAGAACAACAGCCTCATCAAGCAGGGCGACAAGAAGCTCAAGGTCGCCGCCCAGGGGCTGGAGTGGGCGCCGGATCTGCTGAACAAGGTGATAATCCAAGGCCGCACCTGGTCTATCGTTCCGCCGCTGAAAGAGATCAACCCCGCCGGTACGCCGATTCTGTACGAGCTGCAGGTGCGGTCATGAACCGCTATGCGGGCAAGAACGGCAGCTTCGCCGAGAACATCCGCCAGTTCGCCGAGCAGGCCCAGGCCGGCATTGATGCCACCTTTCGCGAGATCGTGATCGAGATCGGCAGCAGCGTGATTCGCATGTCGCCGGTGGGCAATCCGGAGGTCTGGGCCGCCAACGTGGCGCTCCGTGCGGCCAACACGCGGGCAGCTGACGACTACGACTTCAAGGTCTCGGTGCGCAACACGCTGATCAACCTGGACGAAAGCAACTTCACCAAAGCCGGCAAGCTGCGCCGCGGCGTGAAGTACGCCAAGCCCCTGACCAAGACCGAGCGCGACCAGAGCTTCAATGTGAACGGGCTGGTGGCCGGCAAGGACTATGTAGGCGGTCGCTTCAGGGGCAACTGGCAGTTCTCGATCGATACGCCGGCTGATGGCGTGCTCGATCAGGTTGATCGTTCCGGTAACGTCAGTATTGCGGTGTTGAAAGCTCAGGTCGAAGCACTAACGATTGGGCAGACGGCGTACATCGTGAACAACCTCCCGTACGGGATCGCCCTAGAATATGGCCACAGCAAACAGGTTCCTCCCGGCGGCATGGTTCGTACGACTCTGGCCCGTTTTCAGCAGATCGTCGATGAAGCCATCAGGAACAACCAGGTATGAGTCACAACATCATTGCCTCGATCTTCGAGGCGCGTGTTATCGCCTGGGCGAAAGCCAGGGTTCCACCGCTGAAAGTGGTTGTCGAGAACGAGGCCTACACGCCAAAGGACGGAGAAACCTACCTCCGTACCTACACGCTGCCGGCGGACACTGCGAGCAACACCCTGGGCGGCGATCATCGGCTGTACACCGGTGTCTTCCAGGTCAGCGTAGTAGTGTCATCGGGTAAGTACCGCGGTCCGGCCGGCGGCCTGGCTGGCGACATCAGCGCGCTGTTTCCGCTGTATGAGCGGAACGAGAAGGCCGGCTTGACGGTGGTCACCATGACCCCGCCAGGCCAGGGCCCAGGCATTCAGGGCGACACCACCTATACCGTCCCCGTGTCCTTCCAGTACCGAGCCGACACCAACTGATTCTGCCCATCGGGCAACCCAACGAACCCGCCACTGAGCGGGTTTTGTTATTTCTGAAGTGAGGAAAACCCAATGGCATACCGAATTCCCAACGGCGGCAACTTCCAGCATGCCGCGACCTACGCTCCGGCTTTGGCTTTCACTGCAATAACCAACGCTTCCGAGGCGGTGGCCACCGTTGCAGATGCTGATCTTGCCGCTGGCGATATCGTGCTGCTGACCTCCGGCTGGAGCAAGCTGGATAACAAGGTGGTGCGCGTGAAGGCGGCCACCAAGGTGGCGATTACCCTGGAAGGGATCGATACCACCGATACGCAGCTGTTTCCGGCTGGCAACGGTGCTGGGACCATGAAGAAGATCCTCACCTGGGTACTGATTCCGCAGGTCACCGACCTGGCTTTCTCCGGTGGGGAGCAGAACTACCTCGACGTCACCTTCCTCGAGGATGACCAGGGCAAGCAGATCCCGACTGACAAGTCGGCGGCGAGCATGGTGCTGACCATCGCAGATGATCCGGCCCAACCCTTCAACGCGGTGCTGATGTCGGCTGATGCGGGCAAGAAGGTGCAGGCTGCACGGCTCAACCTCCCGGGCAATGACACTCTGCTGTACGGGGCCTACACCTCTTTCTCCAAGCAGCCAGCGGTGTCCCGTAACAACCTTCTGACCCGCACCGTCAACCTGGCGCTGCAGTCCGAGCCAACCCGCTATCTGACTTCGGTGTAACCCATGGCCAAGTTCTCCCTGATCCAAAATCCAACCTTCAAGGCCGACGTGCTGATCCCGCAGCTGGGCGGCGAGCCGGTGAAGGTCGGGTTCGAGTTCAAGTACCTGGACCGGACCGGCCTGGCCGAGCTCTACGCCAAGTGGGGCGAGCGCCACAAGGCCCTGGGGTTGAAGGCTGACGAGATGGACCTGAAAGCCTTCACCGCAGCCCAGATCGACCTGCAGGTGGATCAAGTGAAGGCTGTGGTGGCCGGCTGGGACTTCGAAGAAGAGTTCAACGACCAGAACATCCGCGTCCTGGTCTCCTCGATTGTCTCGGTGCCCAGCGCGGTACTGGCGACCTATTCCGAGGCCTTCAACCAGGCCCGCCTGGGAAACTCCTAAGCGCCGCGCGTGCCCTCTATCAGCAAGAGCCTTTGGCTGAGGAACTGAAGGTCTTTGGCTTTCGGGTGGGCGACCTCACGGGCGATTGCGAGGTCTGGCCGGACAACTGGCCTGCCTTCACCGTCTTCGAGGCAATGGGCACCCAGTGGCGGGCGGGCGCGTGCGGCGCTACCGGTCTGGACTACGGCGTCCTGCCGAGCGTCATTCGAATGTGTGGCGTGCCGGCCAGTTCCAGGCAAAGCATTTTCAGTGACATCCGGCAGATGGAGGCTGAGGCCCTGGCCGTTATGGCTGAACAGAGAGACAACAAATGAGCACTACCTTCGCTTCGCTTGGCATTGCGGTTGAGTCGTCTCAGGCGGTCAAGGCTGCCGATGACCTGGATAAACTGGTCGACGCGGCCGAAGGGGCGGAGAAGGCCGTCGACGATCTCGGCAAGGCTGGGGAAGGTCTGGCCAGCACCGGCAAGAAGATCAGCCAAGCGGAAGCGGAAGCTGCTCAGGGCATCGATAAAGCGACCAGCGCGAAGGAGCGCCAGGTCGACGCCAGCCGCAAGGCGGGGGCAAGCGCGGCCAGTGAAATCGCCATCATCAGCCAGCTCGACAGGGCGATGACTGGCAATCTCGACAGCATGGAGAAGCTGGTCCAGGCGGAGGGGTTGCTTGAACGAGCCCGCAAGGGTGGCCTGGTCACCATTGAGCAGCAAGAGGCCTACCAGGAGCGTCTAGGCAAATCCTTCGACAAGATCGAGAAGGCCGAAGCCAAGGAGGCAGCGCAGAAGCAGCGCCTGATCGACGCCGAGAACCGGCAGATCGAGGCGCTGAAGCGTACGGTCAACAGCATCGACCCGGTGAATGCAAAGCTGGCCAAACTGGAGGCGCAGGAAAAGGCGGCGAACGAGGCGTTTCAGCGTGGAGCAATCAGCGCTGAACGCTACAACGAGGCACTGGCCAAGATCGGAAAGGATCGAGCCGGTATCACCGCTACAGAGACCGCATTCGACAAGCTGAAGCTCGGCACCCGCCAGGCTCAAGAAAACGTCATGCAGCTAACCAATGCCCTGCAGTCTGGGGATTGGGGGAGCGGTGCGCGGGCGGTTGCGCAGCTTGGTGCTGGGGCAGGGGCCAGTGCTGCAAGCTTTCTCGCGCTCGCGGCGCCTATTGCCCTTGTGACTGCCGCAATCGGTGCTCTTGCATACGCCTATTACAAGGGCAGCGAAGAGCAGGATACCTTCAACAAGTCATTGATCTTAACCGGCGGATCGGTTGGGCTTACCGCCTCCCAGCTTGGCGTTATGGCCAAGCAGGTCAGCGATACGGTCGGGACAACGGGACAGGCTGCGGAGGCTCTGACTACCCTGGCGGGTAACGGCAAGATTGCCGGAGAGAGCTTTCTGGAGATCACCCAGGCCGCCGTGTCGATGCAGGAGGCAACAGGCAAAGCGGTGGGCGACACGATCGCCGAGTTTGTGAAGTTGGCTGATGAGCCCGTTAAGGCTTCTGCTGCGCTCAATGAGCAATATCACTATCTGACTACGTCGGTTTACTCGCAGATCGTTGCTCTCGAAGAGCAGGGGCGACACGCGGAAGCGGTAAAGCTGGCCACCGATCAGTATGCGGATGCGATCAACGACCGGACGCCCAAGATTCTGGAGAACCTCAGTCTCTGGGAGAAGGGCTACAACCTGGTCGCAAAGGCTGCGGACAATCTGAAGAACGCAGGGCGTAGCCAATCCAACGCCGAGCGAATTCAAACTGCAAAGGAGGCTCTTGAGCGCCTTGAAACTCGAGGTGGCAGCGAGAGAATACCCGGCGAGGACCCTGTCTACATTGGCGAGAAGGGAAAGCAAAGTCTCCGCGATTACATCAAGGGATTGGAAGTAAAGGACGCAGCAGAGACCGATTACGCTAAGAGGCAGAAAGAGCGTAACGCGATCATGGAGGCCGGTCAGAAGGCGATTGATAAGCTTGATGCGAGAAAAAAGGCCACCAGATCTAACGCAGACAAACGCAAGGATGAGCTGGAGGATCTGGAAAAAGAGCTCTCAGCTCTCCGGATGTCTGATCCGACCAATAGTCGCTTGACCAAGGAAAGTGTTGATGGTCAAAAAGCGGCGATTAACAGCAAGTACAAGGACACGAAGACTGCCACCGGCGCGGTAGACCTGACGGCCTTCAACAACTCGAAAAACGACCTCACCGGCATCCTGTCTGAGTACAAAAACGCCCAGAAGGAACTGGACGCGGCGCAGAAGGCGGGACTTGTGTCCCAGGCCGACTACCTGCTCAAACGCCAGGCTATGATCGGCAATGAGCGGGACGAGGTCACCGCTGCTTACGAGGCTGAGATTGCGGCACTTGAGGCTGCCAAGGGCAAGGCCAGCACCTCCGCCGCCCAGCGCATCCAGCTCGACCAGAAGATCGCCGATGCCCGCGCCGCAATGGTCAAGGCTCAGCAGGATGCTGACACCGAGCTGAGCGTGCTGACCAAGAACGAAGAAGGCAGGCTGAAGAAGCAGGAACTGGCGGTCAAGACCTACACCAGCGCCCTGCAGCAGCAAGTCGACACCTTACGCGAGCAGGGTCTGCGTGCTGCGGCTGGGCTTGGCCAGGGTGACCGCCAGAGGGATCTGACCAACCAGCAGAACGCAATCGACGACCGCATCAACCAGCAGAAGCTGGACCTGGCCAACCAGTACGGCGATGGCTCCCGGGGCATGAGCCTCGATGAGTACACGCAGAAGCTGCAGGCGCTGGAAACCACTCAGCAGAAGCTGCACGACACCGTGGTCAGCAACTACGACGATATGTCGGCTGCCCAGGGCGATTGGACAAATGGAGCGTCCTCAGCCTGGCAGAACTACCTGGAGTCGGCGCGAGATGTTGCCGGCCAGACCAAGAGCCTGTTCACCAACGCCTTCAGCTCGATGGAGGACGCAATCGTCCAGTTCGCGATGACGGGGAAGCTCTCGTTCGCTGACTTCGCGAAGTCGATCCTCGCAGATATGGCCAGGATTGCTACTCGCCAGGCCAGTTCTGCGGCGCTCAGCTCGCTGTTCGGCATGGCTGCCTCTGCTGCCGGATCGTACTTCGGCGGAGGGGCGGCCTCAGCCGGCTCAACGCAGGCCGGGTATACCGGGGTCGACTTCTCCAGCTATCAGGCCAATGGCGGTGCCTGGGGCGCTGGCGTGCAGATGTTCGCCGATGGCGGCGCCTTCACCAACTCCATCGTCAGCAAGCCAACTGCCTTTGGGATGGCTGGCGGCAACACTGGCGTCATGGGGGAGGCGGGCCCTGAAGCGATCATGCCGCTGACCCGTACCGCCAACGGCAAGTTGGGTGTTGCAGCCGTTGGAGCTGGAGGTGGCGGGGTAAACATCAGCCTCAGCATGCCGATCGTCCTGAGCGAGCAGGAGGCCGGCCGACCAGACGGTGCTGAGTTCGATGCCGAGCTGTTCCAGCGGAACATGGAGTCGCGCACGCGGCAGATTGCAGCCGAAGAAATCGCCAAGTCTTGGCGCCAAGGCGGCGTAAGCAGCCGAAACCTAAAAGGATGATCTATGGCACTCGAACGATTCACCTGGGCGACTGAAAAGGGCGCCGAGGGGGAAGTCACTCAGCGCGTCCGAACCAAGCAATTTGGCGACGGATATGCCCAGTCGGTCGAGGACGGGATCAATAACAGGTCCCAGTCCTGGCCGGTGACCTTTACCGGGCTGAAGCCCCGCATCAAGGAGATCATGGCGTTCCTTGATCGGCACAAGGGGGCAAAGGGATTTCTCTGGGAGCCGCCCTTGGGTGAGCTCGGCCTATACAAGTGCAACGGCTACAAGCCGGTTCACCGCGGTGGATCTGCTTACGCCATCACCGCCACCTTCGAACAAACCTTTCACCCCTGAGATAACAGCCCATGGCACTGATCACGGACATCCAGAAGCTGGAGCCCGGCGGCGAGATTCGCCTGTTCGAAATCGACGGTACCGAATACGGGGCCGATTACCTGCGGTTTCACGGTCACGCTGTCCCGCACACGCCGGAAGAATTGCTGGCCTATGCCGGACCGGAAGAGGATCTGCCTGCCAAGTCGATTTGGTGGCAGGGTGCTGAATACGCGGCCTGGCCGGTGCAGATCGAGGGTATAGGCTCCAGCAGCGACGGCACGGCCACAAGGCCGACCTTTGCCGCCGACAACGTGAACGGGCGAATCACCGCGCTGTGTCTGGCCTTCGATGACTTGCTGAAGTTCAAGCTGACGATCCGCGAGACCCTGGCCCAGTACCTGGATGCGGCGAATTTCCCAGATGGAAACCCAACTGCCGACCCAACCCAGGAAGCGCTTGAGATCTGGTACATCGACCAGAAAACCAGTGAAGACGGAGAGGCCGTTGTTTGGGAGCTCTCTTCCCCGGGAGAGATCGACAACCATGGCCTGCCAGGCCGGCAGATGACGACGTTTTGTCATTGGGCTATGACCAATGGTTACCGTGGGCCTGATTGCGGTTATACCGGCGCTGCAATGTTCGATGACGAGGACAGACCCACAGACGACCCGGCCAAGGATCAGTGCAAAGGCTGTTTGTCGTCCTGCAAGTTGCGCTTCGGCGCCAACAATGAGCTTTCTCACGGCGGGTTCCCGGCCGTATCTCTGATTGCCAGGAGCTGATCATGCGCAAGCACATCTTGAGCGCGATACAGGCGCATGCCGCAGCTGAGTACCCAAAGGAGTGTTGCGGCTTGGTCCTTGCGGTTGGACGGAGGCAGCAGTACTTCCCCTGCCGAAACATTTCGATCGAGCCGAGCGAAGAATTCCGACTTGACCCGGAGGACTACGCCGCGGCGGAAGACCTGGGCGAGGTGATCGGCATTGTTCATTCGCACCCGGACGCCACCAGCAGGCCATCACCTCGGGACCTGGCCATGTGCGAGGCCACGGCGTTGCCCTGGCACATTCTGAGCTGGCCTGAGGGTGACCTGCGCACGGTTACCCCGTCGGGCTCTACGCCGCTTCTCGGGCGCCCGTTCGTGCATGGCGCCTGGGACTGCTGGCAGGTTTGCGCGGACTGGTATAAGCGGGAATGGAGGCTTGAGTTCGAGGCTTTCAAGCGGGAGGACGGTTGGTGGGAGAAAGCCGACGGGCCCAGCCTCTACGAGCAGGCCTACGAGGCTGCAGGCTTCTATCGAGTGGACCAGCCTCAACGCGGGGACATAATCGTCATGGCCGCGGGGCGCACGGCTCACCCTAACCATGCAGGGATCTACCTCGGTTCAGATCCTGCGCTACCAGGTGAGGCTGCCGAAGTGTTCGGGCCTGGGCCTTTCCTGCTGCACCACCTGTACGGCAGGCCGTCGGAGATTATCGTTTTCGGCGGCCCATGGCTGGACCGAGCACGCCTGATCCTCAGGCACAAAGACGCACAACCAACAACATAACGCGGCACTGCCGCAGGGGGACACATGCAAGGCAGCCAGAACTATCTTGTAACCATCCAAGATCTATTCACCGTCTCCAGCAAGGCAATCTTTGGTGCCCAGACGGTTGTCGCAATTATGGATGGCGACACAGAGGTTGATCGCTTGATTTTCAATGGAAGGGTTGGGCCTGGGAGCGGTGGGTACAATCGTCGCTACATCGGAAAGCCGGGACTCAGAGCAGAGAAAGCCTTCGGCCCCGGCACGATTGTGATGGCACTAACTATGAACTGAATCGGAGTGTACGAAATCATCCGTTCCAGGTTTGTGAGATCCGTAATGCACCTTGAACCCATCACCGGCTTTTAGTGCTTGTGAATCAGCTTCATCTTTGCTTGCGAAAACGCCCTGAAGGCTCCACGGCGCATGTCGTACTACGCCCCAGCCGAGAACCCATCCTGTGTTGATCGGATCTTTTGGTAGTTCCTTGCTCATTTTGACCTCCAGGTCATAAACGCGCCGAGATTGGCGCAATCCCAGTCCTTGGGCTTGCAGGCGAAGGACTGGAGAACTTCTTGGCTACTCTAGACAGCGATCTGCGTCTCGCTCATCGTAGAAATCGTTTATGTTTTTGACGTCTTTAGAGAACTGCTGGGTGAGGTAGGGGTAAGAAAGATCACCTACTCGACAGTACCAGTACTTACCAGAGGGGCGCTTGACTCTAAACTCAACCGCGTCGTTCTCCTCATCTGGATGGCTCTCAACGAAGCGGTACCCTATATGTTCAATCGTTTCTAGGCGTTGGTGAGGACTGAGTAGCGGGGTGATTTTGTTATAGAGGTCTAATTCACTAAAAGCTGCCTCGAAAGAGAGATGGCGGCCATTTCCATCGACTACGTAAACTCTGAAAAATCTTGCTTTTTTTGCCATTCCGGCGATCCTTTTTAGGCTAGAGACAAAAAGCTACTACGCGCCGCCACTTCCCAGCTACTGGCGTTCCATCCACACTGGATGATCGTTCAGGAGCAGTTGCAGAGTTTTTTACCGGCTCAGAGGTAAAGCAGCAGAAAGCCCAGCCCCGCGCTGGGCTTTTTGCATCTGATCCTCAGTGAAGTGGATGCCTGGTCAGGTACGGGGTACAGTCGTGTATTCAGGATGAGAATGAGTGGCTAGGTATGCGGAAGGTGTTTTCAAGGATTGGGATTTTGTCGATTTTGGCGCTATCCGCCAATAACGCACTCGCGGCTAAACCATCTGACGAGGTACTAAGTTACTGTACTTCCGTCTCGGAAATGGCTGGCTCTATCATGAGGAATCGTCAGGATGAAGTTTCCATGGCAAAGATGATGAGAGCCTCGGCAGGGGATCCGTTCGTTGACGCGTTAGGGGCGGAGATTATTAAAGATGCCTACAGCACCTCAGCCTTTCGCGCTGAAGAGAACAAAAAAAGAGCAGTAAGCGAATTTGAGAATAAGTGGTTTTCGATATGCCTGAAGGCGAAAGACAAATGAGAACTATCAGCCAAGTCTCAAGCCTTACCTTACTTTCAACCCTTTCTTTGGTAGCGGTGGCGATGCTGGCGGGGTGCATGGCTCCGACCATGAATGAGGCGCGCCAGACAGGGCCGTATAAGGTGCTGGTCTCGAAGAAAGCCGACGCCGCGTTGGCAAAATGTGTCCAGTACGAATGGCAGAACCAGCCGATCTTCGGCGGCACGCCTGGGGCAACGCTTCAGCCGGGGCGTGACACCGGTTATACGGTGTTTACTGAGGGTTCTCAGTACTTCGCTGATATCCAGCCAAAGGGCTCAGGCTCTGAGGCAAAGTATTACGTAGTGGTTGGCAACTGGATTGCCAACAAACGTCTGACCGCGTTACAGGGCTGCCTGTAGCGGCACATTAAATTGTTCAGGGCTCGCTTCGGCGGGCCTTTTTATTGCTTGGAGAAAAGCAAATGTCGGCACTTGCCATCAATTATCAGCCCATGACTACGATCCTGCTCTATGGCCAACTCCGACAGTTTGGGCGGTCCTTTCGGATGGCAGTGAGGACCCCAGCCGAGGCGGTGAAAGCCCTGTGCGTACAGATTCCCGGCTTCGAGCGCTTCTTGTCCAACGCCAAGTCCCGTGGGCTTGAGTTCGCTGTATTTCGCGGCAAGACAAACCTGGTGGAGAAGGAACTTGATTTTGCGGGAGAGGGCGATATTCGCATTGCTCCAGTGATGACCGGCAGCAAGCGCGGTGGTGCCCTGCAAACCATCGTGGGCGCAGTTCTGGTTGTGGTCGGCCTTATCATCACTGGTGGGACTTTCGGTGCTGGCGCGCCATTTGGTTCAGCGTTGATCATGACGGGCGGGTCGATGATGCTGGGCGGCGTTATCCAAATGCTCAGCCCTCAACCTGGCGGCCTCAAGACCAGTGCCGCACCAGAGAACACACCCGGCTACGCCTTTGGCAGCGCAAAGAACACCACCGCCTCGGGCAATCCGGTACCGCTCTGCTACGGCAAGCGCCGTGTAGGCGGAGCGATCATCAGCGCCGCCATTTACGCAGAAGACCAGATGTAGTTGTCGCCTGCAGCATCGCAGCCGCCCATGAGGCGGTTTTTTATTGCCTGGAGGAAAGCATGGGCGCAGCACAACGCATTGAGATTCACGGCGCCAAGGGCGGCGAAAAGAAACCCAAGACACCGACTGAGGCTCCGGACAGTCTGCGCTCTGTAGCCATAGCCAAAATGCTGATTGCGGCGGGCGAGGGCGAATTTGAAGGCGTACCGACTGCGCGCGATATCTGCCTCGACAACACCCCGCTGCAAGACCCTCAGGGCAACATGAACTTCCCGAACGTGAAGTGGGAGTGGCGTACTGGAGCGGTGGACCAGGCCTATATCCAGGGCATCCCATCGGTCGAGAACGAGACGACCATCAGCACTGAGTTGCGCAGCGGCACCCCGTGGGTTCGTGCGATCAACAACATCCAGCTTTCGGCCGTGCGTCTGCGCTTTGCCTGGCCGATGCTTCAGTCCATTGATGCGGCTGGCAGCATCAACGGCTACCGGATTGCCTACAAGGTCGAGTTGGCCACCGACGGCGGGGCTTATCAGGAGGTCCTGAGCGAGGCAGTGGACGGTAAGACCACCAGTGTTTACGAGCGTACCCGGCGTATCAATCTGCCGGCCGCTGCCAGCGGCTGGCTGCTCAGGGTGACCCGCATCACCCCGAACCAGAACAACAACAAAATTGCCGACACCATGCAGATCGCGGGTTTCACCGAGGTCATCGATGCAAAGCTGCGCTACCCGAACACCGCGCTGCTCTACATCGAGTTTTCGGCTGAACAGTTCCGCAGCATCCCGGCCGTCACCGTGGAGACCAAGCTGAAGAAGGTCATGGTGCCGGCCAACTACGACCCAGTGGCCAGGACCTACTCCGGTATCTGGGACGGCAGCTTCAAGTTGGCCTGGACTGACAATCCAACCTGGATGACCTACGACATCACTGTCAGCGACCGCTTCGGTTTGGGCCGGCGCATCAAGCCGTGGCAGGTGGACAAGTGGGAGCTGTACCGCATCGCCCAGTATTGCGACCAATTGGTGCCAGACGGGAAGGGCGGAACAGAGCCGCGTTTCATCTGCAACTTGAATCTCCAGAGCAAGGCCGATGCCTGGACGCTGTTGCGCGATATCTCCGCCATCTACCGCGGCATGACCTATTGGGCCCAAGGGCAGGTTTTTACCCTGTCCGACATGCCGCGCGACGCCGACTTTGACTTTGCCTACACCCGAGCGAACGTCATCGACGGCAAGTTCACTTACTCCAGCGCATCGGAGCGCACCCGGTACACGCGCGCTCTTGTCAGCTACGACAACCCAGCTAACAACTACGACACCGACGTCACGGCAGTGACCGACCAGAAGCTGCAGCGCCGGTATGGCGACAACCCGCTCGAGATCAGCGCGATCGGCTGTACCCGCGAATCCGAGGCCCAGCGCCGCGGCAAGTGGGCGTTGCTCACCAACTCCAGGGACCGAGCGATCACGTTCAAGGTTGGCCTGGACGGGCGTATTCCGCTGCCTGGCTACGTCATTCCCGTTGCTGACGAGCTACTGGCCGGCAGGCCTGTAGGCGGGCGTATCGCGGCGGCGAGCGGCAAGGTGGTCACCCTGGACCGTGATACCCAGGCCAAGGCCGGCGACCGGCTGATCCTGAACCTGCCAGATGGTAAGTGCGAAGGGCGCACCATCCAGGTGGTCAACGGCCGGCAGGTCACTGTCACCACTGCATATTCCGTAGTACCTGAGCGCGAACTGGTGTGGGCGCTGGATGCTGATGACCTGGCGATCCCGCTCTACCGCGTCACAAGCGTGGCACGGCCGGAGCCCGGCGTGTTCGAGATATCAGCCGTTCAGTACGACCCGAGCAAGTTTGCGCACATCGACACCGGCGCCCGACTGGAAGAGCGGCCGATCAGCGTGATTCCAATCACCGTCGTCCCGCCGCCGGCGAGCGTCACCCTGACATCAAGCTTCGCAGTGGACCAGGGCATCGCGATCAGCACCATGAACATCTCCTGGCCCGCCGTGGGTGGCGCTGTGGGCTACGACGTGGAATGGCGTAAGGACAGCGGCAACTGGATCAAGCTGCAGCGCACGGGATCGACCTCGGTCGATGTAACCGGCATTTACGCCGGTGCCTGCCTGGCCCGAGTACGTGCTGTCAGCGCGTTCGATATCTCGTCGATCTGGAAAAGCTCCGATCTGACCCTGCTCAAAGGTAAGGAGGGTTTGCCGCCGGCGGTGTCGTACCTGACTACCACCAGTGAACTGTTCGGAATTGGCTTGAAGTGGGGCTTCCCAGCGGGCGCCGAGGACACCCAGCGCACCGAGATTTGGTATGGACCAGGCAACAGCCTTGAGGCTGCAACGAAGCTGACGGACCTTGCCTATCCACAGTCAGATTTTCTTCTGCAAGGCCTGGCCGCTGGCGCGCAGTTTTTCTTCTGGGCTCGCCTGGTCGACCGTACCGGCAACGTCGGACCTTTCTATCCGGTCGTGAATGGGGTGATGGGCCAGGCCAGTTCGGACGCATCTCCGATCCTCGACTACCTTGCCGGTAAGATAGGCAAGACGGAGCTTGGCAAGGACTTGCTGAGCGAGCTGGATGGGCTGCAGAACCAGATCGATGCTCTCGATGGGCTGAAAGGGTATGACCCGGAAGCGACCTACCTGAAGGGCCAGATGGTCGTTGAGGGCGGCCGCATCTACCAGGCGCTGAAGGACGTGCCGACCAACAACCCACCGCCGAGCCTGACGTACTGGCTCGATGTTGGGCAGTCGGTTGAAACGGCCAATGGCCTGGCCCAGCAGGTGGCGACCAACACCGCCGATATCACGGAGCTCGACGGCGTGGTCACGGCGCAGGCCAGCACTACCAATGCCTTGCGTGCTTCCTGGCGCGAGGACGACGGTTCTGGCGATCTGGCTGATGCTATGCGGGGGTTTAACAGCGTTGCGGCCATCGTCACCGAGGAGAAGGTCCGTGCTTCAGAGATTGAAGCCGAGGCCAAGCGGACGACCAAGCTACAGGCTACGGTCGGCGAGAACACAGCGGCGATTCAGGAAACGTCCTCGGCACTGGCCAACACCAACGGCCAGCTTGAAACGCTGTGGTCAGTGAAGATGGAGACCACAGCCGGCGGCCAGAAGTACGCGGCCTCGTTCGGCCTGGGCCTGCAAGTAGATCCGTCCGGTGTGTCCTCGCAGTTCGTAGTGCGGGCCGACACTTTCATGTTGTTGAACCTTGCCAATGGCACGCCCGTGTCGCCGTTCTCGGTGAGCGGTGGGCAGACATTCATCCGTTCTGCGTTCATTCAGGACGGCACGATTACCAACGCCAAGATCGGCAACTACATCCAGTCAAATAACTATGTCCCACAGGTATCTGGTTGGAAGCTGTTCTTCGACGGGACGTTCGAAATTAATGGGGTCGTTCCTGGGCAGGGGAGAACAATGCTCACCAATCGTTCTTTGCGTGTTTGGGATGCCAACAATAAGAAGCGTGTGCAGCTTGGAGATCTTAGCGAATGAGCTATGGGCTGCGAATGTGGGGAGCAGATGGAACTCTTCAGTTTGATACCTCAACTTCGACCTATCGAATTATTATTAATGAGGTTGTTGATTCTAGTGGTTGGCCTGCGAACTATACGAAAGTTTATAAGGTTCCAGGGTGTAGTCCGGATAACTCTGTCGCAATGGTGATTCCGCTGACCAACATCCCTCAGGATTTTGATGTTCCGCAAAATCGACAGCTGGAGAGCAGTATGGGTGTTGGTGAGGCCTATGTCAGAAATTTCATTTCAGGTGAAACAGTAGGATCTCGGAGCACGGCAATAATGCGTTTCATTGTGATGAGGTACAAATAGGGTGGCAGATAGGTATGGATTAGAAGTCACGAATGACGATGATGTTGTATCAATTGACTCGGAGTTTAATCGGCTGTGCATCTTTCATCATGGGCGCTACGACGGCAGCGGGACTCAGGCCTCTGTGGCTTTTCAGCACCCAGTTAAAACAGTTGAGCCCCCTTTGTTTTTTGTGAGACCAGATAGTAACGTCAATGGCATTAGCCTTGGAGTTATCTATGGCGGAGAACCTGGCAACTGGACGTCTTGTGCGATAGCCTCCGAAAATCCTCACGGGCAAGTAGTAGTTGCTGCGTTCGATTCGCAACCAATATCTGACTATGGCCTTCGGTTATGGAGTGCGGATGAGAAGCTGATATTTGATTCTGGCGCCCCGACAATGAATTTCACGCGGCTCTTTCAGCGTTGGACCTATACCCATAGCGTGAAGGGGCCGACTGGTGCATACACAAACTGGTACTACGTGCCGCTCGACTATCAGTTTGGAGATTATTTTATGGTGAATAACTTGAGAATGCTGGCGATGGCAAATAATCAAACTGGAAGGGTCGTTCAGATGCAGTTTGACTTTGCTTCTAACGCACTGCGCATCGGGCTAACTGCATTCCAAAATCCATATGCGTTCACGGCGTGCGCAGTATTCGGAAAACCCGTGGCCTAAACTCGAAAAAGTTAAACAGCTGCCGCTTTCGAGCGGATTTTTTGCCTGGAGAAAACATATGGCCTGGCTTAGAGCCGGAACAGTAGCCGTGACAAGCGGCTCAACAACGGTCACCGGAACCAATACTGGGTTCGCTGCTAATACCCGAGTCGGTGATGCATTTATCGGCCCAGATGGCCGTCAGTACGAGCTGCAGAATGTCGCCAGCGATACGGTGATATCCCTGGCGTCCCCATACCTTGGCCCGACAGCTGCAGGCCAGTCGTATGCCGTCATGCCTGTGCAGGGTTACCAGAAGCTGTTGGCCGACCAGGTGCGCGATTGGACGGGCCAGTACGGGCAGAAGATGGCTGCGCTTGGCTCCACGGGCAACTATGACGTGTTGCCGGTGGCGAAGGGCGGGACAGGTGGAGCTGATCAAGCCAGCGGCAGGGCTGGCCTTGGGCTGGGCAGTGCAGCAACTGCCTTGCTCACCGTAAATTCAACTGACGCTACCCCTGGCCGAGTGTTGAAAGTTGGAGACTTCGGTGTTGGCAGCACTGCGATTCCGACGACTACAAACCTGGGAGCGATACCCGTATCTGGCTCCTATCGATTTGGGCCAACCGCTACTGATAAGCCAGCGGCAGCGCAGTACGGATCGGTTTCGCATACTGCATATGACCAGCCGACAGGAAACTGGGTGCAGTTTGTTCTCGGTACTTCGCCAGCGGTTGCTCTTTTTCGATCAAGTGTTAACGGTACAAAGACGGGCTGGCTTGAGTTCTATCACACCGGGAACACGACCCGCGGCTCAGGCGGCGCGTTATCCGCGGCGTCGCCGATTGTTCGCATTGCAAGTGTTTCCGACAGCCAGCGCCTTGACTTGCAGGAGCAGACTTTCGAACCTGCCGGCGCATGGGGCGTTGCGAACGATGAGGCACGCGGCGCAACTGTTGAGCGACTTGCTGTCGGCGAATATCGGGTGATGGGTAGCCTGGGCCTTGCTCTTGAGGGCTGGCGCACTCAAGACCCGTGTTCGCCCTACGGTGGCCGCACCCTTGGTATTTCTGAGAGCCAACAGGATGACGACGGCACAGTGATCATTCGACTATTCAAGCAACGCTGGACGCTGTCCGAGGACGGCGAAATGATCCCCGGCCGCGGGGCTCCGCTTGACGTACCGCTCAACAGTTGGATCGACGTGCGTCTGAACATGCCGAAGACGGAAGAAACACCCGCACCGCCAGCGCCTGAAGCTAAGTAACCACCGCTATCGAGAGGGATTTTTTTGCTTGGAGAAAAGTAATCCCGATCACTGAGCAGCAGTTGCTGCAGATCCTCCCGAATGCCCGCCCAGTCGCGGGCGTTTTTGTTCCTGCGCTCAACCATGCGATGGCTCGCTAGAAGCCGCATATGCCACAGTCCTGAATCCTCTAGCGACGACTGGCACCTCCGTGGCCACAGCCTGATCCAGCTCACCGGCCGCTGGAGCTATCGCGCCGCCGTTGGTGGTTTGGGCGGAGAGGGCGGAGCTCCTGAGGTTACTGTCATTTATGAATATGCTTGAGGTGGCTCAAATGAAATATGCTCGCATTTCTGACGGGATGTATTTGAATTTTTTGAAACGGATGGCGACATCTCTGAGATGTTTCACAAGGATCTTATTTTGGTTGAAGTTCCAGAAGGTGAAGTTGTAGGAGAAGGGTGGCGTTATATGGATGGAGAATTCTTGGCGCCCATGCTACCGACGAATTGTCAAATAGCAAAACGTGCCGCGGATCAAAAATCAGTTGATGGAATGGGCCTCTTTCAATATCGAGGCTTTGCACGATGCCATTGATCTTTCAGAGGCAACACCAGATGAAATCGCTACCTTGAAAGAGTGGAGGCAGTATCGAGTTAAGTTAAATCGCATTGAGTCCAGTCCAGTCCAGTCCAGTCTTGGCTGGCCGAATTCTATTTCGTGGCCTGCTCCACCAGTGAAATAGTTGGTTTTAATGTGTGCTATGCATCATTAACTTTCTCTAGGGGGTTTGATGATCTTGCATATAGTATTGTCTTTGATATTTTTCTTGAGAGTTTTATTGCTGTCGACTCAATTGGCTTGAATGCTATCGCGACCAAAGTAGAACAAAAAACTGATATCAGTATGGTTGATGTGGCAGTGATCTCAGGTGAGATGTTAAATTCATTCGCCTTTACAATAAACCAAGAGCTTATCGAGAAAAGAACCAGTATGTGTGTCAGGTAAATTGGAAATGACAGAGCCCCTAGCCAAGTCGATATTTTCATGCTGAAAAACGAGCGCAGAACTTGGCAGAAATGAATGCAAAATACACAGATGGCTGCACATACAGGAAGGAGCAAAGCGTTATCTGCTAATTCTCTCTTGCTAGCGACGTAGAGTGCTAGAGTTAGAGCTACTATCAGCAGGGTATTTACAATCCTTCCTTTGTTCCAGTTTGAATGTGATTTTGCAGTTAATTGAGCAATTATCATTCCGTAGGCAAATCCAGAGAAGTGCGACTCATAAATTGTCGCGACGGCTAGAAATATTGCTGGCACGGTGAGTTGTGCGTATTTGTTTTTACCGCATAATAATAAAATTCCTAATACGATGAAAGAGCCCGCCAACTCAAATGACATCGTCCAGAGTACCGGGTTAAAGCTTGGAGTAGCTAGAGGATCTATGAATATTTCGTAAAGGGAATATCTAAAAACCTCTGTTATGCTTGTTGTGAAATGAAAAAATACCGGAAGCCAATCTTTGTTTCCTGTTATTTTTGCAGCTTCAATGTTGTAAAATGCATTTAGGTTTAGTAGCGCGTAAGTTAGAAGGCAGGAAAATAAAACCGGTATTGCCAATCGTGGATATCTGCGCACTGCAAGATCGATAACTCTTCTTTTTGATGTGTTTCGATAAAATCCAATGGATAAAACATATCCAGATAAAACAAAAAATATGCTTACTGCAAGCATTCCATCTGCAAAAAATATTCTCGGTATCTTGAAATTTTCCGGAAGTAATGGTCGCAGATGCGAGACAAGCACAAATATAGCTGCCCACCCACGCAATCCATCAAGGTGATTTTCACGAAGATCATAACCGAATCGAGTTGTCATTAAAGTCCTCACGCACTGCCCACAAACATATCACGAATCCAGGTGTTTTTATGTCAATCACCGAGCAGCAATTGCTGCAAATCATCCCCCAAGCCCGCCAAGTCGCGGGCTTTTTTGTGCCTGCGCTGAATGCGGCAATGGCGCGCTCCAAGATCGACTCGCCAGTGCGGATGGCTGCATTTATTGCACAGGTCGGGCATGAGTCAGGCCAACTGACAAGAATGGTCGAGAACCTGAA
Organism: Pseudomonas sp. NFXW11; assembly: GCF_049887815.1. Classification (NCBI taxonomy): domain Bacteria; kingdom Pseudomonadati; phylum Pseudomonadota; class Gammaproteobacteria; order Pseudomonadales; family Pseudomonadaceae; genus Pseudomonas; species Pseudomonas sp. NFXW11. The sequence goes on along the minus strand of NZ_JAGEKI010000016.1, from coordinate 12,400 downwards.
CTACAGCGCCCAGGGGCTTTTGACGACATGGCCAAGCCGCTTTACCGCTCAAACAGCGGCAGCCGTGGCAAGGCAGCCTGAGCAGATCGCAAACATCGTGTACGCCGGCCGCATGGGGAACACGCTGCCAGGGGATGGCTGGAAGTATCGAGGGCGCGGCCTGATCCAGCTCACCGGCCGCTCGAATTATCACGCCGCCGCCGGCGGCCTGGGTTTGCCCCTGGAGGAGCAACCCGAGCTTCTGGAGCAGCCAGAGCAAGCCGCCCAGTCCGCCGCCTGGTGGTGGGCCGCTCACGGCCTGAACGAGCTGGCCGACGCCGGCCGCATCCAGGACATCGGCAGTGTCATCAATACCGGCTCGCCAGGCCGCGTACCGAATGGTGCCACGGAGCGGAAGGCGCTGTATGACCTGGCGCTGAAGGTGCTGGCATGAAGGCCCCGGTCTGGTTGCTGCCCACCCTGGCCCTGGTGCTAGGGCTCGCCCTAGGCGGCTGGTGCGCATGGACATGGCAGACCAATGCTTACGACAAGGCCTTGGCCGAGCAGGCCGCGGCGTACAGCACAGATCGCGAGCAGGCCGCCACGGCCGTGATCGACTGGCAGGAAATCCAGCAGGACGCTCGCCGGGCGCTGGAGGACCGCCTGCAGGTGAATGATGAAACTCACTACAAGGAATTGCGCGATGCTCAATCGAACCAGGTTCGTCTGCGTGACAAGCTTGCTACTACTGAGTTGCGGCTGTCAGTCTTACTCAACGCCACCGCCTCGGGTGGTAGCTGTGGGGTGCCAGCCACCGCCGGCGCCAGCGGCCTGGTTCATGGAGCAACGCGAGCCGAACTTGACCCAGCGGCTGCTCAACGAATTGTCGCCATCACCGGAGACGGTGATCAAGGATTAATCGCGCTTGCTGCATGTCAGACCTTTGTCAGGCAGGCACTACGGTAAACCATCAGCTACTCGTGTGGACCTAGAGTCGGTAGATTGAGGTTCAAGACTAATTTGAAATAACTGTCCTATTCTTTCCATTAGTTTTTGCGATGTATAGCGCTTTGTCGGCAGTATCTATCAGGCTCTTAGAAATGCCTAAATCCCTTTCAGAGAGTGCGCTAATGCCAATGCTGATGGTGACCACGCCCAATGGGGACTTAATATGCTCAATCTTGTTTTTTTCTAGGTCAATTCGTATTTTTTCAGCTAGAAGGAAAGCTCCAATGTAGTCTGTGTTTGTAAGTATGATGGCAAACTCTTCTCCTCCGTATCGAGCGGCAAGATCGCCGCTCCGGTTTACGTGGTTTTTAATTGTTGTTGCTACACTCTTTAAGCATTCGTCGCCCTGTACGTGGCCGTAGTGATCGTTGTAAAGTTTGAAGAAGTCAATATCAATTATGATAAGGGTCGTGTCGTTGTTTTTACGTTTTTTTTGGCTAATTGCAGCTTCTAAAAACAAGTCGAAATGACGGCGATTGGCAATCCCTGTTAGCCCATCTTCGAGTGCCATTGATTCAAGTTTTTTATTGGCCTCAATGTAGGTTTTTTGGGATATTTGTAGCTCTCTTTGTGCTTGGATTTGTTGCTTAATCAACTTGATTAGTTGGTGGCCTATTAGGCTAAGGATTAATAGCAGTATGGTAGAAATTACCAGGCTGGCAAAGGACTCGCTTCGCCAGTCGGCTAGTATCTCATTTCTGTCAAATGCGGCAATGACTACTAGCGGGTACCCATTGATGCGTCGAAAACCTATTACCCGCTCTAAATGGTCTATAAAAGATTTTATAGTTGCGGTTCCTGAATCTACGTCAGGCTTCAATAGTGCGAATACTTCCCCCTTTGATATGTCTAGGCCGACTTCCGATTCGTGGAATGGTTTGCGAACTATAATATTTCCACTTGATGTAACCAGGTTTATGAGTCCGTTTTCCCCCATGTCTACACCATCATAAAGACCGAGGAAATAGTTAAGATAGATCGTGGCTATCGCAACCCCGGCGAAACTTCCGTCATCATGGTTGATGCGGCGCGATACCGTCATAATCCATTCATTTGTTGAGCGGCTGCGAATGGAAGGGCCAAGGTAAGGTCCTGGGTCCGGATGGTCTCGATGATAAATAAAATAGTCACGGTCTGAGTTGTTGGCGCCGACGGGGATGACACCATTTGAATTCAGTATCCAGTCTCCTTGCTCGTCATAGATAAAGAAGCCATGGATTTGAGGTAATCGTTTTTGTTGCGATTTTAGTAGTCCCTCTAATTTTTTTAAGCTGCCTTCATTGTTGTCTTCAGATTCCAGGTGCTCTTTCACACTTAATAATACCGAGTCCGCTTGGGTTAGAGTTGCCTCGATATTGGATGATAATGTCTTCGAGAGATTTGACATCTCTGTTTCTTTGTCGTGCAAATGATATTCCAAGGAGTTGAATACCCCCCAGGCGCTTATCGCTATTAGTGAGATGCACACTATAGCGACGAAGAAAATTACATGACCAACCTTGAGTTTGGCATCAGCCCACTCAGTGGTAAAAATTGAGGCTTTTTTTGTGAGCATTGCGTCCAGTCCTTAGACTCATCAGGGCACGCGTCGAGTTTAGGCCAAAGCGTTGAGTTATGAGGGCGATTCGTGCCGGCGCGGAGTGGAGGTTTTGGGATTGTGTTCAGACTGCAGGACGCCGTGGTGGATCTGGGGCGAGCGGCTTCTGGTCGTGACCTTATCGGCTTGTCAATGATCAGCCGTTGTTCACCACATTACCCCCGGCGAGCCTAGCTATAGGCTCGATGAGTTCTGGCCCGTGATTTCTAACGTTACCTACCGCAGTGCTAACCCTGAACCACTCGAAGGCCTTGGCGACCTCGCCCTGGTGCAGAGCCATCTGTTCCGCGCGTTCCTTCGGCGTGGCTGGGTCGAGCCACTCCCGAGCTAGGGCAGGCGAAAGGACCACCGGCCGGCGGTCATGGATATCGACCATCCCCCCTTCGCTATCTGCTGTGATGATCACAAAGCCTTCGTGCTCGCTTCGATCTTGGCCAGGCAGTTGTCCGATTGAGGCGCAGAGGATGGGGGAACCGCTCCGGTGCCGGATCAGGTAGGGCTGCTTCTTCGGGCCGCCTTCGTCAACCCACTCGAACCAGTTGTCGATTGGGCATATGGCGCGGTGCGGCCAGATCTGACGGAAGAATGGGCCGTGGGCCACCTTCTCAACGCGGGCATTAATCGGCGCGGCCCGGTCAGTCGCCCAGTGCGGCCGCCATCCCCAGGTCACCGGGTCTGCATAAAGCATGTCGTTGGCGATATGGAAGAGTGCGAGCTGCATCGTTGGCGCCGCATTGTAGCGCCCCAAGGGTTGATCACCGACGTTGTTGACCAGGGCCCCGGGCATGCTCAGGGCTGCGACGAAGTCGTGGATGCCGCGGTACTGGGAGAGTCGTCCGCACATTGCTTTGCCCTCGCGTCGAGAGGGTAAAGCATAGTCCCACCTGTCGCCTTTTCTTCACTGGCACGCTGAGTGGTGAAATACTGTATTTACATACAGTATTGGTGTGGCCCCCTATGAATTTCCTAATCGTTCGCCGCAGGGAGCGTGGCGTAGCAATACCTGCCGAAAGGCTCCGAAAAATCCAGCCGGTGAAGGGCGACGTTCACATCGTTGAGTCTCACAGCAAGGCGCTTGGGAGAACCTGTGTCGAGGCATGGATATTTAAAAGTGGTCCAGGTCCTGATGTTTTCCCACGACTGCTGGATGCGAAGATCAATGGCATGGCCCAGCTCGGCCTGAACATCAGCGGGCTGGAAGAAGTCGACGGGGCGATGTACGCGCAGTCGTGGTGGTGTCGCGTTGAGTAGCAATGTGGGAGCGGGGGCATTCGGTGGACGCCAGGGATGGTATCCTCGATGCCTATCAGGCTTTGGATGTGAGCCAGCGTCGAGAAAATAGTACAGCAGGAAGTACATCCGAATCACGTCGTTACGGGTCAACCAAGAAAACATTGGTGTTTTTCAGCTGAGTTAGACTCCGGCTTCAGGCACCATCTATATCAAGGGCTTGCACGGTTTTTTTGAGCGAGCCTTACTCTGAACCGCTCCGCAATTTCAAATACCGCTCCGCAATTCACTTGGTGGGCATGACCTTTTTGCCCTTTCGATTGTGGATGTACTGCTCGGTCATAATCACCGTCGTATGCCCAAGTTGATCTCTGGCTTGCAGGATATCACCGCTGGATTCTGCCTTGTCGGTGGCCGGTAAGGTAGAACAGATCAAGTGCGTCGCGAAGAGGCTGCTCTGCGCACTCCCAAACGCGCAATAGCAGGTCATCCTCGATATATACATCCCTGCCAGTTTCACGATTTCCTTTTACCCCAGAGCAAGGGTTAGCCAATGAGGTGTATCCAGTCTCCCTGGCGAAATTCCAGATCGCGCTGAGAAGTGCCTTTTCACGATTCGCTCTTACTGGCGCAGTCTTTCCTCGATACCTGAGGTGCTGTCGAACATGCTGTCCGCTCGGCCTTGTCATTCATTCCAAGTCCTGGGCTCTCGGGTCGGATGGACTCTTCTGGACCGGTCCTGTCGGAGTGTGACCAGTCCGCTGAGTTTTACGACTCAGCTGGCTTGGGCCGTGACGGTTTTGTTGAACTTAGGTAACTTGACATTTTCCCTTCACGGATGACGGATTCATGCCAAGAACGAATCGTATTGCAAAAAATGCCCTGAGCATCTCGCTGCTGGGCCTACTAGTCACTAGCACATTGGCCTTGGCGGAAACTAAAAAGGTGACCGATCTATTAAGCAGTGGCTATGAGATCAAAGCCGCCTACCAGTCGCCAGCAAGAGTCGGCACGGTTCACTTTCTAATCTTGCAAAAAGGCTCGTCTGCGTTCCAATGTATGAGCTACGGCTCCGAATTAAGGCCGAAATTCTTCGACTATTCCAACACCTACTCTTGCGCAGAAGTTCAGGATCTGATTCCCGTCCAGCCTAACCTCGGGCAATGAACCAAAAGTGCATTTACGGTTATGGGTAACGCTGGATTTGGTCTAGGCCGCGCAGATTCGGCAACGTCATTCATGGCCTCGGCCCCCTGTAGATCAGGTAGGCCATGGAGAGGATGGGGATGATCATCAGTAATCCGATTCGACCAGGTCGTCCTCGCTTAACGGAGGCGGCATGCGGTTGTCGTATTCGAGCTGCGCCTTGCGTAGTGCTGACATGATTGCCTCCAGAGTGGCGGGTGCTGGTCCAACAAAACTCGGCTGCACTCATCCGCTCCGCTGGTTGCCGATCGGCGCGGAGGGGAGTACACGCGTGCGCTGTCTAGGGGTGGGATTTGCTTTTCTTGCCAATGAATTTCTGAGCCGATTTGCAGTCGAATATCCTGCCCTTACTGGCTTTCAGGACATTCAAAATGAAGCGCGCAGCAATCATTCTTTTGGCTATCTCAGGCTCCCTCTTGTTGGGAGGTTGCGTGCCTGTCTGGGACGACGGAGGAGGGTACGGCCGTGATCGTTACAGGGGCTATGATCACGATCGCAGATATGATCAGGGCGATGACAACGATCAGGGTTACTACCACAGGCATGACCGCCGCGATGGTGATCGATGGCGTGATCGCAATCGCGATCGTGATGACAGGGACGACTGATCACCTCAAGGCTCACAAGCAGCTCTCCTGCGCACCCTGGTGTTAGTGAGCACCAGGGATTGGGCCGTTAACGACTAGCTATCGTGGTGTTGGTTGTTCAGATGCACCGGGAAGGGGATGCAATTGAATTGCTAAGTCGCTTCGCTCACCGCCCGCTGGAGCTTGAGGAGCAGTGCTTTGGGAAGGCTGATTTCTGGCCCGGAACTATCCAGGTAGCCCTCAGGCAGTGCTTTGAAGATTTCCTGTGCCGCTGCTTGGATGGCCTCGAGTTGCTGGCGTGGCGTTGTCGGCCAGCATGTATGCGAAGGTGGCCTGGCATATATTGCCGGGAACTCTGCAAGCAGTTCTGCTAATTGCCGTTTGGGCCTACAGCCTGCGACTGCGCAGAACCGGTTACTTCAAGTAGATTGCCAAACTCGAAGCCCAGCCCCGCGCTGGGCTTTTTACATATGGCGCTGACTCGATTCCTCAAGCCATTAACTCGCCTCGGCGGAGTTTTGGTGGTTCTTGTCGATAGAAGTAAATTGCCTTCAAACCTATGACCGCGTTGACCATTTTAGTGTTGTGTGTCAGGGACCTAGGGGTAAGGAGTTCGAATATCGATTGGCTGAGGGTACTTCTCTGGAAGACATGGAGTTTCATGCTGCATGGCTGCGAGGAGTAATAGGTGAGCGGATGCACGACCTACTGAATCTGGACAAATGAACCAAGCACGTCCATCCCTCTGGGGCTGGGACGAGGAATGGCTCAGACCCTGCCCGTGAGCGGTTTTGTTGTTTCCGGAGCACCAATGGAGCCGACGGATCTTGGTCCAGGTGCGGCCACCTGGCTGGGTGGCACGAATGGCTCATATTTTACTGGTTGCATATCCAGTATTTTGCTGAAATAGTCATTCCACTCCTCATGTCCAAAGGCAGCAAAAGTCAACTTGCTGCTGGCCCGCTGGATCGAGTGAAAGCCCTGAGCCTCGAGTAATCGCCTTTGAGCGACATAGATGCGGAAATTTCCGCAATCACTTATTCGACTCAAAGGTGAAAATCATGGAACCAGTAGCACTCGGCCAGAAATTCATTTCTGCCAACGTCAAAGGTAAGCAACAACTCATCGCACCCTCTGCGAACCTTAATGGAATCGTTCTGCGTACTACCCAGATCATAGGCAGTAGCCTCTCGTTTATTACCACCGGTACAACGGAACCTTCTTATTGGAATGGTCCGGGTGTTCCAGTGTTGCTGATGCTGTCGTCAAGTTCAGAGAAACTCCAGTATCCAGTCTACCTACCTCCTGGTAACGGCCTCTGGGCTTCTGAGAATAATGGCCAACTTCTGGTCTTTATTACTTATGATCTCTTGCCTGCGCCGAGTGCGCAGGACGTGGCCTAGCCTCTATCAAGTAGCCACCTGGCTATCCGTTAGGCCTACTTGCACGATTTGCTAAAGCCACGAGCTTCAACTCATCGCCTATGAGCGACATGAACGCGGAATCCTCCGACCAATCATTCGAATCAATAGGTGAAAAATGAGCGCAGTAAAAATGGGTAAGCACTTCGGTAACCTGTTTCCGAAGGGTGTTGTACAGATCGTCTCGCCAGCCGAGAACGTGAACGGCCTGATGTAACCACTGGCCCGGCCATGTGCCGGGCCTTCTTTGTCTTGGGAGTACTCCCAGGTCAGCAATATCAGTGCGCAGGCACTTTTCGTAAAACGTCCAATGGCTGCAGGCGTTTAGCCATTAGTACAAGCGTGCTAATCGACCCTGGCCAACCACCGCTCGTATAGTTCTTCCTGGATCACAGAAATCGGGAAAGGACCTCCATGGGTTACAGACTTCTATCCTCCGGTCGATGGCTGGCTATCTTGGCCATGGCCTGCAGTACCTCGGCCATCGCCGAACAAGCCTCGGGTGACTATTGGATCATCTATGGCAAAGGGGAGCGCCTGCACAACGAGGTGTACGTCGCCGATGCCGCTGGCATCGTGCAAAAGCCGGGTGGCGTGCAATCGGCGCAGGTCATGCAGCTGTTCGAAGACCCGGCCTTCCCGACCCTCGTTGCCTATGAAGTGCAGGTCAAATGCAAGCAGCGCCAGATCCGCCTGGACAGCGCCCGGGCGATACGTCGCTTCGACGGTGCGGTGAAGGATGTGAAGACCAATATCCACGGTTGGGTCGCACCGAAGGACTACTGGTTGCAGCGCACCTTCGCCTTCGTCTGCGCCCCCGACAATCGTGCGCACAACCAGATGTTGCCGATCGGCAAGATGCCGGCGGTGCGGATGGTCGCCACCGTCCAGGCCATGTTCATCCAGTTGATTGGCGTCCAGGCCAACAGCCAGGCGGTGCAAGAATTGGACGACATGTTGGGCAATAGCGCCCGATGAACACACGCCCACTACTGCTTCTCGGCTTGCTGCTGCCGACTCTGGTCGGCTGCATCCCGACCTTGCCGGAGTTGCGCGCCAGCCATCAATGGCAGGGGCGCGACGCCAAGCAGGCCATCGACTTCTTCGGCCCGCCCTGGCGCATGGAGCCGCTGCCCGGCGGAGGTGGGGTGCAGTTGGGCTGGTATCGCGACACCACCTATGTACGCCAGGAGGTGGTCGGCAGCACCGCCCAGATGCAAGGCAATGTGATGGTCCAGACCAATTATTGGGACGACGTGAGCCATCCTGGCGGCTGCACGATCCTAATGACGGTGGATAAGGCGCGGCAGATCAGCGACTTCTCCACCAAGGGTCGCTGCAACGGCGTAAACCTGGCGCCGTAGCAGCCCAGGAGCAAAGCCGGCGAAGACTTGTCGAAAAAGTGCCAAAGGACCTGGAGTTTTGCCACGGTAGGAGTAGCGCGAGACTGGATCAGCAAGATCGATGCAATGGGACGTTGACGCTGGAAAAGCCCGCGGCAGGCAGCACGGAAAGACGCACTTACCTATACCGGGCCTCTGCAGTTACAGGGGGGGGCGACGTTCCACACTATTGCTCCGAGCAGGGAGTGCAGCGAGTCCTATTCTTTTTGCTGCGACTATGGATCCTGCTTTGCGTGGCCTAGTCACAATCATCGCCCTAGATGGAGTCCGAACGGATAGGAAACAGGCATAAGCGCCGAGCACAACGGTACGGATCCATACCCAACCTACGGCCATATCGGTTGGGAGTTCTAATAGCTCCCTACGCGAGCTGGCGGCGTAACGCCCAAGCTCGCCCCGCGTAGGTAAGCCCAATGGATGCCTCCAGTATCACGCGTTCCATGTGGGTAAGCTCGAAGCGTGGTCAACTATTCCGTATGAGGTGTTTGTGTCAGCAGGCCAAGGTGTGTACTGGTCGCCAGAAAACGATAGGGCGTGGATTATGATGACCTACGATATTCAGCCCTAGGCAGCTCTTTGTGCTCTGAACTAAAGGAACTAGTTCCAGGCTGCGCTCAATCGAAGAGCCTCGGCATGCGCCGGGGGTTTTTCTTTTTGACTATGTCCGACCCAACACTGGCCCTTTCTTTGATCATTCCCGCGGAGTCGAGCGCATGGTCATGTCCCAATCGGTGGCCGGAACCTGTGATGCCGAGGATTGAGTTACCCTACGAGAACTTCAGCCATGTTCTTTAGGTAACTTGCGTGCTGCGATTCGAGGTTTTCAGTAATGGGCAGCCTATCGGTTGGTCCGATCTGGAGCTTGGCGACCCACCCATGGGGGTTGCTTTTGGTGTTTTTGTTCCTGGCCCCGGCTACTTCAGCATCCAGGAGCAAGTCAGGGCTTCTACTCAGCATGATCAGAGGCACTTCAACTTTAGGGTGCGTATGGTTGGCGGGGAGGAGATTCGTGCTTCTGGCGCATCCATCGCTGATTACTCGGCTGATTGTGGGGCGGATGCAATGGAACTCGTCGTTCTAGGTATCGAGTACCCAGCCTATGGCGAAATCTTTCCCGAGCACGTTGAACGCTATAAGCGCCAATTTGATGCATAGGTGCACATCAGGCTATTGAGGGCTTTGGAGGGGTGGGGTGCCGCAGGTAAATGCGGCACCATCGGGTCTTTATTTCTTGAAGATCACGTTGGCGCTGACTATCAGTTGGCCATTGATCGTCACTTTGCAGTCACGCCCAATCTCGGTCTTTTCATCTGTAGCAAGTACAGGGTTGCACTGCAGAAACACCTTCTTGCCCTGATAGTCCCGAGTAATACCGGTAGTTGTCGTACTGGCAGGTTCTTTCATGAACTTCCGGTTCCATGGGCCAAAGTAGATCTCTGGTTCACCGCCGCCGAAGAAGCCCGACTCGGGAGTGGCGCAGAGGGTGCCCTCCATCCTTTCGCCATCAATGAAAGTTGCGTCTGTGTAGCAAGAGATCAGGCCTTTGCCCGTGACCAGATCGGTTGGCCCCCTATTCACCCACGTAGGTGCAGCTACACATCCGGAAAGGGTTACTGCGGTAAGCGCGAGCGCCAAGAGAGAAACGCTTTGTACGCGGAGCATGGAATAGGTGTCCTTACATTTGAAAGGGCGCATTAGATACCGGCAATTGGCCATTATTTCAAGTCAGTGCCTAAGCGAAGTTTCCAGGTCTCCAGGAGTTCCTATTGCTCGGACAACCAAGCAGCAGTGCTTCGTCGATAAGGATCTGTTAGACCTGCATACCGCTCAAGCCGCTATTCATGCGGAATACAGCAAAGAAGACCTCCCGATCCATCAGCTACCGGCCTGGATTACAGCGCATTGCCGGGTGTGATCGGAATGTATGGCGTGCCGGCAGGCTTCTGCCGCGCCACTTCTATAAAGAGTACATTTTCTTCAACTGCGCCGGTGTTAGTGGAGGAAGTTTCAGTGTCCGCCTGACCTCGATCCGGTTATTTTCGGTATGCACATTAAGCGGATAATAACTCGCGCCATACTCAAAGTTGCCTTCGCAGGTTTGTACAAGCCATGTGCTACCGCGGACGCCGTTGTACCCTGAACTGGATAGGTACTGGTCCAACCGACTTACACAGTCATTTTGGAAGTCCGCTCTTATCATGCGCTCCCATTCCTCGGAGATGACATCGTTGGCAGTGCTAACGGTTGATGTCAGCAGTAAGGTGATGGCAAGAGCTACATGGTTCAGTGAAGGCATTACGGCAAGTCCTTTGCGCTAGCGGTTCTACGTTCGCACTGTTACGTGTGTGGTTTTTCGGTAATAGCCAGTACACATAGCGGCGTCGAATAGGAAGGTGCAGGAGCTTATCGAGCAGTTGCAAAATCTGGAACCGACTTTACAAGCCCTTGCCACTTATGAGCATGAGGGCGGCGGTGTTGCCTGATAGCGGGAGTGGTCTGATTTTTAGTCTTGGTTGAGCGCCCTGAGTCAATGCGCCTGTTAGGGCCATAGCGCTCCGCGTTCCTCGCCAGCTATGTAAACCCTGACCGCTCAGGGTGTTACAGGTTACTGCGGAAGCCATTCCGGAATCGTTTACCGGTGGTGCCCGGCCTACACTTTTCCAACAACTCGGCGATGTCGCCCACTGTGCGACGAGGTTAGGATTGCGCCGGAAAATCGCGCAATCAGGCTCCCAAGGAGTACGGCCCCATGCAACAAGGACAGTGCCCGCGTTCCTCTACCGGGTTAGTGGCCAGGGAGATCACCCTGGCAGATGCGCCAAGGGTGCAGGCGTTCTTCGTCGAGAACCCGTCTTACTTCCACATCGTGCATGGCTGTGATCCGCAGCCCAATGAAGCCCAGGATGAGATCCAGGACAGCCTGCCGCCGGGCTGGTCCTTTACCTACAACTGGAAGATCGGCTACTTCGACCCGCAGGGCCGGCTGATGGCGATGGTCAGCGTGGTCAGTGATCTGCTGGCCAAGACGGTCTGGCACATAGGCCTGTTCATGGTGGCGACCTCGCAGCAAGGCACCGGCCTAGCCCGGCAGTTGCATGACGAGCTCGAGCGTTGGGCGGCCGAGCAGGGCGCGCAGTGGTTGCGGTTGAGCGTGGTATTCGACAACGCGCGGGCGCAGCGCTTCTGGAATGCCTGCGGCTATATAGAGGCGCGTACCCGTGACGGTATCGAACTGGGGCAGTTGCGCCATCAGGTACGCATCATGGTCAAATCCTTGACCCAGGCATCTCTGGAGCACTACCTGGAGCTGTTGCCCCGCGACCGTCCGGAATAACCAGCCCACCCTGAGGCTGCTATCAGAGTTCGGGATGAACTTAACCCGCATCAGCCAGTCCCATTGGCCATCATCGATTGACTGGGGGAAACACTGTGAAGATTCGTCTCGTACCGCTCTGCGGCGCCCTTTTGCTGGCGACTCTGACGCCCTTGGCCCTGGCTGCTAAGGCACCCGCTGCGCCCGAGGAGCCGGCCTACCAGACCCAGGTCGCGCGCTATCAGTGCGAAGGCAATGTGCGCATCGATGCGGCCTATCTGAATATCGACAATGGCACTTCGTTCGCCACGCTCTACTACAAGGAGCAGTTGATTCCCATGCATATCGCCCGCTCCGGGTCCGGGGCCCTGTATGTGGCCGACGACGAGCAGAACAGCTTCCGCTGGCACACCAAGGGCAAGCAGGGCAGCCTGTCGTTCCTCGAGGCCGATCACACCGCCAAGGAGCAGTTGCTGCTCAAGGACTGCAACCAAGTGGAGCCCCAGTAACAACCTGCGCACTTTGCCCAAGGCAAAAAAAAGGTTCTTCACGGAATCCCGGGAAACTCAGAAACAAAAACGCCGATTTGATAGATGATGTTCGTGCGAGCAAACAGATCTAAAAAACCGGCGTTCTTATGCGTGATATTAATACTT
>NZ_JAGEKI010000015.1:0-196302 GCF_049887815.1 Pseudomonas sp. NFXW11 | reverse complement strand
AGGAAAGTATTAATATCACGCATAAGAACGCCGGTTTTTTAGATCTGTTTGCTCGCACGAACATCATCTATCAAATCGGCGTTTTTGTTTCTGAGTTTCCCGGGATTCCGTGAAGAACCTTTTTTTTACCGCTTAGACGCGTTCGGCCCAGAGGTCGTATTCGTCGGCATCGGTGACCCGGCACCAGACCTTGTCACCTGGCTTCAGGTCGCCGGCGCCATCGATAAACACGTTGCCGTCGATTTCCGGGGCATCGAAGAAGCAGCGGCCCACCGCGCCGTTTTCGTCGACTTCGTCGATCAGCACTTCGATTTCCTTGCCGACGCGCTGTTGCAGGCGTGCCGAGCTGATTTCCTGCTGGTGCGCCATGAAACGCTCCCAACGGTCCTGCTTGACCTCGTCCGGCACCACGTCCAGATCCAGGTCGTTGGCCGGGGCGCCTTCCACTGGCGAGTACTGGAAGCAGCCGACGCGGTCCAGCTGGGCCTCGGTCAGCCAATCCAGCAGGTACTGGAAGTCTTCCTCGGTTTCGCCGGGGAAGCCGACGATAAAGGTCGAACGGATGATCAGCTCGGGGCAGATCTCGCGCCAGGCCTTGATCCGCGCCAGGGTCTTGTCTTCGAAGGCCGGGCGTTTCATCGACTTGAGGACTTTCGGGCTGGCGTGCTGGAAGGGGATGTCCAGGTACGGCAGGATCTTGCCGGCGGCCATCAGCGGAATCAGCTCGTCAACGTGCGGGTAGGGGTAGACGTAGTGCAGGCGCACCCACACGCCCAGGCTGCTCAAGGCTTCGCAGAGCTCGGTCATGCGGGTTTTCACCGGCGCGCCGTTCCAGAAACCGGTGCGGTACTTGACGTCCACGCCATAGGCGCTGGTGTCCTGGGAGATCACCAGCAGTTCCTTGACCCCGGACTTGACCAGGCGCTGGGCCTCATCGAGCACGTCGCCCACCGGACGGCTGACCAGCTTGCCGCGCATCGACGGAATGATGCAGAAGCTGCAGCTGTGGTTGCAGCCTTCGGAAATCTTCAGGTAGGCGTAGTGCCGCGGGGTCAGCTTGATGCCTTGTGGCGGCACCAGGTCGATCAGTGGGTTGTGGTCTTTCTTGGGCGGCACCACTTCGTGCACCGCGCTGACCACTTGCTCGTACTGCTGTGGGCCAGTAACGGCCAGCACGCTAGGGTGCACGTCACGGATATTGCCTTCTTCCACGCCCATGCAGCCGGTAACGATGACCTTGCCGTTTTCCTTGATGGCTTCGCCGATAACTTCCAGGGATTCGGCCTTGGCCGAGTCGATAAAGCCGCAGGTGTTGACCACCACAACATCGGCGTCCTGGTAGGTGGACACCACGTCATAGCCTTCCATGCGCAGTTGGGTAAGGATGCGCTCGGAGTCGACCAGAGCTTTTGGGCAACCCAGGGATACGAAGCCGACCTTGGGGTTGGCTGGCGTGGTAGGGGTGGACATGTCTAACCTCGGTATAGGTGTCGAATCACTTGGGGGGCAAGTGCGACGCTTGGGCGCTGGCTGCGCCTCTGATCAAAAAGTGCGCAATTCTAGCGATGGTCGCGGCGCTTGACCAGCTTTATGCGGCGGAAATACGACGAGCGCTGGACTATGCTTCGTCCCGTTATGCCCGGCTGTTTTCATAGCCCCCTGCGCTGAGCCGTGCAGGTAATAAAAAAAGCCTGAGTCCCATGGCAAACTGCGCAATTTTAGAGAATAGCGCTTGTATAACCTTGCGCTTCCTATATAAGAAGCCCCGGTCTTGGTAGTAGGAGTCATTGATGGGTCAGGCAAGTAGTCAGGCAGCGAGTGGCGAGCACTCCGGGGTCAAGCCTCTGGGAATGCTGGTGGCGGCGGTCGGGGTGGTGTATGGCGATATCGGTACCAGCCCGCTCTATACCCTCAAAGAGGTGTTTTCCGGCAGTTACGGGGTTCAGGTCAACCACGACGGGGTGTTCGGCATCCTGGCCCTGATCTTCTGGTCCTTGGTCTGGGTGGTATCGATCAAATACGTACTGTTCATTCTGCGCGCCGACAACCAGGGCGAGGGCGGCATCATGGCCCTGACCGCGCTGGCTCGGCGGGCATCGGCGTCCTATCCGCGCCTGCGTTCGGTGCTGGTGATTCTCGGCCTAATCGGCGCCTCGCTGTTCTATGGCGACAGCATGATCACCCCGGCCATCTCGGTACTTTCGGCAGTGGAAGGCCTGGAACTGGCCTTCAGCGGCCTGGAGCACTGGGTGGTGCCGATGGCGCTGGTGGTGCTGGTGGCGCTGTTCCTGATCCAGAAACACGGTACTGATCGCATCGGCAAGCTGTTCGGCCCGGTGATGGTGGCCTGGTTCCTGGTGCTGGGCGGGCTGGGGGTGCACGGTATCCTTCAACACCCTGAGGTATTGCAGGCGCTGAACCCGGTGTGGGGCGTGCGCTTCTTTATCTCCCACCCGGGCATGGGCGTGGCGATTCTCGGGGCGGTGGTGCTGGCCCTGACCGGCGCCGAAGCCCTGTATGCCGATATGGGCCACTTTGGCCGCAAGCCGATTGCCCGGGCCTGGTTCGCCCTGGTGCTGCCGGCCCTGGTGCTCAACTATTTCGGCCAGGGCGCCTTGCTGCTGGAAAATCCGGAAGCGGCGCGCAACCCCTTCTACCTGCTGGCGCCGGGCTGGGCCCTGATCCCGCTGGTGGGCCTGGCCACCCTGGCCACGGTGATTGCCTCCCAGGCGGTGATTTCCGGGGCCTTCTCCCTGACCCGCCAGGCGATCCAGCTGGGCTATATCCCACGCATGTACATCCAGCACACCTCCAGCGCCGAGCAGGGGCAGATCTACATCGGCGCGGTGAACTGGTCGCTGATGGTGGGCGTGATCCTGCTGGTGCTGGGGTTCGAGTCCTCCGGTGCCCTGGCCTCGGCCTACGGCGTGGCGGTGACCGGCACCATGCTGATCACCAGCATCCTGGTGTCGGCGGTGATGCTGCTGCTGTGGAAATGGCCACCGGTACTGACAGTGCCGATCCTGGTGGGCTTCCTGCTGGTGGATGGGCTGTTCTTCGCCGCCAACGTGCCGAAGATCTTCCAGGGCGGTGCCTTCCCGGTATTGGCAGGGATCGCCCTGTTTATCCTCATGACCACCTGGAAGCGCGGCAAGGAGCTGCTGGTGGATCGCCTCGACGAAGGCGGGCTGCCGCTGCCGATCTTTATCAGCAGCATCCGCGTGCAGCCGCCGCATCGTGTGCAGGGCACCGCAGTGTTCCTTACCGCCCGCCCGGACGCCGTGCCCCATGCGCTGTTGCACAACCTGCTGCACAACCAGGTGCTGCATGAGCAGGTGGTGCTGCTGACCGTGGTCTATGAAGACATTCCACGGGTGCCGGCGCAGCGGCGCTTCGAGGTGGACGCCTATGGCGAGGGCTTTTTCCGGGTGATCCTGCATTTTGGCTTCACCGACGAGCCGGATGTGCCCGAGGCCCTGAAGCTGTGCCACCTGGATGAACTGGACTTCAGCCCGATGCGCACCACCTACTTCCTCAGCCGCGAGACGGTGATCGCCTCCAAGCTGGAAGGCATGGCCCGTTGGCGCGAAGCGCTGTTCGCCTTCATGTTGAAGAACGCCAACGGCAACCTGCGCTTCTTCAAGCTGCCGGTGAACCGGGTGATCGAACTGGGGACCCAGGTCGAGATGTAAGCCCTGCCAAACGAAAGCCCCCGTTGCCTTGCGGCAGCGGGGGCTTTTTCATTTCACGCCCCCTGTAGGAGCGAGCTTGCTCGCGATAGCGGACTGTCAATCAGCATCGATGCTGAAGACTGAAACTTCTATCCCGAAGCCCTCTGGCCGTGAGATCGCTGCCAGTCCTTACGCGGTGAGCGCCTGCACCACATCGTCCACCACCGCCTTGCCCATGGTGGTCAGGTAGTACGCGGCCCAGGCGTTGCGGTCACTGTCCTTGCTGTAGGCGGCGTCCTCGGCAAAGGACTTGGCCAGGGACAGCAGATCGGAGGCTTGGGCCAGGGCGTCGCCAATCGGGACGCCGGGGCTGACCTGGAACAGTGGGTGTTCCGAGCGGTAGATAAATGGGGTACAACCGACTGTTGTCAGGTTTGAAAGTTGAGGCGGGTTCGCATTGTTCATGGTCCAACTCCTGAATTCGAGGAGCTACCACGTTCGTTTCCAAGCGAATGGGTGGCAGCTGTACGCAGGTTGGAAAACCGGGAATCCAGGAAACCGGCAGACCCGAAGGTCTCCCACGCACAGCCGCCATAACTGATGGATTGCAGGTGCGAAATTCGCCTGTAATCACTATGGGGTGCTAGTTGCCCAGACTCTTCGGGTTTCCAAGCCCGGCCGCTGAAAGGTCAGCGGCATCCGGAGCCTAGCCCGCTGAGTTGCAGGCCAACAAGGTGGCAAACAGCCCAAAACGCACCCCCTTCACAATTCTCGGAGTGTGCCTACAACCTGTGCGGTAGTCATCCGATAAAGCGCCGCCCCAAGCGAACCCTGCTCAAACAAGGCCATAAAAAAAGCCCCCGCAACCTGAGGCTGCGAGGGCTATTGTCTGGCGAGGTTCAGCTCACTCTTGAGCCGTGGCCTGATCCTTGGCCTGACGCTTCTCTATGGCGTCCACCAGGCGTTTGGCCAGTGCCGGGTAGTTCTCGTCGAAGTGATGGCCCCCAGGCAGCTTCATGGCTTCACCGACGGCGGTCTTGTCGGTGCAACCACTTTCGTCGACCTCTTCCACGCCGTAGATGCACACCACCTTGGCCGCTGGCAGCTTGGCCATTTCCGGGCCGGTGGCGGCTTCCTTGCCGGCGTTGCCGAGCCAGCCTTCGACTTCGATCTCGAAGCTGCCGGTGCGGGCGAAGGCCAGCAGGATAATGGCGTCCACGCGTTGCTGCTCGGCTTCCGGCAGGCGGTTGTAGATGGCTGGCAACACGTCGGCGCCGAAGGAGTAGCCGGTCAGCACGAAGCGCTTGGTGCCCCATTTCTGCCGGTAGTGCTGCATCAGCTCGGTGAGGTCGACGGCGCTTTGTTCCGGGGTTTTGTGCTGCCAGTAGTAGCGCAGGGTGTCGATGCCCACCACCGGGTAGCCGATCTTGGCCATTTCGCCGGCCACGTCGCGATCCAGGTCGCGCCAGCCGCCGTCACCGGAGAGGAACAGGGTCACGGTGTCCTTGGCCTGGCCGGCCGGCACTTCCACCACCGGAATGTTCAGGCCGCCGTTTTCCGAGCCCACCAGCAGCTTGCGCAGTTCGTTGTTCAGCACTTGCGGCAGGTGGATGTCGTAGTCGCTGATGCTGGTGGTGGCATTGGGAGTGTCACGCACGAAGCCGGCGCTTTCATCGTCCGGGTTGTCGTTCCAGGCCACCAGCCAATGGCCGTGGGCCAGGGTCTTGGGCAGGGGATCGGTGCAGCCCGGTGCCGGGTTGATGGTGAAGCCCACCGACACGGCTTGGGCCTTGTCGTCGCTCTGGGAGGCGATCCAGCGCCAGGCCAGGGCCGCGCCCGGGCCGATGCCGCTGACCAGGGTCGCCGGGCCGGCGAGCTGCGGCAGGGCATTTTGTAGCGCTTGTTCCTGCAGCTTGCAGTCATCCTTGGGCAGGACCACCTGGACGATCTGCGCCGCGCCGCTGCGGCTCAGGGCCAGCAGTTGCTTGTCGCTCAGGGTGGCGTCGGGCAGCACCGCCACCACCACCCGGGCTTTGGCCTGGGTGCCCGGGGTCACGCGGGTCAGGGTCGAGCCGTCGGTCTGGGTCAGTTGTTCCAGGGTGGGTTCAGGGGCGGGGCGGTTCCACCACCAGTAACCACCGCCTGCCATCAGAGCCAGCACCACCAGTGTGGCCAGCAGATACCGCCAAGAGCGTTGAATCATCAGCGTTTCACCAATCCAGTCAGGCCGCCCGCAATCAGGGCGGCGGTGTCGGCCAGGGCTACCAGCGGGTCGAGCCCGGCGGGTACGGCCATATAACGGGGTTCCCAGTCGGGTTGGAACTTGTCCTTGAAGCGGCGCAAGCCCTGGAAGTTATACAGTTGCTCGCCACGGCGGAAAACCATCGAGCCCAGGCGTTGAGTCAGTGGCGCGCCACGGCGAGGCTGCAGGCCCGACAACGGCACCATGCCCAGGCTGAAGCGCGCATATCCATGATTTTTATAATGCTGGATCAGGCCGACCATCATGAATTCCATGGTCAGCTTCGGTGCGTCCGGGTGTGCGCGCATCAGGTCGAGGCTGGCCAGGTCGTGGCTGTAGGTCTCGAGCAGGTTGGCGAACGCCACCGGGCGCCCTTCAAAACGAATGATCGCGATACGGAAGTGCTTCAGGTAGTCGTCGCTGAAGCGGCCCAGGGAGAAGCCTTTCTCCCGGACGTTCTTGCCGGTGAGCCAGGCATCGGAGATCACCTTCAGTTCATCCATGGGCGCTTGCCCGGGCTCGTGGATCTCCAGCGACAGGCCGTCGCGGGTGCCACGGTTCCAGGTGTAGCGCAGGTCCTTCATCTCCTTGCCCTTGGCTTCCAGGTCGAAGCGCTTGAGATCGACCCGGGCTTCCTCGCCGAGCTTGATCGCGGTCAGGCCGATGTCCATGTAGTAGGGCAGGTTTTCCGCCCGCACCTGGTAGAACACCGGGCGCGCGTGGTGCACGTCGCACAGGTCGCGGAACTGCCAGATCATCTCCGCCCGCTGCTGGGTCGGGCCGATGGGGTCGTAAAGCGCCACCAGGCTGCGGCCACGGCGGGCGTACATCAAAAAGGCATCGTCGTTGGGGTGGAACAGCAGCGCCTTGTCGCCGGTCAGGGCCAGGCCGCCGTCGGGTTGGGACGAGGCCATGAGAATCGTCGCCGCCTTGTCCAGCTCCTCAACGGTGGGCAGGTGGATCACCGGGCGCGCGGTGCGCAGCAGCCAGGTCAGGGACACCACCAACAGCAGCACCGCGGCACCCAGCAGCGAGCGCAGGCCCCGTGGGGCGTCGGCATCGAGGGTGAACTGCCACCACAGCTGATGGCTGTAGGGCACGTCCTGGTAGGCGAACAGCAGCAGCCAGATGGAGGCGCCGAGCACGCAGACGCTGGCCACCAGGTACAGCGGCGAGAAGGGCAGCTCGGTGAGACGGCTGGGGCGATAGAAGGAGCGACGGAACACCGCCAGCAGGCTGGCGGTGAGGGTCATCAGGCTGGCTTCCTCCCAGTCGAACCCCTTGAGCAGCGACAGCAGTGCGCCCACCAGCAACAAGATGGTGGTGAGCATCCAGGCCGCCGACAGGCGTCGGCGCAGGCCCTGGGCCAGCAGCAGGCAGAGCACGCCGATCAGGCTGGCGCCGAAGTGCGAGGCATCCACCAGGCGATGAGGAATCAGGAAGCCGACGTGCTGCAGGCGGGTATCGATTTCCGGGGTGGCGCCGGAGAACAGCAGCACCACACCGGAGAGGAACACCAGCACCGCGAGGATCGGCGCTGCCAGGCCGGAAGCCACCCGCAGCGATTGCCGGGTCTGGAACAGGCGTTGCGCTTCGTTGATCAGCAGCAGCACGCAGGCCACCAGCATCGGCAGCACTACATAGATCAGGCGATACAGCAGCAGGGCGGCGGCTAGCGGCGCGGCGCCAAGCTTGTCGGCGAAGGCCGCCAGCAGGATGGCCTCGAATACCCCGACGCCACCGGGCACATGGCTCAGCACCCCGGCCGCCAGGGCCAGCAGGTACACCAGCAGGAAGGCGCCGAAGGGTGGCGCTTCGGGTAGCAGCAGGTAGAGCACGGTCGCGGCTGCGGCGACGTCCAGGGCGGTGATGATCAGTTGCAGGAAGGTCAGGCGACGTCCTGGCAGGCGCAGGGTGCGACGTCCGACCCGCACCAGCAGGTTGTCTTGCAGCGGCTGTTCCGGCAGGCGGCGACGGTAGATGCCGATGGCCAGTACGGCGCCCAGCAAGAGTACAGCAATGGCTACACCGGCCAGCAGGCTTTCGGGCAGGCGCAGCGCCACCGAGGCCGCCGGCAGATTGCTCAGGGTGGCCAGGGCCGCCAGCGGCGGCAGCGCGCAGCCCAGGGACAGGCTGGCGAACAGGGTCATATGGGCTACGTCGCTGGCCCCTAGCCCATGGCGGGCATAGAGCCGGTAGCGCACCGAACCGCCGGAGAGCAGCGACAGGCCGATGGCATTGCCAATGGCGAAGGCAGTGAAGCCGCCCAGGGCCAGGGTGCGGCCGGGCAGGCTGACGCCGGCGTAGCGGCTGGCGGACCACTCATAGCCCAGCAGAATGATGAAGCCGACTATGGTTGCGCCCAGAGCGCCAAGCAGCGCCGGCTTGGGCACCTCGAGTATCGAGTCGTGCAGGGCGTAGAAGTCCAGCTCGCTGAGCAAATGGCGGCAGGCGATCAGGGCAATGGCGAAGAGCAGAAGGGTCACGACCAAACCCAGGGGTTGGCGATATTTGCTCAACAGGTCCAGCCAGCGCAGACGGGTGACTGTAATAGCTTGAGTTGCGGTATCGGTGTCTTGTGAATCAGACGTATTGGCGCGCATCAATCACCTCGTGGATTGTGCGCGACAGGATGGGGGTATCCAGCCAAGTTACCAATCCCTGTAGAAAAAATAGTTTGAAATATTAACGCGTCTCACCCCGGCCAGGCGACCCTGGGCGATCAGTTCAGGGCGGCTGCTTGAGACAGAGCATAGCTCGCATCTATAAGGCTCGAAGTATCGCTAAAGGTTCGCAACAATTTGCCAGGCCATTGTTGCGAAAGGACTTTTTCAACAGGTACAAAAAAGGCCACTCTTTCGAGCAGCCTTTTTTGATGTTTGGTTGCGGGAGCCGGATTTGAACCGACGACCTTCGGGTTATGAGCCCGACGAGCTACCAGACTGCTCCATCCCGCGTCTGTGGGCGGCATTCTACAGGCGCACCGAGCAGTGTCAACCGTTATTGATGCAAATGGTCAAATAACCGTCGAGCAGGCCGTTTCCCGGCTTAAGTCATGGATCGGCAAGGAAATTATCTGAGCGCTAGGGAAGGGGAGAAGATAAAACGGACGCGCACAAAAAAGGCCACTTCTTTCGAAGTGGCCTTTTTCTATATCTGGTTGCGGGAGCCGGATTTGAACCGACGACCTTCGGGTTATGAGCCCGACGAGCTACCAGGCTGCTCCATCCCGCGTCTGATGTGGCCGAATTCTACAGAGCTGCAGGAATCTGTCAATCATTAAATTTAAAAAATTGCTTCCGGTTCAATCGCTTAGCACTGCTGCTGGCGCTTATAAACGGCCTCCGGCCTAGGCGGTACGGGGCTTCCAGCTCTATTGGCGGTTTCGTTTTGATTGATTCAATAAATTCCCCGCGGGGCATCCACTGCGTTGTTCGATGATGCAAGGTACTGGTGCTATATACAGGTGTCGGTAGATACTGGCAGCCTGTTTTCCGCCGGCTTACGCCTTTCATGATCTCTGCCTTTATATGATGCAGCGCAAAATCATCCACATCGACTGTGATTGCTTCTACGCCGCCATTGAAATGCGCGATGACCCGCAACTGGCCGGCAAGCCTCTGGCGGTGGGCGGCTCTGCGGATCGACGGGGAGTGATCGCCACCTGCAATTACGAGGCGCGGGCCTTTGGCGTGCGTTCGGCCATGTCGTCGCGGCATGCCCTGGCCCTGTGTCCGGACCTGACGATCGTCAAGCCGCGAATGGATGCCTACCGTGAAGCCTCGAAGGAGATCCACACGATCTTCCGCGACTACACCGACCTGATCGAACCCTTGTCGCTGGACGAGGCCTACCTGGATGTTTCCGACAGCCCGAACTTTGCTGGCAGTGCCACCCGCATCGCCCAGGACATCCGCCGCCGGGTTTCCAATCAGTTGCATATCACCGTGTCGGCCGGTGTTGCGCCCAACAAGTTCCTGGCCAAGATCGCCAGCGACTGGAAAAAGCCCAATGGGCTGTTCGTGATTACCCCGGATCAGGTGCAAGATTTCGTTTCCGGGCTGCCGGTGAGCAAGTTGCATGGGGTGGGCAAGGTCACCGCCGACAAGCTCGGGCGGCTGGGCATAGTCGACTGTCTGCAACTGCGAGACTGGAGCAAGCTGGCGCTGGTGCGTGAGTTCGGCAGTTTTGGCGAGCGCCTGTGGAGCCTGGCCCAGGGTATCGATGAACGGCCAGTGCAGAATGACAGCCGGCGGCAATCCATCAGTGTGGAAAACACCTATGACGTTGACCTGCCGGACCTGCAAAGCTGCCTGGAAAAACTCCCTGAGCTGATGGCAACCCTGGCCGGGCGCATCGAGCGTATCGACAGCAGTTATCGGCCGGGCAAACCCTTCGTCAAAGTGAAGTTCCATGACTTCACCCAGACCACTCTGGAGCAGGCGGGGGCGGGGCGGGATCTTTCGAGCTATCAGCAGCTGCTGACCCAGGCCTTCAAGCGTGGAGGCAAGCCGGTGCGGCTGTTGGGAATAGGCGTGCGCCTGCAGGATCTGCGTGGGCGCCATGAACAGCTGGAGCTGTTCCAGGGCGGGTTGTAGGAGCTGGCTTGCCAGCGAACCGCGCGATTATTTCACCGCGCTAGCGCTTGTGCCGACAAGCCGGCTCCTGCAGGAATCAGTGACCGGGGTCGGCCACCAGGCGGCCGGCGTTCTTGGTCAGGGACTTGAGAAACTCGCTTTGCAGTTCCGGATCGTTGCGGGTCAGCTCGATCAGGCTCTGTTCCAGCTCGCTGGCTTCCTCTTCCAGGCCCAGTTCCGACAGGCGCTTGACCCGGTGTACCCACTGGCTCACCTCGTCATCTTCCAGGTCGTCGTAAATCAGGGCATGGGCTTCCAGCAACTTGCTGCGCAGGTGGCTGCTGATGCTCAGGGAAGAGTCGGAGTGCACTTCGTCCTGAGCGTCCTCGACACTGATCTGCAACTTGCCGATATGGTTCAGGTCCTGTTCCGAGAACGGGTTGTCCAGCAGGTTCAGGAGCAGCACGCCATTGCGATCGGTGCTCAGGTCGTAGGTTTCCTTACCGGCCTTGACCTGCACCGGGCGCTCGCTCCACGGCAGGCTCGAATACTCCAGGCGCTTGTCGCGCTGGACTTCATCGATGGCTGACAGGTTCTGCTGGGCGCGGCCATGGGACGGCATGTTCATGAACGGGTTGAGCCCGGACACGCCATAGCTGACCCAGTCCTTGGTGACGCTGTCCGGCAGGTTGCCCAGGGCGAACACATTGACCACATTGGCGCCAATACCGGCCACCAGCGCCACCGCACCCAGGGGGATCTCGTAGATCTCCCGCCAGGGTTGGTAGGGCGTGTAGCGATCGTAGTGGCGGGTGACCTCGAACTCGGTGACTTCGAAGGTCTTCTGCTCGTGGATGCGTACCCGGCGTTGCGGCAGTTCGAGCACCTTGGGCTCACCGACATCGATCTGCAGGCTGTGGTCGAGCAACTTGCGCTCGACCCGCTCCTCATGCTCGCTGCGCTGGGACATCTGGTTGGCACAGCCGCTGACCAGCAGGGCGCCGCACAGGGCGCCGAGGCCTAAGGTGTTTCGCTTGAACATGACTTCTCTATCTGGTTTCAGCGACGGATACGGGCTTGGAGGAAGGACAGTACGTCGGCCACCGGCAGCGCTTGTGCCTCGGCTTCGGTACGGCTCTTGTATTCCAGGTTGCCTTCGGCGAGGCCGCGGTCGCTGACCACGATCCGATGTGGAATGCCGATTAGCTCCATGTCCGCGAACTTGATGCCGGGGCTGGTCTTCTTGTCACGATCGTCCAGCAGCACTTCGAAGCCGGCGGCGGTGAGTTCCGCGTAGAGCTTGTCGGTGGCTTCGCGAACCAGCTCGGTTTCGTAGCGCAGAGGCACCAGGGCGATCTGGAACGGCGCCAGGGTGTCACTCCAGATGATGCCCTTGTCGTCGTAGTTCTGTTCGATGGCCGCGGCCACCACGCGGGACACGCCAATGCCGTAGCAGCCCATTTCCAGGGTTACCGGCTTGCCGTTCTCGCCCAGCACTTCGCATTTCATGGCCTGGCTGTACTTGTTGCCCAGCTGGAAGATGTGCCCGACTTCGATGCCGCGCTTGATTTCCAGGGTGCCCTTGCCGTCCGGGCTTGGGTCGCCGGCCACCACGTTGCGCAGGTCGGCCACGGTAGGCACCGGCAGGTCGCGCTCCCAGTTGACGCCAAAGTAGTGCTTGTCGTCGATGTTGGCGCCGACGCCGAAGTCGCTCATCAGCGCTACCGAGCGGTCGATGATGATCGGCAGCGACAGGTTCACCGGGCCCAGGGAGCCCGCACCGGCGCCAATGGCGTCGCGCAGTTCGGCTTCGGAAGCCATTACCAGCGGGCTGGCCACGCCAGGCTGGTTGGCGGCCTTGATTTCATTCAGCTCGTGGTCGCCACGAATGATCAGGGCGATCAGCTTGCCTGCTTCCTCGGCGTGTACCACCAAGGTCTTGACGGTCTTCTCGATCGGCAGGTTGTAGCCTTCCACCAGCTGGGCGATGGTTTTCGCGTCAGGGGTGTCCACCAGGCGCATGGCTTCGGTTGGCGCAGGGCGCGAAGTTTCGCGCGGCACGGCCTCGGCCTTCTCGATGTTCGCCGCGTAGTCGGAGCCGTTGCTGAAGACGATGTCGTCTTCGCCGGATTCGGCCAGCACGTGGAATTCATGGGAACCGGCTCCGCCGATGGAGCCGTTGTCGGCTTCAACCGGGCGGAACTTCAGGCCCAGGCGAGTGAAGATGTTGCAGTAGGCCAGGTGCATGCGGTCATAGGTGACCTGCAGCGATGCCAGGTCGGCATGGAAGGAGTAGGCGTCCTTCATGATGAATTCGCGGCCGCGCATCAGGCCAAAGCGTGGGCGGATCTCGTCACGGAATTTGGTCTGGATCTGGTACAGGTTCAGCGGCAACTGCTTGTAGCTGCTCAGCTCATTGCGGGCCAGGTCGGTGATCACTTCTTCGTGGGTCGGGCCGGCGCAGAAGTCGCGGTTATGGCGATCCTTCAGGCGCAGCAGCTCGGGGCCGTACTGTTCCCAGCGACCGGATTCCTGCCACAGCTCAGCCGGCTGGATACCCGGCATCAACACTTCCAGCGCGCCCGCAGCGTTCATCTCTTCGCGAACGATGGCTTCGACCTTGCGCATCACCCGCAGGCCCATCGGCAGCCAGGTGTACAGGCCCGAGGCCAGTTTGCGGATCATGCCGGCGCGCAGCATCAGCTGATGGCTGATCACGACCGCGTCGGAAGGCGTTTCTTTCTGTGTGGCGAGCAAGTATTGACTGGTACGCATGGTAGGCCGTTGTCGGTTGCTGAAGACTGGAAGTGACGGAGCATTGTACGGGCGAGTTCCGCTGGCGTACAGGATTGTGCTTGGAGGGGGTAGGGGAGGTGCGGAAAAGTCCGCAACCTCCGGGAATTTCTAGGATTCTTCGCCGACTGCGCTGCCGTTGCCGGCTGTTTCCGGCTCGGGTTTCGGCCCGGCGCGGCGGCTTTCCTGGAACCAGTGCAGGGCGATCAGGATCAGGGTCGGCACTCCGAGTATCGCGGTAATCAGGAAGAAATCGTGATAGCCGAATTTCTCCACCATGACCCCGGAATAGCCGCCGATCAGGCGCGGCAGCAACAGCATGATGGAGCTGAGCAGGGCGTACTGGGTGGCGGAGAACTTGAGGTTGGTCAGGCTCGACAGGTAGGCGACGAACGCCGAGGTGGCCATGCCCGAACTGAAGTTGTCCAGGGAAATGGTGACAATCAGCATCTTCAGGTTCGGGCCCATGTCCGCGAGCATGAGGAACAGCAGGTTGGTCCCGGCGGAGGCCGCACCGCCGATAAACAGGATCGGCAGGATACCGAAACGCACGATCAGCAGGCCGCCCATGCCGGCACCGATCAGGGTCATGATCAGGCCGAAGATCTTGCTCACCCCGGCAATCTGGTCCTTGGTGAAGCCCTGGTCGATATAGAACACGTTGGCCATGACGCCCATCACCGTGTCCGACATGCGGTAGGTGGCGATCAGCCCCAGCAGCAGGAAGGCCTGCCAGCGGTAGCGCAGGATGAAGTCGTTGACCGGGGTCAGCACTGGCGCCAGGCCGCGACGGCCCATGGCGGAGAGGCACAGGGTGCTGAGGGTGATGTAGAGGATGGCGCGCAGGAAGGCGCGGTCTTCCAGCAGCAGGTCCAGCGGGCTCACGCCGTCGAAGATCACGCTGGCAAAGTCGGTGTTGTACAGCTGGGTGAATGAGGCTGGAACCGAAACCAGCAGCACGATCAGCACGAATACCGAAACCAACTGATGGACGAAGCTGTAACGCCCAGCAGACAACTGAGTGCGCAGCGGCACCGGCGGCTCGCGCATCAGCAGGGTGGTGATCAGTGCCGGAACCATCAGCACGCCGAACAGCAGGTAGGTGCCGGTCCAGGCCGAGTGTTTATAGCTGAACCCGGTGGAGCCGAAGCCTTCGGCGAAGAACAGGGCGCCGGCGGTGGCCAGCAGCACCGCTACTCGATAACCGGACATGTAGCTGGCGGCCAGGGCGGCCTGGCGGCTGTCGTCGGCGATTTCCAGACGGTAGGCGTCGATGGCGATGTCCTGGGTGGCCGAGGCGAAGGCCACCACCACCGCAATGGCAATCAGCCAGGACAGATGCTTCTGTGGATCACAGAAACCCATGCCGATCAGGCCGAGAATCACCAGGGTCTGAGCCAGTACCAGCCAGGAACGACGACGCCCGAGCTTGCCCAGCAGGGGCAGGCGCCATTGGTCGAGCAGCGGCGACCAGACCCATTTAAAGGCATAGGCCAGGCCAATCAGGCTGGCGTAGCCGATGGTTTCGCGGGCCACACCGGCTTCACGCAACCATACCGAGAGAGTCGAGAACACCAGCATGTAAGGCATGCCGGCAGCGAAACCAAGCAGCAACAGCACGAGCGTCGAGGGGCTGGCATAGGCGGCAAGCGCGGCGCGCCAGGTTTTACGGGGCATGGGCTGAAGTCTGCCTCAAGGATGACGGAAACAAAGCGCGCACTCTAACCGCTGTGCTCTACCGGACGCCAGCCATGGCGCTGAATATCCACTCGATTGTTCAGGATAGAGACACCTTCGCTGCGCAGCCTGGCGCGTTGTTCGTCGCCCGACGGGCTGCCGAGGGGCAGGCTGATGCGACCACCGGCCCCCAGCACCCGGTGCCAGGGCAGGCCGGTGTCGGCAGGCAACTGGCTGAGGGTGCGCCCGACCCAGCGGGCGGCACGTCCCAGGCCGGCCATCTCGGCCAGTTGGCCATAGCTCACCACCTTGCCGGCGGGCACCTGGGCCAGGGTCAGGTACAGTGCCGTGCGTCGGATCTGCGCGGGGCTTTGCGGGTCTTCAGCCTGTTCGGTCACATTCGCGGTTCCAGATAGATGAAGGGACGCCCGTCGGTCATCGGCGCCAAGGGCGGATGAGTATTGAACTCAGTCGCAATACCCGGGTCAGTCGTGACTGAGGCTGTTCCAGTCGGAATAATGCCGTTTTTTTCGCAAGATCGAGCCCTGTATTACCTATGTTTTCCAGAACCTTGTTGTGTTTCGCGGTGCTCAGCGCCTCCCAGCCTGCCCTGGCCGATACCGTCTGGTTGCAGAACGGCGATCGGCTCAGCGGCAAGATCAAGCTGTTCGATGGTGGCAAGCTGCTGATCCAGACCGATTATGGCGGCGTTATCAGTATCGACTGGAAACAGGTCAAGACCCTGGAAAGCGCTCAGGAACTGCTGGTCAAGCAGGATGCCTACAGCGGCGAAAAGGCCAAGTCGCTGCAGGCCGCGGAGGCGGGCAAGGTTACCCTGGCCAATGGCGATGCACCCAAGACCGTGGAGCTGGCCAGCATCCAGCAGATCATGAAGCCCAAGCCCTTGGTGGAAGATATGGTGTGGAAGGGCAATGTCGATGTGGCCATGGACTACAAGCGTGCGGAAAAGAAAACCGACGACTACGACATCGACTTCAAGACCTCGGCGCGGCATGGCGCCTGGCGGCACAACGCCCAGGGCGAATACAACCGCGAGTTCCAGAATAATGTGGTGACCACCGATAACTGGAGCGCCGAGTACGCCCTGGACCGCTTCATTACCGACAAATGGTTCTGGGAAGGGCGGCTGACCTACAAGCGCGACAAGGTCGAGGACCTGGAGCGCCAGCGAGTGCTGGGTACGGGCCCCGGCTATCAGTTCTGGGACGACGAGCTGGGCGCCTTTTCCCTGGGGTCGCTGCTCAACCGCACCGACTACGAGTACGCCGATGGCGGCAAGGACAATTTCTACTCCCTGGCCATGAAGTGGGACTACAACCGCTACCTGATTGGCAAGCGGGTGGAGTTCTTCACCAATGGCGAGGTGGGCCGGCCGTTTTCCGGGGTGGCCGACTATGCGCTGGATGCCGAGATGGGCTTGCGCTACAAGGTCACCGACTGGGCTTCACTGAACCTCAAGGCGGAGAAGGACCTGATCCGCGGCACAGAAGGCAGCGATCTGGACAAGACCCGTTACACCGTGGGCTTTGGCGTGACCTGGTAAGCCCGGGCGCTGCAGCCCGAGGGTAAACCTGCGGGCACAAAAAAGCCCCGCTGTTGAGGGCGGGGCTTTTTTTACTGGATCAGTGCAAGTTAGATAACTTGTACTTCTTCAGCTTGCATGCCTTTCTGACCGCGGGTAGCGACGAAAGAAACCTGTTGGCCTTCTTTCAGGGTTTTGAAACCGTCAGCTTGGATGGCTTTGAAGTGTACGAACAGATCGTCACCGGATTGTGGAGTGATGAAGCCGAAGCCTTTTTCATCGTTGAACCACTTAACGGTACCGGTTTGGCGATTAGACATGGTGTATCTCCTTGGACAAAGTTAACTGCGACTCAGGAAAAGCCCTGGCCGAGACTGAGTGCAAAGAGCAGGAAAAATTCTTGGAGATGGTTGGATCGAAATTCAACATCGTGTAGAGATTCTCAGTGACACAAGCAGCACAGTGGCGCCACCTTAACCCTTTTTCCTGAACGTGCCAATGGTCATTGCGAAGGTTTCTCGGTTTTCGTGACTGACGGCGGGGCACCGAGGGTCGAGCCCTTGTAAACAGCGGTGTGAGGCGAGAAAAACGCCCCAGACTTTGAACCCAGCCACGCGCCCCGGTAAGATGCCGGACAGATTTTTTCACCTCGCTATTTCAGGACACCCGCCATGAGCATCAAATCGGACAAGTGGATTCGCCGCATGGCGCAAGAGCACGGCATGATCGAGCCCTTCGTAGAGCGCCAGATGCGTGGCGAAGGCCCGGATCGGCTGATCTCCTTCGGGGTCTCGAGCTACGGCTACGACGTGCGTTGCGCCGATGAATTCAAGGTGTTCACCAATATCAACTCGGCCACTGTCGATCCGAAGAACTTCGATGAAAAGAGCTTTGTCGACGTCAAGAGTGACGTCTGCATCATCCCGCCGAACTCCTTCGCCTTGGCCCGCACCGTCGAATACTTCCGCATTCCGCGCAATGTACTGACCATCTGCCTGGGCAAGAGCACCTACGCCCGTTGCGGCATCATCGTCAACGTGACCCCGCTGGAACCCGAGTGGGAAGGCCACGTGACCCTGGAATTCTCCAACACCACCACCTTGCCGGCGAAGATCTACGCCAATGAAGGCGTGGCGCAGATGCTGTTCCTGGAGTCCGATGAAGAGTGTGAAGTGTCCTACAAGGACCGTGGTGGTAAGTACCAGGGCCAGCGCGGCGTGACCCTGCCCCGCACCTGATCCCGTCCGTCTGACGAACAGCGGGAATTCCTCGGCGGACCAACACTCTATGTAGAGGTATTCCGGCATGCGCAAGGCGTGCCGGGCACAGCTCAGGAGTGCCCCCATGAAGATAGATCCGCGAATCAGCGCCACCTTGGCCAGCCTGGAACCCAATCAGGTTGGCCTGCTGGCCTGGAGCCTGCTGGCACAGCCTGGCGTCAGCATGGCCGGAGGCATTCCCGGTCAGCCCGATCCCGACACTCCGCAACCTCAAGAGCCCTCCGAGCCTGGCGAACCGACCCTGCCGGACGAGCCGCCTCCCGTGCCGATGGCCTGAGCCTTGATGCTCCAAGCAGCCCGCTGCCCGAAAAGGCAACGGGCCGCCGCTGGCCCTATTTCAGATTGCCGCTGAGAAACTGCTGCAGGCGCTCGCTCTGCGGATTGCCAAGCACCTCTTCCGGCGCGCCTTCCTCTTCCACCAGGCCCTTGTGCAGAAACAGCACCTGGCTCGACACCTTGCGCGCAAAACTCATCTCATGGGTGACCATGATCATGGTCCGGCCTTCTTCGGCCAGGCCCTGGATCACCTTGAGCACTTCCCCCACCAGTTCCGGGTCCAGGGCCGAGGTCGGTTCGTCGAACAGCATCACTTCGGGTTCCATGGCCAGGGCCCGGGCGATGGCCACCCGCTGCTGCTGGCCGCCGGAGAGAAACGCCGGATACTGGCCGGCGACCCGCGCCGGCAAGCCAACCTTGTCCAGGTAGCGTCGGGCACGTTCCTCGGCGTCCTTGTGGCTCACCCCCAGCACCCGGCGCGGAGCCATGGTGATGTTTTCCAGCACGGTCATATGGCTCCACAGGTTGAAATGCTGGAACACCATCGCCAACCGGGTGCGAATCCGCTGCAGTTCGGCCGGGTCGGCCACATGCATGCCATGGCGGTCTTTGACCATGCGGATCGCCTGGCCATCCAGGCTCATGGCGCCATCGTCCGGGGTTTCGAGAAAGTTGATGCAGCGCAGGAAGGTGCTCTTGCCCGAGCCGCTGGCGCCGATCAGGCTGATCACGTCACCGGTCTTGGCCTTGAGCGAGACTCCTTTGAGCACTTCATTGTCGCCATAGCATTTATGCAGGCCTTCAACGGTCAATTTGTACATGGGGCGTGCATCCTCAAGGCGAAAGTAGATAACCGCTGCGATAGGCCTCGCGGCCGGCGATATGGGCGATCACCATGCCGGCGGTGGCCATGCGTCGCAGCGAGCGGGCGTACATCAGCCCGGCGTGGGTGCAATGGATGGGGGTAACCCGGTCGCTGATCGGGTCGATGATTTCGGCCACCCGTTGCCCGGCCTCCAGGTATTGCCCCGGCAGGGCGCAGAACACCAGCAGGCCGCCCACCGGTGTCGCCAGTGGCTCGACCCCGGCCAGGGGCGTGGCCGGGAACGGCAGTTCGGGCAGTGGCGGAGCCTGGCCCTCGATGGCGCCGAAGTGGCTCAGGTAGTCGAGCACGGCCTGGCAATCGCGGCTGGCCAGTTCGTGCTCGACATCCCCCTGGCCGCGCAGCTCGACAGTTACGGCAAGGCTGCCCGCAGGAATGGCGAAGCGATCGCCGAAGCGCTGCTGCAACTGCCGCCAGAGCAGGGTGAAGCACTCGTCGAACGACTGGCCGCCGGAGTCGCTGGCCAGCAGGCTGGCCTGGGCACCGAGGTAGCGGGCCAGGGGCTCGACCTGGGGCCAGGCTTCGGGGGTGGTGTACAGGTGCATCACCGATTCGAAGTCGCAGTGTAGGTCCAGCACCCTATCGGCGTCGCAGGCCAGGCGTTGCAGGGTCAGGCGCAGGGATTGCAATTGAGTGTCCGGGCGCTGGCGGGCCAGGGCATCGGCCAGGTGCCGGCGGATCAGCTCGAGGTTGTGCTGCGGGTCGGCATTGAGCAGGCCTTCGACGGCGTTGCCGACCTCCTCGCCAAGATCGCTGAACCAGCGATTGAAGTTCTGCCCGCTTTCCAGATCGTAGCGGCCCAGGGGTACGTCCATCAGCACCTGTTCCAGGCCCACCGGGTTGGCCACTGGCACCAGCACAATCTGCTGGCGCAGGCGACCGGCGGCTTCCAGCTCCGCCAGGCGCTGCTTGAGGTGCCAGGCCACCAGCATGCCCGGCAGTTCGTCGGCGTGCAGCGACGCCTGGATGTAGATCTTGCCCAGGCCCTGAGGCGGGCCGAAATGAAAACTGTGGACCTGGCGCGCGGTGCCCGGCAGCGGTGCGAGCAGGTCGTGTATCTCGTGGCGCATGAAGTATTCCTGCTGCAGGTGCTAGTGGGTCGGGCCGAGGAACGCCAGCCAGCGGCGTTCGGCAAGACGGAACAGGCCCACCAGAGTGAAGGTCACGCACAGGTAGATGATGGCCGCAATACCGAACGACTGAAAGGTCAGGAAAGTCGCCGAGTTGGCGTCCCGGGCGATTTTCAGGATGTCGGGAACGGTCGCGGTGAAGGCCACCGTGGTGGAGTGCAGCATCAGGATCACTTCGTTGCTGTAGTACGGCAGCGAGCGGCGCAGGGCCGAGGGCATGATCACGTAGGCATACAGCTTCCAGCCGCTCAAGCCGTAGGCCTTGGCCGCTTCCACTTCACCGTGGGCCATGCTGCGGATCGCCCCGGCGAAAATCTCCGTGGTGTAGGCGCAGGTGTTCAGGGCGAAGGCCAGGATGGTGCAGTTCATCGCATCGCGAAAGAACGCATCCAGCATGGGCTGGGCGCGCACCGCGGCGATGCTGTAGATCCCGGTGTAGCAGATCAGCAGTTGGATATAGAGCGGTGTGCCACGGAACAGGTAGGTGTAGAACTGCACCGGCCAGCGAATGGCGCGCCGCGGCGAAACCCGGGCGATGGACAGCGGGATCGACACCAGGAAGCCGATGCCGATGGAGGCCGTGAGCAGCCACAGGGTCATGGCCAGGCCGGTGATGTGGTAGCCGTCGCTATAAAGGAAGGGCCGCCAGTATTCCTGCAGGAGTTCGATCATCGCACGGCCTCCCGGGCACCCGCGGCATAGCGCCGTTCAAGCCGACGCAGGACAAAGTTGGAGGCGCTGGTGATCAGCAGGTAGATCAAGGCCGCCAGCACCAGGAAATAGAACAGCTGGTAGGTGCTCTTGCCGGCATCCTGGGCCGCCTTGACCAGGTCGGCCAGGCCGATGATCGACACCAGGGCCGTGGCCTTGAGCATCACCATCCAGTTGTTGCCGATGCCCGGCAGGGCGAAACGCATCATTTGCGGGAAGACCACGAAGCGAAAGCGCTGACCGCGCTTGAGGCCGTAGGCCGTGGCCGCTTCCACCTGGCCTCGGGGCACGGCGAGGATCGCCCCACGGAAGGTTTCGGTGAAATAGGCGCCATAGATAAAGCCCAGGGTGATCACCCCGGCGCTGAAGGGGTTGATCTCGATATATTCCCATTCCATGAAATCGGTGAAGGAGGTCAGCCAGGTCTGCAGGCTGTAGAAGATCAGCAGCATCAGCACCAGGTCTGGCACGCCGCGGATCAGGGTAGTGTAGAGCTGGGCCGGAACCCGCAGCAGAACAAGGCTGGAAAGTTTGGCGCTGGCGCCGATCAGGCCGAGCAACACGCTGACCAGTAGCGACAACACCGACAACTTGACGGTCATCCAGGTACCTTCCAGCAGCAGCGGGCCGAAACCCTTCAGGCTGAAGGCAGAAAGCCCCAGGTTTGTTAGAAGTTCTTCAAGCATCGATCAGTGATCCGTGGCGATAAAAAAGGCGCCCATCGAAGATGGGCGCCGGCAGGTTATTTACCGCTGTAGAGGTTCAGGTCACCGAAGTGTTTTTTCTGGATGGTGGCGTAGGTGCCATCATCGTGTAACGCTTTGATACCTTTATCCAGAAGGGCTTTCAGCTCTTTGTTACCTTTCGAGATACCCACCGCCGTCTTGGCTGGCAGCAGCGGGTCATCCACCGGCTGGCTGACTTCGTAGTCCGCGCCCTGTGGCGACTTGAGGAAGCCCAGTTCGGCTTGCAGCATGTCCTGGATCGAGGCGTCGAGGCGCCCGGAAGTCAGGTCGGCATACACCTGGTCCTGGTTCTGATAGGCCTGGGTCTTGATCCCGGCCTTGTCCAACACGGCCTTGGCATAGGCTTCCTGGATGGTGCCCTGCTCGTAGCCAACGGTCTTGCCCTTGAGCGAGGCGATGTCGGTGCTCAGCCCCGAGCCTTTCTTGAACACGAAGGAAGTGGGGCCGGAGAACAGCTCGCTGGAGAAGTCGATGACCTTTTCCCGGGCCGGGGTCACGGTCATGGACGAGATCACACCGTCGAATTTATTGGCCTTGAGGCCGGGAATCATGCCGTCGAAGTCACTTTCAACCCACTTGCACTTGACCTTCAGCTCGGCACAGATGGCATTGCCCAGGTCGATGTCGAAGCCCACCAGGCTGCCGTCGGCGGCCTTGGACTCGAAGGGGGCATAGGACGGGTCGACGCCAAAGCGCAGTTCCTTGTATTCCTTGGCCAGCGCGGAGCCGGCGGCCATGCAGAGTGCCAGTGCGGAAAGGGTCAGCAATGCTTTTTTCATTATTCAATCCCTAAGAACCAATATGGGCGCTTGTGGCGCATGAGTACTGTTACTGGAACGCATAAGACTTATTGAAAGTAGCAATTTCCGAACCAGAGTCCCGAACAGGTGTTTTAAAAGCCTTCTGTAGGGGGGCGGCAAGCCGCTGGATGCGCGCCAATGGGGCACGAATTTTCCTCGGCGCCACTTGGGTGCATGGGGGCCGGGGCCAGCGGTGGGCCGCTGGATAGAGGATTGACGCGAGGCCGAGGGGGCGATGGGCGCTGGCGCGGGGATCTGAATTGGGGCAGGCCCGCCTGCGCCGGGGCGCAAGCGGGTGTGGGGCGGTTGTTACTTGCCCGGGACCAGGGTCAGGCGGGTCTTGCCATAGCTGCGGTCGAAGTTCTGCGGCTGCATCGGCAAGCTCAGGTACTGGGCCTTGAGCCAGCCATCGATGCCGTTGGCGTAGTTCGGGCTCACCGGGTTGGCGGACTGGCCGCTGCTGTTGAGGCCCATCAGCGGCTCGCTCTGGGAGAAGTCGACGACAAACCGCAGCGCCGGGGCATGGCTGACGCTGAAGTCCTGGCCCCAGGAGTAGCCGGCGCTGTTGATGCTGTTGTGGTCGCCTCCAGCCTGCACCGGGCCGCGGATACTCTGGCCGCTGCTGTTGCTCCAGCGGTAGCTGTGCAACTTGCCCCATTGCCAGGCCTTGCGGTCGCTGCCCAGCTGTTGCTCGCCGGCGCTGACCGCGGCTGCCAGGCTACGGGCCAGGACCGCTGGCTTGTCGTCTTTTTGCCCAGTGCGCGAGTCACCCCAGAATGGGCTGTCTTCACGGCCCAGCAGATGGTCGGCCTGGGCTGAATAGGACAGGCCGGCATTGGCTACGAAGGCTTGCCAGGCTGGGCTGGATTGCGGGCCGAGGGTCGTGAGGAAAATCTGCTTGGCGCTTTCCTGGAGGAACAGCTCATAGAGCGCCGCGTCGGCCGATCCGGCGCTGAGCTTGCCGTCGAAGGCCATCAGGCGGCTGTAGGCTTCCCGGGCCTTGGCGCGGTCGGCGTCGGGCAGGGCTTCGATCGCCTGTTTCAGCGGCTGGGCCATGCCCGGCGCTTCGAACATCTGATTGAGCTTGGCGGCGAACAAGGTGCTCTGGTCGTATTGCAGGGCGATCAGGCTGCGGCTGTCCTGCTTGCCGGCGGACAGCAGTTGGCCGATGCGTTCGGCGCGCTCCGGTGCGTCCCAAGTGTTGGACAGCTGCATGCCATAGCCACGGGAAATCACCCGCTGATTGGCCGTGGCGATCCAGCCCTGGGCCGGGTCCTGGTCGTAGGGGTGGAGCATCGGGTCGGCATAGCCGTCCCAGTCATAGCGCCCGTCCCAGCCGGGAGACGGCAGCAGGCCTTGGCCTTCGCGACGGTTGGGGAAGCGGCCGGTGACCTGCCAGCCGATAGTGCTGGCGTCGGCATAGACCATGTTCAGGGCGATGGCGCGGATCTCGCGGCTGGCGTCCGAGGCCTTCTCGACGTTCTGTGCCCGGGACAGGTCGAAGAACGCATCCAGGGATCGATCGTCCTTGAGCTCCGGGGTTTGCAGGGCCAGGCCCAGGCCATTGCCCTGGGCGATGCCCAGGGCGCTGTTGAGCAGCGGGCCGTGGCGGGTTTCGTACACCGCTTCGCGAATCGAGCGCTGGCCTTTGACGAAATAGGTTTCGTTGCGCACGGTCACCGGCTGCCACTTGCCGTTGTTCTGGTAGTACAGGGCATTGCCCTGGCGCTTGAGTTTTTCCAGGAACAGGTCCTGGTTGTCGCCCGTCACCGAACTCAGGCTCCAGGCCAGCTTGCCGTTGAAGCCCTGGAGAATCATCGGCAGGCCGGCGATCGAAGCGCCGGCCGCCTGGTATTTTGGCGCGCGCAACTGAGCGTAGTACCAGGCCGTCATCTGGCTGTCGGCGGCCAGTAGGCTGCGGCCACCGCGGCTGCGCTGCGGGGCGACGGCCAGGTTGCTGGCGCCGCTGACACCCAGGGCGTTGAGCCGGGCCAACTGATTGGCGGCGCGGCTGATTTCGCTCAGGCCGGGCACATTCAGGTTCAGGCCCTTGAGCTTGTCGGCCTCGGCCGTGGGCAGGGGTTCGTCGGGGTAGCTCGGCGTCAGCCAGGGCAGTTTGTCGCTGCCGACCTTCTGCGCCAGCACCAGGGCATTGATTTCTTCCAGCAGGTTGGCCGATTGGCCGAAATTCAACAGGCAGAAGATCAGCGCCGAATCCTCGGCCTTCCAGTACTCCGGGGTGTAGCCGCGGGCGGCCAGGTCTGGCGGCAGCTTGTCGCGATAGCGGAACAGGTAGGCGTTGACGCCCCGCGCATAGACCTCGAAGAAGCGCTTGATCCGTGGCGACGAGGCCTTGTACAGCTCGTCGGCGCTTTTCTTCAGGTTCACCGCGCGCATCAGGCGGTCGAGATCCAGCACCTCGGCGCCGGACATCTCCGCCAGCCGGCCCTGGGCCAGCAGGCGCAGGGTCACCATCTCGTCGATGCGGTCGCTGGCGTGCAGGTAGCCCAGGCTGAACAGCGCGTCGTGGAAGCTGCTGCTTTCGATCAATGGCACGCCGACTGCGTTGCGTCGCACCGAAACATTCTGTGCCAGGCCCTTGAGGGGCTGCACGCCCGAGGTGGGTGGCAGGCTGTTCTGGGCATTCCAGGATTGGCAACCGGCCAGGCTCAGGGCACCGGCCACCGCCGCGGCTACGCCGAACCGGGGAAGAAAATGTGAGAGGGCTGGCGAGGCCATGGCAAAGCTCCTGCGGGGGGTAACGTCGATAAAGGCGCTACGTTAGTGAGCGGGCGTGTGCCGCGCAAGCCGGGGCAGGAGGTATTTATTGGGGGGTGTGCAAATAGCTGTCGCCGGAGCCTTGTGAGCGGCTGGAGCCTTTGGCGGTTGGCTGGGTGGCGAAGAGGTTTTGCGGCGTGCGGTGTTCTTGCGGGCCTCTTCGCTGGCAAGCCAGCTCCTGCGTGAAACGCTGCAGGAGATGGCCTGTGGGCGAGGCTTCTATGACGCGGGATTCACTCGTTCGACCAGGGCGTATGCGCGTTCGGTAGCCGGGCGGTCGAGGATGCTGTTGAACCAGCGCTGCAGGTGCGGGAAGTCCTCGAGTTTCTGGCTCTGCTTTTTGTACGAAGCGATCCACGGATAGATGGCCATGTCGGCAATGCTGTAGGTATCGCCGGCGACAAACGGCCGGTCGGCCAGGCGCCGGTCGAGCACACCGTACAGTCGCGCCGTCTCATCCACATAGCGCTTGATGGCATAGGGCACGCGCTCGGGAGCCGTGTGGTTGAAGTGGTGATTCTGCCCGGCCATCGGCCCCAGGCCGCCCATCTGCCAGAACAGCCATTGCAGGGTTTCCTGTCGGCCGCGCAGGTCTTGGGGCAGGAATTGCCCGGTCTTTTCCGCCAGGTACAACAGGATCGCCCCGGATTCGAACAACGACAGCGGGGCGCCGCCATCGGCCGGCTGCTGGTCGACTATGGCCGGGATGCGGTTATTGGGGGCGATCTTGAGGAATTCGGGGTTGAACTGCTCACCCTGGCCGATATTCACCGGGTACAGGTTGTAGAGCAGGCCGGTTTCTTCCAGAAACAGGGTGATCTTGTGGCCGTTGGGGGTGGTCCAGTAATACAGGTCGATCATGGGGCGCTCCAAATGGGCTAGGTCCTGGTCAAGCGGCAGCTAACTCCGGCAATAGGTCGTCCTGTGTGCAATCGATGGCTTGCCTGTAACAGCAGGTAATGTTGAAGTCGGAAAAATTCAATGCCTCTTCAACAGAGAATTCTGCATGCCCATTCCGGCTGAAACCGCGCTGATCATCATCGATCAACAGCAAGGCATCCTGTATCCCCGGCTCGGTCCACGAAACAACCCCCAGGCCGAGGAGCGCATGCTCGAGTTGCTGGCCCTGTGGCGGGCACGGGGCTGGCCGGTGATCCATGTGCAGCATCTGTCGCGCTCAAACGACTCGGTGTTCTGGCCCGGGCAGGCCGGGGTGGAGTTTCAGCCGCGCTTTCGCCCGCAAGCAGGGGAATGGCTGATTCAGAAGCAGGTGCCGGATGCCTTTTGCGGCAACGCACTGGAGGCGGACTTGCGCCAGAAGGGGATAGAACAGTTGGTGATTGTCGGCGTTGCCACCAACAACTCGGTGGAGTCGACGGCGCGAACTGCCGGCAACCTGGGTTTTGCGGTGTGGGTGGTGGCCGACGCCTGTTTCACCTTCGACAAGCCCGACTTTGCCGGGCGGCCCCGTACGGCGGCAGAGGTGCATAATATGTCGCTGGCCAACCTGCATGGCGAGTACGCCACCGTGCTGACGGCGGCGCAGTTGCTTGCTGGAACCGACTGCGCGGTGAACTAGCCCAGGCAGTCGGTTCTCGGCATCAGCTCAAGCGCCGTGGCACTTCTTGTACTTCTTGCTGCTGCCACATGGGCAAGGATCGTTGCGACCGACGTCTTTCAGGGCATTGCGCACCGGCTCCTGGGGGGCGTGGTTGCAGTGCGGGCCGTGGACATGGCCATGGTCGTGATCGTGGTGGTCATGATCGTGGTTGCAGTCAGGGCCATGAACATGGGGTTGCTGGGTCATTGCGGGTTACTCCGGGATAAAATCGCCGGGAATTATCACGCCATTGCGCTTCAGGTGCACGTCCCGACCGATGAATAATCCGACTTCCAGCTCACCTTCCAGGCGATAGGGGATTGGCCGCTGCGGCTTGCGTAGCAGTTTCACCACCTCCCGCACCTGGGGCCACAGGTTGGTCCGTACCGGCACCTTGAACAGGCGGCTGCTGTGGGGCGAAACGCTGAACCAGTGCTCATGCTCGCCCTCGCTGAGCAGTAACTGTTCCAGATAGACCTTGTAGGTCAGGCGGCGCACGGTCAGCTCGCTGTCGTTGGGGTTGTCCACCCGCAGGTGCAGGGTGAAGCGCTGTTCCAGCAGGTTGGCCTTGACCACTTCCACCCTGGCCAGGTGCACCGTGGGGTCCCGCTCCTCGCTGCCGGACCAGGACCGGCAGCCCGACAGGCCGAGCAGCCCCAGCAGGCAGAGAATGGGTAACAGGCGCAGCGCAGCGATCATTGCAGGACTCCCTGTGCATCCCCGGCGCCCATCCTGGGCCAGGGGTGACTTCACTCAACCCGAGCTTAGTGGCTGAAGTAGCTGGCGCAGCATTTCTTGAATTTCTGCCCGCTGCCGCAGGGGCAGGCATCATTGCGCCCGGACTTGAGCGGCACCGTGGGGTCGATGAAATACCAGCGCCCCTGGTTCTGCACGAAGGAGGAACGTTCGCGGTGGCTGTGTTCGCCCTGGCTGTCGTGCCAGCGGGCGGTGAAGGTGACGAAGGCGTGCTCGGGCTGGCCGCCGAAGACTTCCGAGCTTTCCACCTCCAGCCCCAGCCAGGTGCTCTGCGCGCTCCAGTCGCTGATGGATTGACGGTCCAGGCCGGCCTGCTGCGCCGGCAGGGTAGTGGCCAGCAGGTAGTCCACCTGGCCCAGTACATAGGCGCTGTAGCGCGAACGCATCAGGGCTTCGGCGCAGGGCGCGGGATGGCCGGAGTGGTAGTGGCCGCAGCAGGCGTCCAGCAGGTTGCCGCTACCGCAGGGACAAATTGAGGCGCTCATCGTGTTACCACCAGTACTTTCCAAAATTTTCCGGGTTTGCCCAGAAGCGTGAGTTGAGCCAATCGGGCACTTGCTTGTATTCAAGCAGATCGTAGGTGAACAGGGTCAGCACCTGCGCGTCCCGCTGGAAGCGTTCGCTGGCCTGCAGGGCCAGGGAGAAGAAGTCGGTTTCCTGCCAGCCGCAGGCATCGAGGTCGGCCAGCACCGCGATGCGGCTGGCATTAAGGTTGCGGATGCCACCCAGCAGGTTCAGGCCATCGCGCTTGGCCAGGTGCTCCAGGCAATCCACCGCCAGGGCCAGGTCGAAACGCCGCGCTGCCAGTTCCGCTGGCAACGGGCCCGGGGCGGCCTGGGCCACCTGGGTGTCGGGGTGGGCCTGCTGGAAAGCGGCCAGGGCCGGGAAGTCGCTGGCGCCGATCAGCAGCAGCTGTTTCGGGGCGTAGCGATCCAGCAAGGCCGCCAGGGCCTGCTGCGGGGTACGGGTAGAAATGCCGGCGCTCATTTTCGCTCCTCGATCAGAACGCTAAAGACTAACGTGCCGGCATCTGCGGGCCTAGAGCGGTTGGCCGGTTAATCGGCGAAATCCCCGGATTTACGGGGTAGAACTGTGATTGCACGCTGCTGGCGCAGTTGAAAGGCGCGGTCTTTACTCCTCGAATCGGCCTCGAGCCGATCCTTTCAGGAGAAACCAGATGAGCATCATTCGCACGGCAGTACCCTTGGTTCTGATAACCAGTGTGTTGACTGGTTGTGCAGGTTTGCAGAAAACCGATTGGCCAATCTGTGCAGCGGTGGGCGGTGTCACGGGCGCGGCGCTGGGCGCCACCGAAAGCTCCTCGTGGGCGGGCGGTGGCGCACTGTTGGTGGGTGGCCTGGCGGGCGCCTACTGTTGGGCCAAAGGCGATGGCGACGAAGACGGCGATGGTGTGCCGGACAGCCGCGACAAGTGCCCGCATACCCCAAAAGGCGTGCAGGTCGATGCCACTGGCTGCCCATTGCCGCCACCGGTGGTAGAGGAAGTGGTGGTGGTCAAGGAAGAAACCATCGTCATTCGCGATGTGTACTTCCACTTTGACTCGGCCAAGCTGACCGAAGCCGACAAGAGCAAGCTCAACACCATCGTCAGCCGCCTGAAGCAGGAAGCACCGAGCGCCCAACTGCGGGTGACCGGCCATACCGACAGTGTCGGCAGCGACGCCTACAACCAGAAACTCTCGGATAAACGCGCCCACTCGGTGGTGGAATACCTG
The DNA here is from genome assembly GCF_049887815.1 of Pseudomonas sp. NFXW11. NCBI lineage: Bacteria > Pseudomonadati > Pseudomonadota > Gammaproteobacteria > Pseudomonadales > Pseudomonadaceae > Pseudomonas > Pseudomonas sp. NFXW11. The sequence goes on along the minus strand of NZ_JAGEKI010000015.1, from coordinate 167,104 downwards.
ATCAGCAGCGGCATTCCACGTGCCAGCTTCGTGTCGGTGACCGGTGCCGGTGAAAGCAAGCCTGTGGCGGACAACAAGACCGCAGAAGGTCGGGCCATGAACCGTCGGACCGAGATCCAGATCAATCGCTGAGCTTTCTGCCCTGCGCGGCCGGGGAGCGGCACAGGGCAGCTTCAACTGCCACAGGCCAGGGAGCGGCGTGGCGATCCTCGTCGAACCAGCGGCTAAGTCGCTAGCTCGTGAAGAATTTTCGTCGCCCTCTGGCTTATCCCCGGGATAAATCGTTACTGTGCGCGCAAAGAATAATTCACGAGGGGAGCGTATGAAGGTCTTATGGGGGTTGGGGAAATTACTGACCTTGGTCTTTTGGCTGGTGGTGCTGATCAACCTGGCCAGGCCTCTGGTCAACCCGTTGCACCTGCTGGTCAATCTGGCGGGCAGCCTGTTGCTGCTGACCCATCTGCTGGAACTGCTGCTGTTCAATGGCAGCCTCAAGGGCCGCGCCCATCCCTGGCGTGACCGGCTGCACATCCTCTTGTTGGGGATCTTCCACCTGCAAGACCTTCCCGCTCCTGCTGTTGTCGAGGCCGACCATGCGTAAGTACTGCTTGCTGGCACTGTTGTGCTCCCCCCTGGCCATGGCCCAGGAGGTCAAGGTCGAAACCCATTCCTTCATGCGCTTGCCCAATACCGCCAGCAGCCTGCAATTGCAGCGCCTGGAAGTGGCCGACCATGCCACCTTGCAGATTCCGGCCAATGTCACCGAGCTCAAGGTCGAGGACCTGCACCTGGGACGCGAGGCGCGGATCGCCATAGTGCCCACCGAGCAAAGCCTGCAATTGAGTGTGCGCCGCGCGCAGCTGGATGCCGGCAGCCAGATCACTTCACGGGGCGCACCGGGCAGCTATGAAAAGGCCGCCAAGCCGGGGCGTAACCTGAACCTGCGGATCGAATCCCTGAATGCCGAGCAACTGGCGGTGGATGCCCGTGGCGGCACCGGTGCCCCGGGTTATGTCGGCCTGGATGGCGCCAATGGCCAGGAGCCGGGTTGCACCTGGGGCCAGGCCGGACGTGGCGCCGATGGTGACAACGGTGGTGATGGACGTCCGGGCGCGACGGGCGGCCAGGTGCGTCTGGAGTTGCCGCGGGACTTCCCCGGTGAGCGGATCAAGGTGCTGGTGGATGGTGGCGCCGGTGGCTTGGCGGGTGCTGGCGGCAAGCCGGGGGCGGGGGGCAAATCCAAGGGCTGCCTGGTGTATCGCGCCGATGGCGGCAAAGGCGGGCGTGCCGGGGCACAGGGCCAAGCCGGGCCCGCGGGAGCGGCCGGCACTGTGACGCTTCAGCGCCTGTAACCGGCAGCGCATTACGCCGTGCTGTAAACACCGCCCGCTCCTGTCGCGGGCGGAGTCGTTTTAGAAGCTCGGCCGGGCCGCGGCCAGGGCCACCAGCAGCAGGCCGATGATCAGGTTGCTGCCCACCAGGCGACGAATCTTCCCCAGCACCGCGGCCCCCGCCGGCCAGTCTTCGGCCGCCACCGCCTTGTGCAGTTCCGGCAGTTGCAGGGCCTGGATGCGGATAAACAGCGCAGTCATCACCAGGTACAGGCCCATCATGGCCTGGACATAACGCGGCGCGGTTTCGAAACCGTTGAAGCGCATCTGTAACAGACCGATACCGCTGATCGGCAAAAGCACCACCGCGACCCACACCCAGACAAAGAATCGCGGAAACACCTGGGCCCACAACTTCAGCCGGGCCGGGCCTTCCAGGGCCGCCACCGCCGCCGGCCGCAGCACCATCCAGGCGAAGAACATGCCACCGACCCAGACCAGGGCGGCCAGGACATGCAGGCTATAGGCAAGGGCAAAGAGGGTCATTGGGGTACTCCGTTCGGCGCAGGATGAATTAGCGGGGTATGATAGCGGCCGATCCGAACCACTGAAAATTTATCCAGCGTTTGTGCGCCCGAAAAACCATGCTCAGCAACGAACTCAAAACCACGATCCAGGGCGCCTATTCGCGTTTTCTCGAAGCCAAGAGCCTCAAGCCACGTTATGGCCAGCGCCTGATGATCGCCGAAGTGGCCAAGGTCCTGGGTGATATCGACACCGACGACGAAGGCCGGCGCAGTGGCGAGCCGGCGGTGGTGGCGGTGGAAGCCGGCACCGGTACCGGCAAGACCGTGGCCTACAGCCTGGCGGCGATTCCCACGGCCAAGGCCGCCGGCAAGCGCCTGGTGATCGCCACCGCCACCGTCGCCCTGCAGGAACAGATCGTGCACAAGGATCTGCCCGACCTGATGCGCAATAGCGGGCTGAATTTCACCTTTGCCCTGGCCAAGGGCCGCGGTCGCTACCTGTGCCTGTCCAAGCTCGACCAACTGCTCCAGGAAGGCCATGCGCAGACCGCCACGGCCCAGTTGTTCGAGGAAGAAGGCTTCAAGATCGAAGTGGATGAAGCCAGCCAGAAACTGTTCACCAGCATGATCGAGAAGCTTGCCGGGAATAAGTGGGACGGCGACCGCGACAGCTGGCCCATGGCCCTGGAAGACGCCGACTGGGCTCGCCTGACCACCGATCACAGCCAGTGCACCAACCGCCATTGCCCGAACTTCGGCCAGTGCGCCTTCTACAAGGCCCGGGAAGGCATGGGCAAGGTGGACGTGATTGTCACCAACCACGACATGGTCCTGGCCGACCTGGCCCTGGGCGGCGGCGCCGTGCTGCCGGACCCGCGCGACACCCTCTACGTGTTCGACGAAGGCCACCACCTGCCGGACAAGGCCATCGGCCATTTCGCCCATTACACCCGCCTGCGCTCCACCGCCGACTGGCTCGAACAAACCGCCAAGAACCTGGCCAAGCTGCTGGCCCAGAACCCGCTGCCGGGTGACCTGGGGCGCTTGATCGAGCAGGTGCCGGAGCTGGCGCGGGAGATCAAGACCCAGCAGCAGTTCATGTTCACCGCCTGCGAGCAGATCGCCGACTTCCAGACCGGCGAAGACATGGAAGGCCGCGAGCGACCACGGCATCGTTTCGTTGGCGGGCTGATCCCCGAGCATATGCGCGAGATGGGCATCGAGCTGAAGAAGGGCTTTTCCCGACTGACCGACCTGTTCACCCGGCTGACCGACCTTCTCAAGGAAGGCATGGATGGCGAGGTCAATATCGGCATCGCCAGCAACCAGGCCGAAGAGTGGTATCCGCTGTTCGGCAGCCTGCTGGCCCGGGCTTCGGGCAACTGGGAATTGTGGACTGCGTTCACCGTCGAGGACCCGGAAGACAACCCGCCCATGGCCCGCTGGCTGACCCTGGCGGAAAGCGGCTCGCTGTTCGATATCGAGGTCAATGCCAGCCCGATCCTGGCGGCGGAAATGCTCCGGCGCAATCTGTGGAACGTGGCCTACGGCTCCCTGGTGACCTCGGCCACCCTGACTGCCCTGGGCACCTTCGATCGTTTTCGCATGCGCGCTGGCCTGCCGAAAAAGGCCGTGACCGCAGTGGTGCCCAGCCCCTTTCATCACGCCGATGCCGGGGTGCTGCGGGTGCCCGACCTGCGCGCCGACCCACGGGATGCGCCGGCGCACACGGCGGCGATCATTCGTGACCTGCCGGAACTGGTGCAAGGCTCCCGTGGTTCGCTGGTGCTGTTTTCCTCGCGCAAGCAGATGCAGGACGTGTTCGACGGCCTGGATCGCGACTGGCGCAAGCAGGTGTTCATCCAGGGCAACCTGTCCAAGCAGGAAACCCTCAACAAGCACAAGGCCCGGGTCGATGGCGGTGATTCCAGCGTGCTGTTCGGCCTGGCCAGTTTCGCCGAAGGGGTGGACTTGCCCGGTGCCTATTGCGAGCACGTGGTGATCGCCAAGATTCCCTTCTCGGTGCCGGACGACCCGGTGGAAGCGGCGCTGGCGGAATGGATCGAAGCCCGGGGGGGCAATCCGTTCATGGAAATCGCCGTGCCGGATGCCTCCCTCAAGCTGGTGCAGGCCTGTGGCCGTTTGCTGCGTACCGAGCAGGACCGCGGCACCATCACCCTGCTGGACCGGCGCCTGGTCACTCAGCGCTATGGCAAGGCTATTCTCAATGCCTTGCCGCCGTTCCGCCGGGAAATATCTTGAGCCGCGCCCGCCAATGGGCGTGGCCTGCTGTCTATCCCCCACCCATGCTTGAGCAGTGGCCGCGCAGCGGCCTTTCAAGGAGAGCCAGGTTCCTATGATTCGCCGTTCGTTGCCCGCCGTACTCGCCCTGTTGTTCACCACGCCGCTACTGGCGGCACCTGCCGGGCAGCAGACGCTGTTCAACTTTGTCCGGCCTGCCGCGGTGGTGCAGGTGGCGACACAGGATGCCGGGCTGCCGCAGTCCAACGCAGAGCAAACGGCGGAAGGCGAAGTGCTGCGGCGAATCAACTTCAACCCGGCGAGCCGCCCCAGCCTGACCCTCAGCCCGCAGAGCGGCGCCTGGGACTGGTCGCAGTCGGGGATGATGAGCCTGCGCATCCAGAGCGCGATGAACTGGGCCCTGACCCTCTACGTCAGCATCCAGAGCAACGACGGCAAGACCCTGGTCAGCCGCGTCGACCTGCCCCCCGGCCCGGCCCAGACCCTGCTGGTGCCATTGGTGGCCAGCGGGCCCTTGAGCCAGGGCATGAAAGCCGCGCCGCCGATGCCCATGACCCTGGATGGCCAGCGCATTCTGCTGGCCAGCAGCGCAGGCCAACTGGACCTGCGCCAGGTGGTGTCGGTGACCCTGTCCCTGGACAACCCCCAGGCGGCCCAGAGCATTCTGCTGGAGCGTTTTGGCGTGCAGGACGGCGAGGGCGTGGTCAAGGCGGCCTATGCTGCGCTGGTGGATGGCTACGGCCAGTCGACCCGCGCCCGCTGGCCGGAAAAGATCAGCAGCGACGAGCAGCTCAAGGCCGCCGACGCCAAGGAGCAGCAACAGCTCAAGGGCTGGCTGGGGGAGCGGGAAAAGGCCGGGCTGGACCCGTACGGCGGCTGGAGCCAGGGCCCGAGTTTCAAGGCCAGCGGTTTCTTTCGCACGGAAAAACGCGATGGCCGCTGGTTCCTGGTGACGCCGGAGGGGCATCCGTTCTACTCCCTGGGGGTCAATACCGTGGCGCCTGACAACAGCCAGACCTATGTCAGCGAGCGCGAGTGGATGTTCAGTGCCTTGCCCAATAGCAGCGAGCCCCAGGCGGCCTATTACGGCGAAGGCGACAACCGTGGCGGCAATGGCGCAGACCAGGGCCGCGGCTATAACGCCGGGCGCTGGTACGACTTCTATCAGGCCAACCTGCAACGCACCTATGGCCAGCCCTGTGTGACTGCCGGGCCAGCGCCGGCTGCGGCTGGCGAGCCAGCGTTGTCAGCCGAACCCGAGGCTGTGCCTTGCGCCAAGCCGGGGTTCGATCAACAACGCTGGGTGCATCACACCCTGGACCGCCTCCAGGCCTGGGGTTTCAACACCATCGGCAACTGGAGCGCGCAGGCCTTGGGCCAGGCCGATCGCGTGGCCTACACCTTGCCGCTGTCCATTGTTGGTGACTACGCCAGCATCAGCACCGGCAGCGATTGGTGGGGCGGCATGCCCGACCCTTTCGACCCGCGCTTTGCCATGGCCACCGAACGCGCGGTGGCCATCGCCGCCCGCGATCATCGGGACGATCCCTGGCTGATCGGCTATTTCGCCGACAACGAACTGGCCTGGGCCGGCCCGGCAGAGGATGCCAAATCCCGTTATGCCCTGGCCTACGGCACCCTGCGCCTGACCACCGACGTGCCGGCCAAGCGCGCCTTCCTCAAGCAACTGCGGGACAAGTACCGCAACCAGGAAGGCCTGTCGAAAGCCTGGGGCATCGAGCTGCCGGCCTGGGAACTGATGGAGGACCCGGGTTTCGAGCCGCCGCTGCCCAACCCCGAGCACCCGGAAATCGAGGCCGACTTCAAGTATTTCCAGAAGGTCTTTGCCGAAACCTACTTCAAGACCATTGCCGATTCCCTGAAGTGGCATGCGCCCAACCACCTGCTGCTGGGCGGTCGCTTTGCCGTCAGCAACCCCGAGGCGGTGGCCGCCTGCGCCCGCTATTGCGATGTGCTGAGCTTCAATATGTACAGCCTCAAGCCCCAGGACGGTTATGACTTCGCCTACCTGCACAGCCTCGACAAGCCGGTGCTGGTGAGCGAATTCAACTTCGGTTCCCGGGATCGCGGGCCGTTCTGGGGCGGGGTGACCGAGCTGGCCCGGGAAGAGGACCGTGGCCCGGCCTATGCCGATTTCCTCAAGCAGGCCTTGAGTGAACCGGCGATTGTCGGGGTGCACTGGTTCCAGTACCTCGATCAACCGGTGACCGGTCGCTTGCTGGACGGTGAGAACGGTCATTTCGGCCTGGTGGGCATCACCGACATTCCTTTCCAGGGTTTTGTCGACACGGTGCGCAAGAGCAACCTGCTGGCCCTGGAGCAGCTCGACCAGGCCGCGGCCAAGGCTCGGAGCCAGGCACAGCAGGCGGCCGCCACTGATCGCGGTGCCGGGGAGGGTGGCAAGGCGCATGCGGCCAAGGGGCCGGGTGGCCATTCCGCCAAGGGCCATTAATCGGCGCAGGGCTCTGTGGCGCTGAACTGAGGCCTGTCGGCTGTATCCAAATCCGTTGCGTGCTGGAACAATGCGCGCCACGTTGTCGAGCATTGTCGCGGGGGAGTCAGGGGTGCAGATTCAAGGTCATTACGAACTCAAGTTCGAAGCGGTACGCGAGGCTTTCGCGGCGCTGTTCGACGATCCTCAGGAGCGCGGAGCGGCGCTGTGCATCCAGGTCGGCGGGGAAACCGTGATCGATCTCTGGGCCGGCACCGCCGACAAGGACGGCGCCGAGGCCTGGTACAGCGATACCATCGCCAACCTGTTCTCCTGCACCAAGGCCTTTACCGCGGTGGCCGCGCTGCAGCTGGTGGCCGAGGGCAAGCTCAAGCTCGATGCCCCGGTGGCCGACTACTGGCCGGAATTCGCCGCGGCGGGCAAGGGCGCCATTACCCTGCGCCAACTGCTTTGCCACCAGGCCGGCCTACCGGCGCTGCGCGAGCTGCTGCCGGCCGAGGCGCTCTATGACTGGCAGACCATGGTCGATGCCCTGGCCGCCGAGCAGCCCTGGTGGACGCCCGGTGATGGCCATGGTTACGCCGCCATCACCTATGGCTGGTTGGTGGGGGAGTTGATCCGTCGTGCCGATGGCCGAGGCCCGGGTGAATCCATAGTGGCGCGGGTGGCCCGGCCCCTGGGGCTGGACTTCCATATCGGCCTGGCCGACACAGAGTTCCACCGGGTGGCGCATATCGCCCGGGGCAAGGGCAATTTCGGTGATGCCGCGGCCCAGCGCCTGCTGCAAGTGACCATGCGTGAGCCAACGGCCATGACCACCCGGGCTTTTACCAATCCACCGTCTATCCTCACCAGCACCAATAAACCCGAGTGGCGGCGCATGCAGCAGCCGGCGGCCAACGGCCATGGCAACGCTCGCAGCCTGGCCGGGTTCTACAGTGGCTTGCTCGATGGCAGTCTGCTGGAGGCCGATATGCTCGAAGAGCTGACCCGTGAGCACAGCCTGGGCATGGACAAGACCCTGCTGACCCAGACCCGTTTCGGCCTCGGCTGCATGCTCGACCAGCCCGAAGTGGCCAATGCCACCTACGGCCTGGGCGCGCGGGCATTTGGCCATCCGGGAGCCGGGGGCTCCATAGGTTTTGCTGATCCGCAACATGATGTGGCGTTCGGCTTTGTGACCAATACCCTGGGGCCCTATGTATTGATGGACCCAAGGGCACAGAAGCTGGTGCGGGTTTTGTCGGATTGTCTGTAAAAAAGTTGCTGTTAAGAACTTTTTTTGCTTAAACATGCTTGGAAAGCTGCTGGGTTGAACCCTGTGGCTTTTATAATTTCCAAGCGTCTATTTGCCGCGGTTATTTAGACCGATTTTTTTATCTCATTTTGTGGATATCCCATGTCGTCGAACAAGTCTCTAGCCTTGGCCATCTGCCTGACCGTTACCGGTTGTGCACAAACCCCACAAAATGAAGCGGATGGCGGCCACTGGTGGTCGTTCGGGTCCGATAAGGCCAGCAGCAAGGAAGCGCCGCAAGCCGCGGACAAGCCCGTTGCCGCCGAAGCTGCACCGGCAGCACCTGCCGCCACCAAGCCGACCGTAGCAGCCAAGCCAGCTGCACCGGCTGCTGCCGCCAAGAACACCGCCGCCGCCAAGCCGGCTGCTCCTGCTGGCAAGGCACCCGTGGCGGCCAAACCAACCGTTGCCGCAGCGGAGCCGGCTCCAGTCGCCGCTCCAGCCCCTGTCGCCGCAGCCCCAGCCGCTGCCAAGGCCGAAAGCGGCAGTTGGTGGTGGCCGTTCTCCTCCAAGGACTCCGCCGACAAGCCCGTGGCCGAAGCCAAGAAGGCCGAGCCAACTCCTGCGCCAGCGCCAGTCGTGGCCAAGGCCGCCGATTCCGAGACGCACTGGTGGTGGCCGTTCGCCAAGAGCGAGCCCAAGTCCCTGAGCAAGGCCGCCGCCGTGGCGGACGTGCCGATGCCCGACCCGAAAATCACCCAGGCCTGGCTGGACGACTACGAGCCACGCCTGCGTGAAGCGGTGAAGGACAGCAAGTTGCAAGTGGAACGTCGGGAAAACGTGCTGGTGGTCACCGCCCTGGTAGATGCCTCGTTCAACCCGGATCGCCCGGCCATGCTGCTGCCGGTAACCCTGGGCCCGTTCACCCGCGTTGCCAAGGCGGTTGAAGGCGACTCCAAGACTGCCGTGCTGATTCTCGGCCACGCCGATGCCACCGGCCCGAGCCTGGCCAACCAGAAACTGAGCCGCGACCGTGCCCAGTCCGTTGCGGCAATTTTCAGCCTCAGCGGCCTGAAGCAGGATCGCCTGATGCTGCGTGGCATGGGTGGCGTGATGCCGCGTGCGGCCAACGACAGCCCCCAGGGCCGTTCGCTGAACCGTCGGGTGGAAATCATGCTGACCCAGCGCAGCACCCTGCTTGGCCTGCTGAGCAAGTACAACCAGCCAACCCCGCCCGAGGGCGAAATGGTTGCCGTGCAGGACGCCAAGCCGCCAGTGGCCGCCGCAGCTAGCAAGAAGGCCGCGGCACCCGCGAAGAAATCCACCGTGGCGAAGAAACCTGCGGCCAAGAAGGCTCCGGCGAAAAAGGCCGCTGCTCCAGCGAAGAAAGTAGCGGCTGCCAACACTGCTCAGGCCAAGAACTGATTTTTCCAGGAAAAGGAAGCAGGCATGACTCAGTCTCTGGCTGATATGCGCCGCGATTACACCCGCGATGGTTTGTCCGAGGCCCAGGCCCCGGCCGAACCCTTTGCGCTGTTCCACCAGTGGTTTGCCGATGCGGTACAGACCGAGCAGCCGCCGGTGGAAGCCAATGCCATGACCCTGGCGACCGTCGATAGCGACGGCCGCCCGCACTGCCGCATCCTCTTGCTCAAGGGGTTGGATGAACAGGGGTTCACCTTCTTCACCAACTACGAGAGTGCCAAGGGCCAGCAACTGGCGGCGCGGCCCTTTGCCGCCATGACCTTCTTCTGGCCAACCCTGGAGCGCCAGGTGCGGATCGAGGGGCAGGTGGTCAAGGTCAGCCCCGAGGAGTCCGATGCCTACTATCAGGTACGGCCCTTGGGCAGCCGGCTGGGAGCCTGGGCTTCACCACAGAGCCGGGTGATCGCTGATCGTGACGAGTTGCAGGAATTGCTCAAGGCCACGCAAGCGCGTTTCAGCGACAGCCAGCCCGATTGCCCGGAGCACTGGGGCGGTTATCGCCTGTTGCCCGAGCGCATCGAGTTCTGGCAGGGCCGTGCCAGCCGCTTGCATGACCGTTTGAACTACCGCCTGCAGGCGGGGCAGTGGCTTCGCGAACGCCTGGCGCCCTGAACCGCGCGGGTCACTCGCCGGGGTAACCGGCCGCAGCGGCTTCCAGCCATTGCGGCAGGTCCCGGCGTTTTACTTTCTGGCGCTGGGCTTCGGCCAGTTGTTGCAACATGAATTGCTTCTTCTGCGCATCGCTTCCGGCGAGCGACAGGGCCAGGTCGCGGTCGGTCCAGCGCTTGATGCGTACATACAGCCACCAGTGGAAATACAGGCCGGCGACCGTGACCACGAAGATGATGAAGTAATCCATGGAAAATCCTTTATTCGGTGGCGCTACGCTGGAAATCGGCGTTACCGTATTGAGAAGGCTTAGCGTTTGTACAGTCTGTACTCAGGCTGAATGAAAGCAATTTTATCCGCGCTGCGCCGTGACAGGCGTCAAGCTGCGGAGTCTAATGATTTTCTGTCCTTTGGAGTTGATCCTATGCGTAAGTCTGTTTTGCTGGTTGCATCCTTCACCACGATGGCAATGTTGCTCGGCGGCTGTGCCTCCAACCTGACCGGTGACTCCTATTCCCGTGATGAAGCGCGTCGTGTGCAATCGGTACGCATGGGCACCATCGAGTCCCTGCGCCCGGTGAAAATCGAAGGCACCAAGACCCCAATCGGCGGTGCTGCCGGTGCGGTGATCGGTGGTGTGGGCGGCAGCGCCATCGGCGGTGGCCGTGGCAGCATCGTGACCGCAGTGATCGGCGCAGTCGCCGGCGGCCTGCTGGGTTCGGCCACCGAAGAAGGCCTGACCCGTACCCAGGGCGTGGAAATCACCGTACGTGAAGACGACGGCGGCATGCGTGCCTATGTGCAGCAGGTGCAAGAGAACGAAGTGTTCCGTGTTGGCGACCGCGTGCGCATCATGACGGTCAACGGCACCAGCCGCGTTACCCGCTGATTGTTCGGCGATAAAACAAAACCCCGGCCAGGCAACTGGTCGGGGTTTTGTGTTTTCAGGCCGGCAGGTTTGCAGCTCAGGTGCCGGGGGCGCTGTTCTTGCGGCTGGCCGCGGCGGTCACGGCGTAGCCGATCAGGGCGGCGAACAGCGAGCCGGTAAGAATCCCCATGCGGTCCATGCCGGCGTATTCGCTGCTGCCGGGCACGAAGGCCAGGGAGCCGACGAACAGGCTCATGGTGAAGCCGATCCCGCAGAGAATCGCCACGCCGAACACCTGGCCCCAGTTGGCCCCGCTCGGCAAGGCCGCCAGGCCACTCTTGACCGCCATCCAGGTCAGGCCGAACACGCCGAGGGTCTTGCCCAGCAGCAGGCCGATGGCGATGCCCAGGGGCACGTGGTGGGTGAAGCTTTCCAGGGTCACGCCGCTCAGGGACAAGCCGGCGTTGGCGAAGGCGAACAGCGGCAGGATGCCGAACGATACCCAGGGGTGCAGCGCATGCTCCAGCGTCTGCACTGGCGAAGGCTCGGCATTGCGGGTGCGCAGGGGAATGCAGAAGGCCAGGGTCACGCCGGCCAGGGTGGCATGCACCCCGCTCTTGAGCACGCAGACCCAGAGAATCAGGCCAATGATCAAGTAGGGCCCGAGCTTCACCACCCCCATGCGGTTCATCGCCACCAGGGCGGCGATGCAGGCCGCGGCCAGCATCAGCGACAGGGTCGACAGGGTGCCGGAATAGAAGATCGCGATGATCACGATCGCCCCCAGGTCATCAATGATCGCCAGGGTCATCAGGAACAGCTTCAGCGAGGTGGGCACCCGCTTGCCCAGCAGCGCCAGCACGCCGAGGGCGAAGGCGATGTCGGTGGCGGTGGGAATCGCCCAGCCACTGAGGGCCGCCGGGTTGTCGCGGTTGATGAACCAGTAGATCAGCGCCGGTACCAGCATGCCGCCAATCGCCGCGGCGCCGGGCAGGACGATCTGCGACGGCTTGGACAGCTGCCCCTCGAGGACTTCGCGCTTGACCTCCAGGCCTATCAGCAGGAAGAACAGCGCCATCAGGCCGTCGTTGATCCATAGCAGCAGGGGCTTGGCGATCTTCAGCGCGCCCACCTGGACCACCACTGGGGTTTCCAGCAGGCCGTTGTACAGCCACGACAGGGACGAGTTGTTGATGATCAAGGCGAGGATGGCAGCAGCAATCAATAACAGACCGCTGGCAGCTTCCATGGCAAAGAAACGAGTGAAAGTGCTACGCAGAGGCAAGGTCGCTCTCCATTCAAAACGGTAAAAAGGTGGCACACCCTAACCCGTACAGTTAGTTGTTAAAACAAAAGTTATATTCTTTTTTGTTATAAGTAGCGCACAAGCGGCCTGCTGAAAAAACCTTTCAGCCGTTGTGTTTCCAATTGCTTCCCAGCTGTACCTGTCAGGGGGCCAGGATATTTCCTAACATGTCTGTCCCCTGGGGCCCGCAATGGCGTTTGCCTGCGAAAAGTACCCCGGGTGCATTTCATTTTCTTGCGCCGGTATGGCGTTCGATCCGACGAGAACAGAACATGAGCGACAATCGCCAGTGGGCCCGCGAGGCCATCCGTATCATCGAAGCCGACTTCCAGCGCAGCGCCGACACCCACCTGATCCCCTTGGCGCTTCCCGGGCTGCCAGGCATCGAGCTGTATTTCAAGGATGAGTCCAGCCATCCCACCGGCAGCCTCAAGCACCGCCTGGCTCGCTCGCTGTTTCTCTATGCCCTGTGCAACGGCTGGCTCAAGCCCGGCGCGCCGGTGATCGAGGCCTCCAGTGGCTCCACGGCGATTTCCGAGGCCTATTTCGCCCGCTTGCTGGGGCTGCCGTTTATTGCCGTGATGCCCGCCAGCACCTCCCAGGAAAAGATTGCCCAGATCGCCTTCTACGGCGGCAAGAGCCACCTGGTGCAGGACCCGACGCAGATCTACGCCGAATCCGAGCGCCTGGCACGGGAAAGCGGCGGGCACTTCATGGATCAGTTCACCTACGCCGAGCGCGCCACCGACTGGCGGGCCAACAACAACATCGCCGAATCGATCTTCCAGCAACTGCGCTTCGAGCGTTATCCGGAGCCCAGCTGGCTGATTTCCAGCCCCGGCACTGGCGGTACCACCGCGACCCTGGGGCGCTATGTGCGCTATCGCCAGCACTGCACCAAGGTGCTGTGCGCCGATGCCGAGCGCTCGGTGTTCTTCGACTACTACCAGAGTGGCGATGCCAGCCTGCGCCTGGACTGCGGTTCACGCATCGAGGGTATCGGCCGGCCGCGGGTAGAAGCTTCGTTCCTGCCCAAGGTGATCGACGCCATGGTCAAGGTGCCGGATGTCCTGTCCCTGGCGGCCATGCACTACCTGGCCGGGCGCCTGGGGCGGCGGGTGGGCGGTTCCAGTGGCACCAACCTGATCGGCGCGCTGATGGCCGCACAGCAGATGGCCGCGGCAGGCGAGACCGGCTCGATCGTGGCGATTCTCTGTGATGGCGGCGAGCGCTATGCCACCACTTACTACGATGAGCAGTGGCTGGCAGAGCAGGGGTACGCATTGAGCGGCTTGATCGACGCAGTAGCGGCCAGTGTCGAGCGTGGTGAGGCGCTGCCCGCCAGCGTATTGCGCGCCGGCATCTGACCTGATGCAGGAGCCGGCTTGCCGGCGAAGAGGCCCTTGAGCCCTGAGTCGTTCTGGAAATCGCTTTCGCTGGCAAGCCAGCTCCTACGCGAGTGGTAGGGGCCGGCTGCCTGCGAAACTCAGGCCTGGATGCCGAGAATGTCCCGGGCCACGGCTTCGGCAATGCGAATGCCGTCGACCCCGGCGGAAAGAATCCCCCCGGCGTAACCCGCGCCTTCACCGGCCGGGAACAGCCCCTTGAGGTTCAGGCTCTGCAGCGAGGCGTCGCGGGTGATGCGCAGCGGCGAAGAGGTGCGGGTCTCGATGCCGGTCAGCACCGCATCGTGCAGCGAATAGCCCTTGATCTGGCGGTCGAAGGCCGGCAGGGCTTCACGAATGGCCTCGATGGCAAACTCCGGCAGCGCCAGCGCCAGATCACCCAGGCTAACCCCCGGTTTATAGGACGGCTCGACACTGCCCAGGGCCGTGGTGGGCTTGCCGGCGATAAAGTCGCCCACCAGCTGCGCCGGGGCCTGGTAGTTGCTGCCACCCAGGACAAAGGCATGGGACTCCAGGCGCTCCTGCAGCTCGATACCGGCCAGCGGGCCGCCCGGGTAATCCACTTCCGGGGTGATGCCCACCACTATTCCGGAGTTGGCATTGCGCTCGTTGCGCGAGTACTGGCTCATGCCGTTGGTCACCACCCGGTTCGGCTCGGAGGTGGCGGCTACCACGGTGCCGCCCGGGCACATGCAGAAGCTGTAGACCGAACGGCCATTCTTGGCGTGGTGCACCAGCTTGTAGTCGGCGGCGCCGAGTTTCGGGTGGCCGGCGTACTTGCCCAGGCGCGCGGCGTCGATCAGCGATTGCGGGTGCTCGATGCGGAAACCCACCGAGAACGGCTTGGCCTCCATGTACACGCCACGGCTGTGAAGCATGCGGAAGGTGTCGCGGGCGCTGTGGCCCAGGGCCAGGATCACGTGCCGGGAGAACAGCTGTTCGCCGCTGGCCAGTTCCACGCCCTGCAACTGGCCGTCCTCGATCAGCAGGTCGCTGACCCGCTGCTCGAAGCGCACCTCACCGCCCAGGGCGATGATTTCCTGGCGCATGTTCTCCACCATCCCGGTCAGGCGGAAGGTGCCGATATGCGGTTTGTTGACATACAGGATCTCTTCCGGCGCGCCGGCCTTGACGAACTCGTGGAGCACCTTGCGGCCGTGGTGCTGCGGGTCCTTGATCTGGCTGTAGAGCTTGCCGTCGGAGAAGGTCCCGGCACCGCCCTCGCCGAACTGCACGTTGGACTCAGGGTTGAGCACACTCTTGCGCCACAGGCCCCAGGTGTCCTTGGTGCGCTGGCGCACTTCCTTGCCGCGCTCGAGGATGATCGGCTTGAAGCCCATCTGCGCCAGCAGCAGGCCGGCGAAGATCCCGCAAGGGCCGAAACCCACCACGATGGGCCGTTGGCTGAGGTCGGCCGGAGCCTGGCCCACCACCTTGTAGCTGACATCCGGGGCCGGGCCGACATTACGGTCATCGGCGAACTTGCGCAGCACCGCCGCTTCGTCGCGCACGCTGAGGTCGATGGTGTAGATGAACAGCAGCTCGGAAGACTTCTTGCGCGCATCGTAGCTGCGTTTGAACAGGGTGAAGTCGAGCAGGTCCTCGTTGGCGATGCCCAGGCGCTGCACGATGGCGGTGCGCAGGTCTTCATCGGGATGGTCGAGGGGCAACTTGAGTTCGGTGATTCGTAACATGACTGGGTCCGGGTAGGCGGTGCGCGACAGTGCGCCGGCTGGTTCTGCACAAACCGGCGATTATAAGCCGCAATCCCGCCTAGCCGTGAGGTTAAAACCGCTGCTGGTCGGCTCAGTCGTTGCGCGAAGCGCCGAAATAGCCGCAGCCACGCTGCACCTGGCCATCGATGCGCAGCTCGGCGGTCAGGTGCTGGACGCTGCCGGTGGCGCCATCGACGCAACGCTGCGGCGCCACCCAGAGCTCCACACGTTGGTGGTTGGCTTCGCTGCTGAGGTTGAAGCGTCCGTCCCCCAGCTGTTCTTCCAGATAGGGCAGGGCCAGGGTCGGCTGCCCGGCGCGCTCGATCTTCATGCCCTTGGCGCTGACATCCACGCTCCATGCCGGGTTCTGGCTGCCGGCCCGGAGGATCAGGCGCTGGAAATTCGGATCATTGCAGGCGCTGGCGGAACGCTCGATGCGATACAGCTGGCGCATGTCGAGCTGGCCGTCGGCGGCGGAGAGCTTGCCCCGCAGGTCGGCGAACAGCGTGCCTTTCTTCTCCGCCAGGCTGGCCGCCTGCTGCAGCACGCTGGTGCCGCCGTTGTCGTTGACCACGTAGCGCCGGTCCTCGGTGCAGGGCTTGAACAGCAGCTTGCCGTCCGCCGCGCTCAGTTCACCCTGCATCCGGGTCAGCCCGGCCATGGACGGGGCCTGGGGCTGTGGGTTGAACAGCGGCAGCATCTGGCAGCCGGCGAACAGTGGCAGCAGGGCGAAGCAGAGCAGGGAACGGGCGGTGCGCATTAGGGGGCCTCCAGGCGGAAGCCGACACGTTACGCAGCCGGCCCGATCACCACAACCCCGGATTGAAGGGATGGGCCACTACTGGCGCCATCAACCGTAGGAACCGGCTTGCCGGCGAATGGGCTCGCAAGCCAGCCCCTGCACTTGCGATTTACAGCACATGAAAGGTCTGGCCGGTCTGCAGGCCTTCCACGCTCTTGGCGTAGGCCAGGGCCACATCGGCCCCGGGCACGGGCTTGTAGCCGCGGAAGTAGGGGCCGTAGGCGTCCATGGCTTCCACCAGCACGGTGGGGCTTACGGAGTTGATCCGCAGGCCGCGGGGCAGTTCGATGGCGGCGGCCCGCACAAAGCTGTCGATGGCGCCGTTGACCAGGGCCGCCGAAGCGCCGCTGCGGATCGGGTCGTGGCTGAGCACGCCGCTGGTGAAGGTGAAGGAGGCGCCGTCATTGGCGTACTCGCGGCCGATCAGCAGCAGGTTGACCTGGCCCATCAGCTTGTCCGCCAGGCCCAGGCTGAAGTGCACGGCGCTCATCTCTGCCAGCGGGGCGAAGGTCACATTGCCGGCGGCGCAGATCAGCGCATCGAAACGCCCGGTCTTTTCGAACAGGGCGCGGATCGACTGGATATCGCTGATATCCACCTGCAAATCGCCGCTGTTGCGACCGATACGCACGATCTCGTGACGCTGCGCCAGTTCCCGGTCTACCGCCGAACCAATGGTGCCGCTGGCGCCGATCAACAGAATCTTCATGGGCTGTTCCTCGAATGAATGAGCAAGAGGTGTTCAGTCTAGAGTGGTTTTTTCCATGGATTAACGCGCTAATAGGCAACCTTTGGTTTTCAAATGGAAACAATCCATGAGTGAAATGGACGATCTGGCGGCCTTTGCGGTGTTGGTGGAGGCGGGCAGCTTCACCCTGGCGGCCCAGCAACTGGGCTGCAGCAAGGGTCAGTTGTCCAAGCGCATCAGCGCCCTGGAGGAACGCTTTGCCGTGGTGCTTTTGCAACGCACCACCCGGCGCCTGGACCTGACCGCCGCCGGTGCCGCGCTGCTGCCCCAGGCCCAGGCCCTGCTGGTGCAGGTGGAGCGGGCGCGCCAGGCCCTGGCCCGGCTCAAGGACGACATGGTCGGGCCGGTGCGGCTGACAGTGCCGGTGTCCTTGGGCGAGACCTTCTTCGATGGCCTGTTGCTGGAGTTTGCCCGGCACTACCCCAAGGTGCAGATCGAACTGGACCTGAGCAACAGCTACCGCGACCTGGCCCGGGAGGGCTTCGACCTGGCCGTACGCTCCCAGGTGGCCGATGATCAGCGCCTAGTGGCCCGGCCGCTGCTGGCCTGGCATGAAATGACCTGTGCCAGCCCGGCCTATCTGGAGCAGTACGGTGAACCGCAAACCCCCGGGGAGCTGGCCGAGCACCGTTGCCTGCTCAACAGCCACTACAGCGGGCGCGAGGAATGGCTTTATCACCAGCGCCACGAACTGCTTCGGGTGCGGGTTTCCGGGCCCTTCGCCAGCAATCACTACAACCTGCTGAAAAAGGCCGCCCTGGCGGGCGCCGGGATTGCCCGGCTGCCGTCCTACGTGCTGCCGGCGGAACTGGCGGACGGTCGCCTGCGCTGGCTGCTGCGGGACTACCAGACCCGCAGCATGCCGATGTACCTGGTCCACCCCTACCAGGGCGGCCTGCCACGGCGTACCCAGGTGCTGGCCGACTACCTGATGGACTGGTTTCGCCGCAGCGGCGAAGTCCTCGATCGCCTGTAGCGCTTCAGTGGCGAAAGCGCCGGGCCAGCAAGTGATCGAGGGACAACACGCCCGGACCACGGGCCATCAGCAGCAGGAAGATCGCCAGCCAGGTGCCATGGGTCGGGTAGGCGTCCGGGTAGACGAACAGCTGGATGGTCAGGGTCATGCCCAGCAGCGCCAGGGCGGAAAAGCGCGTGGCCAGGCCCAGCAGAATCAATACCGGGAAAAAGTGCTCGGCAAAGGCCGCCAGGTGCGCCGCCACTTCCGGTGCCAGCAGGGGCACGTGGTATTCGCTCTGGAACAGGGGAATGGTCGAATCCGCCAGGCGCGGCCAGCCCAGCTCGAAGGTGCCGGAGACCAGGTCGATGGCCAGCCCCTCGACCTTGGTCTGGCCGGATTTCCAGAACACCGCGGCAATGGAAAAGCGCGCGACAAAGGCGATCAGGCTGTAGGGAATGCGCTCAAACCCTTGAATGATCCGATTCACCAGTCCGGCAATGGGCGTTTGTGTCTGGGTGTTCATGGTCAGGCCTTCTTCTGGGGTTGCAGGTCGATAAGGGCGCCGTGGCCGAGCAGCAGGCCCAGGCACTGGCCCAGGTCGAAGTCGGCCTGGGCATCCAGGGCATAGGCCGCGGCGATTTCCAGCGGCCAGTGATTGCGCAGGGCGTCAATGAAGCTGATGGCTGCAGCGTCCAGGGCGATCACCTCGACCTCCAGGGCGTTGCGCAGCACCAGGGCGTTCTGCCCCTGGTGCAGGTCGAAGGCCGGCCATGGCTGCTCG
The DNA here is from genome assembly GCF_049887815.1 of Pseudomonas sp. NFXW11. Classification (NCBI taxonomy): domain Bacteria; kingdom Pseudomonadati; phylum Pseudomonadota; class Gammaproteobacteria; order Pseudomonadales; family Pseudomonadaceae; genus Pseudomonas; species Pseudomonas sp. NFXW11. Next base: position 148,596 of record NZ_JAGEKI010000015.1, on the reverse strand, counting down.
CTCTGGTGCGCGGCCCACAGGCTCACCACCGCGTAGCTGGAGCGCAGGGTGCGCAGGGACGGATGCAACAGCAGTTGCGACTGGCCGAGGCTGTCTGGCCGGTTCATGGCCGCCAGCAGCCGCGCCGGTTCGATGGGGCGGGCATCGGCGGCGTGGTAGGCCTCCACTCGCAGGCGTTCCAGGCGCGCCATATCGGCCAGGTAGGGCAGGCCGCCGGCGGGGCCGAAGCCCTGGATAAAGTCCCCCAGGTCCTGGCCGTAGTCGTTGAGCAGGGGGCTGCGGGGGGCAAAGTCCTGCACATACAGCGCGGCCATGGCGCTGAAGAACTCCTCGCCCACCAGTTGCGCCACCACCGGGTAGGCATCCCTCAGGGCATTGATCAGCGAGCCCTGCACATTATTGCGATAGACCGCGAAGCGGCTGGCCGGAGCGGCGCCATTGCGGCTGAACAGCCCCGTTGGGCAGCGCCAGTCAGCGCTTAGCAGCGCCTTGGCGAATTCGCCCTGGCCACTCATGGCTGCACCCGAGCCGCGCGCAAGAGTGCCTCAGCCTGGGCGGCTTCGGCCTGGAGCACGGCGAAGGCCGGCACCTGGTTGTCCCGTTCGATCAGGGTGGGCATCGGGCCGATGCGTTGCAGTACCTGCCGGTACAGGGCCCACACGGCAGCGTCCACCGCCGCGCCATGATCGTCGATCAGCAGCCGGTCACCGAGGCTGTCGCGGTCTTCGGCAAAGCCCGCCAGGTGGATTTCCCCCACCGCCTGCAACGGCAATGCCTGCAGATAGGCCAGGGGATCGCGCTGGTGGTTGATGCAGGACAGGTACAGGTTGCTGACATCCAGCAGCAGGCCGCAGCCGCTGCGCTGCACCACCTCGGCGATAAACTCGGCCTCGTCCAGGGTCGAGCGCTGGAACTGCAGGTAGGTGGCGGGGTTCTCCAGCAACATGCTGCGTCCCAGGCGGTTCTGCACCTGGTCGATATGCTCGCAGACCCGCTGCAGGGTCGGCTTATCGTAGGCCAGGGGCAGCAGGTCGTTGAGGAACACCGGGCCATGGCTGGACCAGGCCAGGTGTTCGGAAAAGGCCTGGGGTTGATAGCGTTCGTTCAGCGCCGCCAGGCGCTCCAGGTGGGCGCTGTCCAGGGGGCCTTCGCCGCCGATGGACAGGCCCACGCCGTGCAGCGACAGCGGGTAGCGTTCGCGGATCAACCCCAGGTAATGATGAAAGGGCCCGCCCGCCACCATGTAGTTCTCGGCATGGACCTCGAAGAAGCCCAGGTCGGGAGCCTGTTCGAGCACTTGCTTGAAGTGCTCGCTCTTGAGCCCCAGCCCGGCGCGGGGCGGCAGGCTGCTGGCTGGCGCCTGATAGCCGGCGCGGGTGGGGAGCGGTGCGCTGTTCATCATCGATACTCAGGCGGGCAGGGGATCAGGACTTGGCCTTGAAGGCCGCCAGTTGGCCGAAGCCGGTGGGCGAGGTGCTGCTGGCGGTTTTCTCGCAAGTGCCCTTGGGCACCAGCTTCCAGGCGTTGGCCTGGTCGTTGACCTTGGAGGTCCCGGCACAGGTGGTGCCGGCGCCGGCGGCGCAATCGTTCTTGCCCTTCATGGCCACGCCGAAGCATTTCTCCATGTCGTCGGCGGCATGGGCGGTGGTGGGCAGGGCGGCGACGCTCAGGGCCGAGCCCAGGGCCAGGACCAGGGCGGTAGCGGACAGGGTGCGAGTGGTGCTCATGGTGTTTCTCCAGATGGGTGGTCAAGGAAGCAATGCTGCTTGCTTACCCCTCTAGAGAAGGCACAGGGCGATGCGTTACAGCGCCCCGGGGATTTTTTTGCCGGCATAAAAAAACGGCCCCGCAGGGTAATGCCGATCAGTTAAGGGCTAGAGCGAGCAAAAATGACCTGTGGCGAGGGAGCTTGCTCCCGCTGGGGCGCGAAGCACCCCAAAAAATGGGACTGCTACGCACCGGAGCGCCGGCCGATCCCACGGGAGCAAGCTCCCTCGCCACAAGTACAGTGCTTGCCCTTAACTGACTGGCATTAGCCCCGCAGGGCCGTTTTCGGTACAGCAGGCGCTTAGCCGCCCAGGTAGGCGTCGCGCACCTTGGGGTCGGTCAGCAGGGCTTCGCCGGTGCCCTGCATCACCACCCGGCCGTTTTCCAGCACATAGGCGCGGTCGGCGATCTTCAGCGCCTGGTTGGCGTTCTGCTCCACCAGGAACACGGTCACGCCGTCGCGGCGCAACTGCTCGATGATGTCGAAGATCTGCTGGATGATGATCGGCGCCAGGCCCAGGGACGGTTCGTCGAGCAGCAGCAGCTTGGGCTTGCTCATCAGCGCACGGCCGATGGCGAGCATCTGCTGCTCACCGCCGGACATGGTGCCGCCACGCTGAGTGAAGCGCTCCTTGAGCCGCGGGAACAGCTCCAGCACCTTGTCCATCTGCTCCTGGTAGTCGCCCTTGTCGGTGAAGAACCCGCCCATGGCCAGGTTCTCTTCCACGGTCAGGCGGGCGAACACCCGGCGGCCTTCCGGCACCACGGCAATGCTCTTGCGCATGATCTGCGACGAGCTTTGCCCCACCAGTTCCTCGCCCAGGTAGCGGATGCTGCCGCTGTGGGCCTGGGGCGAGCCGCAGAGGGTCATCAGCAGGGTGGATTTGCCGGCACCGTTGGCGCCGATCAGGGTGACGATCTCGCCCTGGCGGATCTCGACGTTGACGCTGTGCAGCGCCTGGATCTTGCCGTAGAAGGTCGAAACGTTGTCGAACTGCAGCATTTACGCTTCCCCCAGGTAGGCTTTGATCACTTCGGGATTGTCGCGGATCTGTTCCGGCGTGCCGTCGGCCAGGGGCGTGCCCTGGTTGATCACCACGATATGGTCGGAAATGCTCATGACCAGTTTCATGTCGTGTTCGATCAGCAGCACGGTGACGTTGTGCTCTTCACGTAGCACGCTGATCAGCGCCTTGAGATCCTCGGTTTCCTTGGGGTTGAGGCCGGCGGCCGGCTCGTCGAGCATGAGGATCCGCGGACGGGTCATCATGCAGCGGGCGATTTCCAGGCGTCGTTGCTGACCATAGGCCAGGGTGCCGGCGGGACGGTTGGCGAATTCCCGCAGGTTGACCTTGTCCAGCCAGTAGCCGGCATATTCCATGGCCTCGCGCTCGCTCTTGCGGAACGCTGGCGTCTTGAACAGCCCGGAAAGGAAGTTGGTGTTCAGGTGACGATGCTGGGCGATCAACAGGTTCTCGACCGCGGTCATGTCCTTGAACAGCCGCACGTTCTGGAAGGTGCGCACCACGCCCTTGTGGGCGATCTTGTGGCCTGGCAGGCCCTGGATCGGCTCGCCGTCCAGGAGGATGGTGCCGGCGCTGGGCTGGTAGAAACCGGTCAGGCAGTTGAACACCGTGGTCTTGCCGGCGCCGTTCGGGCCGATCAGCGCCACCACTTGTTTTTCCTTGACGGTCAGGGCCACGCCGTTGACCGCCAGCAGGCCGCCGAAACGCATGGACAGGTCGGTTACTTTAAGGATCTCGCGGCTCATTTGCGCAGCTCCATGTGAGGACGTTGCATGGGCAGCAGACCTTGAGGACGCCAGATCATCATCAGCACCATCATGGCGCCGAACATCAACATCCGGTATTCGCTGAATTCACGCATCAGTTCAGGCAGAAGGATCATCACGATGGCGGCCAGGATCACCCCCAACTGCGAGCCCATGCCACCCAGCACGACGATGGCGAGAATGATCGCCGACTCGATGAAGGTGAAGGACTCCGGGGTCACCAGGCCTTGGCGCGCGGCGAAGAAGCTGCCGGCGAAACCGGCGAACGCGGCGCCCAGGGTGAAGGCCGAGAGCTTGATCACGGTGGGGTTCAGGCCCAGGGCGCGACAGGCGATCTCGTCCTCGCGCAAGGCTTCCCAGGCGCGGCCGATCGGCATACGCAGCAGGCGGTTGATGACGAACAGCGCTCCCAGCGCCAGCAGCAGGGCCACCAGGTAGAGGAAGATCACCTTGTTGATCGAGTTGTATTCCAGGCCGAAGAACTCGTGGAAGGTCTGCATGCCTTCCGCGGCCTTGCGCTCGAACGTCAGGCCGAAGAAGGTCGGCTTCTCGATATTGCTGATGCCGTTCGGGCCGCCGGTGAGGTCGGTCATGTTGCGTAGCAGCAGGCGGATGATTTCACCGAAGCCCAGGGTCACGATCGCCAGGTAGTCACCGCGCAGGCGCAGTACCGGGAAGCCCAGCAGGAAACCGAAGGTGGCGGACATCATCCCGGCGATCGGCAGGCAGATCCAGAAGCTCAGGCCGAAGTAGTGCGACAGCAGCGCGTAGCTGTAGGCGCCAACGGCGTAGAAGCCCACGTAGCCCAGGTCCAGCAGGCCGGCCAGACCCACCACGATGTTCAGGCCCAGGCCCAGCATCACGTAGATCAGGATCAGCGTGGCGATGTCCACCGCGCCGCGAGAGCCGAAGAACGGCCAGACCAGGGCACCGAGGATCAGTGCCAGGATGATCCAGCGCTGAGTGCCCGGCAGGGTCAGGAAGTTGCTGGCCTTGGCCGGGATCAGCGGCATGCTGGGCGAGGACTTCCACAAGGCACTGATCTGTCGATGGAACAGCACCCGCAGGAACATCAGGACCGAACACACGGCGATGGTGGCGAGGATCGCCGGGCTGGTGTTGTGAACTTCCAGGTTGATGCCGACGATGGTCAGCTTCAGGCCCAGTACCGGGTACGCCACGGCCCAGACCAACAGGGCGCTGAACAGCGCCGATTTAAGATTCCTAGTCATACTTTCTCAACCTCCGGACGGCCCAGAATGCCGGTCGGACGGAACAACAGCACCAGAACCAACAGGCCGAACGCCACAACGTCCTTGTACTGGTCGCCGAACACGTCGGCACCAAAGGCTTCGGCCACCCCCAGCACCAGCCCGCCGAGCATCGCGCCCGGGATACTGCCGATGCCGCCCAGAACCGCCGCGGTGAAGGCCTTGAGGCCCACCAGGAAGCCGGCGTTGGGGTTGATCACCCCGTATTGCATGCTCAGCAGCACGGCCGCGATGGCCGCCAGTGCAGCGCCGATCACGAAGGTCAGGGCGATGATGTTGTTGGTATTGATGCCCAGCAGGTTGGCCATCTTGATGTCTTCGGCACAGGCGCGGCAGGCGCGGCCCAGGCGAGAACGGGAGATGAACAGTGTCAGGCCGAGCATGGCGATGAGGGTCACCACGAATACCACGATCTGCATATAGGAAATCAGCACTTCATGTGCGCCACCTGGCCCGATGGAGATGCTGCCCGGGATCAGGTTGGGGATGGACTTGTCCTTGGAGTCTTGCGCCAGCAGCACGGTGTTCTGCAGGAAGATCGACATGCCGATGGCGGAGATCAGCGGGATCAGGCGGTTACTGCCACGCAAGGGGCGGTAGGCGATCCGTTCGATGCTGTAGCCGTAGGCACTGGTGACGACGATGCTCGCGATAAAGGCTGCGGTCATCAGTAGCGGGACGCTGTCGAGTCCCATCATGGCCAGCCCGGCGATGGCGATGAACGCCACGTAGGAACCGATCATGTAGACCTCGCCGTGGGCGAAGTTGATCATTCCAATGATGCCGTAAACCATCGTATAGCCGATGGCGATCAAGGCATACGTGCTGCCAACGGTGAGACCGTTAACCAGCTGTTGGAAAAAGTGATAGAGGTCAGGCATTACAACGCTCCTAAAAACCTGATACGCATTTCACTGGTGGAGTCATTTTCCCACCCACACCCCGTGGATCTGCACCCACTTCGGGCTGGGCTTTGCCAGCGAACCGCTGATGACGGTTTTGAGATTTTCAGGTGGGCGGGATCCCGGATCACGGAACACAGGCCCAGAAATTCGTAAAACAAAGCCCACGGCGAGCCGTGGGCTTTATTGGCAGTCAGTCAGGCCGCGCCTTACTGAGGGGAAACTTCGGTTTTAGGTTTGCCGAAGTGCCACTCGTAGACCACGAACTTGAAGTCTTTCAGGTCGCCCTTGGCGTCGAATGCCAGGTCGCCGGTCGGGGTCTTGAAGGTGCCGGCGTGGATGGCTTCGGCCACCTTGCCTGCGTCTTCGCTCTTGGCGTTGGTGATGGCGCCGGCGATGACTTCAACTGCGGAGTAGGAAGGGAATACGAAAGGACCGCTCGGGTCTTCTTTCTTGGCCTTGAACGCATCGGCCAGGGCCACGTTGGCCGGATCCTGGTCGAAGGATTTCGGCAGGGTTACCAGCAGGCCTTCGGAAGCGTCCTTGGCGATCTGCGAGATGGAGTCGTTACCCACGCCTTCCGGACCCATGAACTTGGCCTTCAGGCCCTTCTCCTGGGATTGGCGCAGGATCAGGCCCAGCTCCGGGTGGTAGCCGCCGTAGTAGACGAAGTCGACGTTGGCTTGCTTGAGCTTGGCGATCATCGAGGAGAAGTCCTTGTCGCCGGCGTTGATGCCTTCGAACACGGCCACCTTGGTGCCTTTCTTCTCCAGGGTCTGCTTCACGGCGGTGGCGATGCCTTCACCGTACTGCTGCTTGTCGTGGAGCACGGCGACGATTTTCGGCTTCACGTGGTCGGCGATGTAGTTGCCGGCGGCTGGGCCCTGGGCGCTGTCCAGGCCGATGGTGCGGAACACCATCTTGTAGCCACGGGCGGTGATGTCGGGGCTGGTGGCGGCGGGGGTGATCATCACCACGCCTTCGTCTTCGTAGATGTCGGAAGCCGGTTGGGTGGAGCTGGAGCAGAGGTGGCCGACCACGAACTTGACGCCATCGTTGACCACTTTGTTGGCTACGGCCACGGCTTGTTTCGGATCACAGGCGTCGTCGTATTCAACAGCTTCGAGTTTCTTGCCGTTGACGCCGCCCTTGGCGTTGATCTGTTCGATGGCCATTTTCGCGCCGCTGAACTGCATGTCGCCGTACTGGGCTACAGGGCCGGTCTTGGGGCCGGCGATACCGATCTTGATGGTGTCAGCTGCGAACGAATGGCTGGCAACACCGGCCAGGACCATAGCGGCAAACAGTTTGGAAATCTGCTTAGTAGCCTTATTCATAGTGCTCCACTCTTACTGTTGTAATTTTTATAGTTCCGGCGGCCTGGGTCGCAGAACCGAATCAGATATAACGCGATATCCGTCGGAAATGCCCCTGGCAACTGTACCGGTACAGTGTAGAGCGCCGGTTGTTCGCTTGAAAAGCTGGCGGCTGGGGGCAAAAACGCGGGGTGTCGCTTGGTTGAAAGAAAAAGACAGAATTGCGGCATGGCTTGCGCCCGGTTCGGCGTCATTCCCTGGCGCTTCTGAGCTTCTCGATCGGTGATGCATTTGCTTCTGGGTTTTTCTGCCAGGGCACCGAGGCTATGATTGCGCCGATTTCATTTCTGGACAGTCCCATGACTCAAGAACCTAGCACCCTCTATGCCAAGCTGCTTGGTGAGACCGCATCTATCAGTTGGAAGGAACTGGAACCGTTCTTTGCCAAGGGTGCCCTATTGTGGGTCGAGGCCGACCTGGATCTGATCGAGGCGGCCCAGGCCGTGGCTGAGAACCAGGCGGAAAAAGTCGCGGCCTGGCTGGCCGAGGGGAAGGTTGAAAAGCTGTCTGCGACGCGGGCATCCGATCTGCTGGAGCGTGATCCGACGCTGTGGGCGGTGGTGGTATCACCCTGGATCCTGATCCAGGAAAGGGCATCGCGCTGAAGGCGTGCGCCGATTTGGTGCGAGCTTTTGTCGGACAAAAGTGTGTAGCCGAGTAACCGTGAATCCGATGCTGGCATCTTGCCGTAGAGAAAGGCCCCACAAGGCTTTCAGCCAGGGTGACGTTCACGGAAGGGGCACAGTTTCAAGTTGAGCCGACGAGCTGTTTAATTGTTTCGCGATGTGAGCAAAACGCCTGTTCGCCGGCAAGCCGGCTCCTACAGAAACAGCGGGTAATTCCCTGTCTCGTAGGAGCCGGCTCGCCGGCGAAGCTCTTCTTAATAGGCCGTCTTGCCGGTGTGGCTGTTGAGGGAAATGACCCGGGTCTTGCCGATGCGGTGACGGTAGATTTCCCGCAGGTACTTGATGGCTTTCTTCACGCAATCGCGGGACAGGCGGATGTCGTTGATCGACACGAACTTGTCCTTGTCGTTGATCAGCTCGCGGTATTTCTTCTCGTACATCGGCTTGATCGCATACCAGTTGGTATCCAGGATTTTCGCCGGGTTCTCGAACTCGTTGAGCAGGTCGTCGATGCGCTCCTCTTCGAACTCGTCGCTGGTGATGAACTCCAGCACCGAGTTGTCCAGGGTGTCATCGAAGCGGTACGGGTTGCGCGCGAAGCAACGCTTGATAAAGGCCACGATCAGGGTCAGGAAGTCATCCGACAGGCACGGGCTCTTGGCGATCAGGGTGGTCAGCGAGAGGTTGGCCGAGGCACCGATCACCAGCGCATAGCGCTTGAGGGTGGTGTTGGGGAACAGGCTGTTGAGGTGAGTCTTGAGCCGGTTCAGGTCCATGTAGGACAGCTTGTAGTCCTTGGGCAGGGAGACGATCGACACCACCGACGAGCAGTTCTTGAAGAAGTGCAGGTCGTGCAGTGCCGCGGCGTCGTAGCCCGAGGCCTTGTACTGCTCCAGGGCCGCACGGTAGCGCTTGGACTCGATCGGCAGCAGGCTGATGCCCTCGATGGCCTGGGTCTGCTTGTTGAAGTGCGGCAGGTCGATGGAGCGGAAGAACAGGTCGTCGATATTCAGGCGTTGCGGCTCTTTGTCGAACACCTTGAACTTGTCGCCGGTGGGCACTGGCTGTTCCGGCACCACGGATTCGGCGTAGGCGATGGCCACCGGGCCGGCCAGGCTCATGAACAGGTCGTTGGCGTCCAGGCGGATGGTTTCGCCAATATCGATGCCGGCGCGACGGAAGTAGTTCTGGTCGTAGTCGGTGGTCACTGCCTGGGCGGTGAGGATGTTGAAGATCTGCTGGGAGATGTACTGGTTGGCGTGCTTCTCCATGGCGTTGACGTCGATGTTCTGGATATTGCCGTCATCGCTTTCTTCGGCGTAACGCATGATGTCGTTGGAGATCAGCATCATTGCGTTCCAGGGGCGGATCCGCCCCATGACACTGGCTTCGCTGCTGTCTTCATTGTCGAAGTTGTAGGAGAAGTCCCACTCTTCCGACAGGTATTTGCACAGCAGGCGGCCGGCGTTGATATGCAGGGCTTCGGACATTTCGCTGCGATGGTCGGAAATGTTCGGCAGCACGCAGATACCGCTGGTGAAGATCGGCTCGAAGACGAAGGAGTGCCCGCTCTTGCTGTCGTGCTCGTCCATCGGCTTGGTGTCGAAGGTCTTGTTCATGTACGAGTACTGCTGGGCCAGGCCGAACTCCGAGGCCATGCCCGAGCCGGTACCGCCGCCGGCGCTGAAGATCGAGAAGTACAGGCGCGACTGGTTGGCCTTGATGCCGCAGGAATCGATCAGGTACGAGTGGATCATTTTCCACTCGGGGCTGGAGAAGCGCTGGGTGTCCTTGTTGAGGATGATCTTGGCCAGGTACTGGCCGAGGATCGGCGCGTTACCGGCGCCGCCGGCGTGCACCTCGGACAGGTCCATGATCTTCATCTTGCTGTAGTCGCGGATAAAGCCGCTTTTCTCGCCCTTGCGCGAGAAACGGATACGCCCGGCGATGTCCTTGTCCAGGTCGCCGAGCATCACCAGCGGTTCCACCAGGAACACCGGCTTGCTGGCCTTGTGCTGACCCAGGCGCAGGTTCTGGCGAATCCATTGGCCGGGGCTGTAGCCACCGCCCTCGTAGGACTTGTCTTCGTTGTTGAATTCGTTGAGGTAGAACTTGCGCGCGTTGTACACCAGCTCGGCCACATCCAGGGCGATGTTGGAGCCGCAGCGGCCGAGGCCGATCAGGCACACCGAAGGGAATTCCTGGTCGCGGCGGTTCTCCGGCTCGTCCTCCAGGTGCGGGGGACGGGGGAACACGGTGTCGCGCAGGCCATCGAGGTTATCGAGGATGCGGTCGGTATTGGTTTCGGTGAAGTACAGGTATTGCTGGGTCGACAGGGGGCGTGAACTGGACAATGGCTTCGTTTCTGAGGGGCTTGGGATCGGGGAGGTCAGCGTCATCTCGGAGACTGCGTTGGCAGGGGTATTTTTAGAAGTCATTGTGCGCCATATGCCTGGTCAGGTTGGCTCGTGGACAGCTGTCTGCGAACCATCACGGAATGGGACCTCGCCGCTGTGTAAAGCGCGAATTATGCCCAGGGCGCCAGGGTTTTTACCTGAGCGTCGCTCGGGGGAATCCTTTCCTGAATCATGATGAATCGGCCAGTATTCGATGATCTTTAATCAAAAGGAGGCAAGATGATGGCAGCGTTACCTTCCCTGGGATTCGCCGGAATCGGCCTGATGGGCTTGCCCATGTGCCGGCGCCTGCTGGCGGCGGGCTATCAGCTGACGGTGTGGAACCGCAACCCGGAGAAATGCGCACCATTGGTGGCCGCCGGGGCGCGACAAGTAGCCGCACCGGCGCAGCTCTGCGAGCACGCGGATGTACTGCTGTTGTGCCTGGCCAATACCGAGGTGGTGCGCGAGGTGGTGTTCGGTGCCGGGGGCATCGCCGAAGGCGCGCGGGCCGGGCAATTGCTGCTGGATTTGTCGAGCCTGGAGCCGGCGGCCACCCGTGAGATGGCCGCCGAACTGGCGCGCAGCCGTGGCATGGCCTGGGTCGATGCGCCAGTGTCTGGTGGCACCGCGGGCGCCGAGGCTGGCAGCCTGGCGATCATGGCTGGCGGCGCGGCGGCGGATATCGAGCGGGTGCGCCCGGTATTGTTGGCCCTGGGGCAACGGGTTACCCATATGGGCGCGGTGGGGGCGGGGCAGGTGACCAAGGCCTGCAACCAGATGATCGTGGCCTGCAATGCCCTGGTGATTGCCGAGGTGGTGGCCCTGGCGGAGCGTTCTGGGGTCGATGCGCGGCTGCTGGCCGAGGCCCTGGCCGGCGGTTTTGCCGACTCGAAACCGTTGCAGATCCTCGCCCCGCAGATGGCCGAGAGCCGCTTCGAACCGGTGCAATGGCATGTACGCACCCTGCTCAAGGACCTGGACGGCGCGGTCAAGCTGTCCAGGGAGCAGGGTTCGGCGACGCCGATCAGCGGCTTAGCTGCGCAGTTGATGCGTCTGCATGGGGCTCAGGGCTATCTGGAAAAAGATCCAGCGACCCTGATTCGTCTCTATCGCGAGCCGCCGCACGAGCCGTGAAGCCGCCCGTGGCGTGGCAGCGGTCGAGTTCGTCCAGCACCCTGTGCAGCTCCCGCAGCGGCACCGGGCGACTGATCAGGTAGCCCTGCAGGTAGTCGCAACCGAAGCGCTCGAGGAACTGCTGCTGCTCCGGGGTCTCGACCCCCTCGGTGACCACCTGCAGGTGCAGGGTATGGGCCATGACGATGATCGCCTGGACGATTTCCATGTCCTGGGTCGACTTGGGGGTGTCCTGGATAAACGAGCGATCGATCTTCAATGTGTTGAGCGGCAGGCGCTTGAGGTAGGCCAGGGATGAATAGCCGGTGCCGAAGTCGTCGATCGACAGCGACACGCCCAGGCCGCGAATCCGCTGGAGCAGCGCCAGGGTGCTGGCGATATTGCCCATCAGGGCATTTTCCGTGACTTCCAGCTCCAGCCGCTGGGGCGCCACCTGGGCCTGGCGCAGGGCGTCCTCGATTTCCTCGGCCAGCTCTTCGCGGGTCAGGTTCAAGGCCGAGCAGTTGACCGCGATACGCAGCTCGCCACGGCCATTGCGCGACAGATGGGCCAGGTCCTCGCAGGCCTTGCGCAGCACCCAGTTATCCAGCTCGGCGATCATGCCATTGGCTTCGGCGATATTGATGAAGCGGTCCGGCGCCAGCAGCCCGTGCTGCGGATGCTGCCAGCGCACCAGGGCCTCGAGCTTGGTGACCCTGGCGCTCCTGAGGTCGTAGATCGGCTGGTAATAGAGTTGCAGCCCCTGGTCGTCGCGCAGGGCGTTGCGCAGTTCCTCTTCCAGTTGCAGTTCCAGGGTGGCGCGAGTCTTGAGGTTGGAGCTGAAGAAATGCAGGTTGTTGCGCCCGGCATCCTTGGATTGATAGAGCGCCAGGTCGGCGTTCTTCAGCAGCTCCTCGCAGGTTCTGCCGTCGTCGGGGAACAGGCTGATGCCGATGCTGGTGGTCATTACCATGCGCCGTCCGCCCAGTTCGATCGGTTCCTTCATCTTCTGCATGATGCGCTGGGCCAGGTGCCGGGCCTCTTCGCGGTCGTAGAGGTTGATCAGGATGCAGAATTCGTCGCCGCCCAGGCGCGCCACCACGTCTTCATGGCTGCGGGTGGAGCCTTTGATATGCCCGGCAATGACCTTGAGCAACTCGTCCCCGGCATCGTGGCCGAGGCTGTCGTTGATCCGCTTGAAGTGGTCGATATCGAGGAACATCACCGCCAGCATGCCGCCGAAGGTGGTCTTCTCCATGAGTTTTTCCGCGAACAGCTGGTTGAAGCCGCGGCGGTTGATCAGGTTGGTCAGGGCGTCGTAGTGGGCCACTTGCTGCAACGACACTCGGGCCTGGTCCAGTTGCGAAAGCAGGGCGTTGACCCGCCGCAGGTCGTGTTCCTTGTGTTGCAGTTTCTTGTCCGCCAGGGCCGCGCTGATGCCGCTGCCGATGATCAGCAGCATGATCACGCTGACGGTCAGGCCCAGTTGCAGGTTGCCGTTGGGCGCCGGTGCCAGCGGCAGGGAGTCGGCGGGCAGCACCAGGGTCACGGCCCAGATGCCGGTGAAGTGCATCAGCACTATGGCGCCGCCCAGCACCAGGCTGCTGGCGTACTTGAGCAACTGGTGGAACATCCCGCTGCCATCGCGCAGGTGCCGGGACAGCAGCAGCGCCGCCAGGCTGCAAGCGATGGCCAGCAGCAGCGACAGCCCCATCAGCCTGGGGTCGTGGTACAGGGTGGCGCTGGAGCGCATCGCCGTCATGCCCACGTAGTGCATGGCGCCAATGCCCAGGCCGATCCACAGCGAGGCCACGGCATAGCGCCACAGCGGCAGTTGGGCGCGGCTCAGGGTATTCATCGCCAGCCAGGCGGCGATCAGGGCGATCAGCAGTGAAAGCAGGGTCTGCGGCAGGTTGTAGTGAATCTCCAGCGGCGCCTCGAAGGCCAGCATGGCGATAAAGTGCATGGCCCAGATGCCGCCGGCCAGGCAACAGGCGCCGACCCAGCGCCACAACCGCTGGCTGGCCGGCCGTTCGACGTGGCTGACACGTTCGGCCATGTCCAGGGTGGCGAAGCTGGCGGCGCAGGCTACCAGGTAGGCCAGCAGCACCAGTACCGGGTTGTGGCTGCAGTGGACTATCACCTGCCCGCTGTGGGGCAACTCGGTAATGAAATGCAGACCCAGCCAATCCATAGCGTGCCTATCTCAGAGTCATCTGGGGTCGGCGGATTCATGCACCGACAAGTGCCTGGAGTATAGAAGGCACCTGTTGGCTGCAATCGGGGATGGCATTTTGGCTCTAATGATTTGCTTATGGGCTCTATCGCCAATCGCGCTAAGCGCTTTGCTCGTACCAGTCTTCGTTGCTGGCCGGCTCCAGTGGCGCCAGGCCGAAGGCGGCGCGGGCAGCATCGCAGTCGCTGTTGTGCTGGCCATCGGTCCAGGAGGCGTCGAACTCCCGGCAGGTGCTGGAGCGCTGCTCGTAGATGGAGCAACTCACGCCCTGGCCCACTTCGCCCTCCAGGGCCGTGCAGCGCGGTGATTTGCAATCGGTGCCGAGCATCGCCACCCGGCTGGGGCTGATGCTGGCCACCAGCTCGTCGGGCACTGTCCCCCCGGATGAGGCGCATTCACCCCAGAAAAAAGACACACGAAAGTGTGAACAGCAGGCACCGCAATTCAGACACGGACTGGCTTCGGACATGGGCGTATTCAAAGGGGAGGGGGTTGATAAGGGGGTCTGGCAAGGCGGCTATTCTAGGCTTCGCATCGGCCTTGGGAAGGGGGCGCGCCAGGTATTTTTTCAGCCCTTGCCAAGCCCTTGAAAAGGCTGGCAAAGGCCCGGATGCCGGGGCCTGTGGCGCCTTGCTCGGCGCACGTGGAAAAGCCCAACCTGGCTGCAATGGCCAGGCATCAGGCTTACGAATCATTACAGACAGCCTGCGCGGGGCGCACTAGATTGCAGGTTCCAGGCTCGCTCGCGTCTGGCCGAACAACAATAAAAAGAGATCGATCCATGGATAACTCGACTCAAGCGGCAAATGCCTGGCGCATTCTGTTCCTGTTGTTTCTGGCAAACCTGTTCAATTTCTTCGATCGCACCATCCCCGCCATCATCATCGAACCGATCCGCATGGAGTGGCACCTGAGCGACTTCCAGCTGGGGATCATCGGCACCGCCTTCACCCTCGTCTATGCCATCGCCGGCCTGCCGCTGGGGCGCCTGGCCGATACCGGCTCGCGCAGCAAGCTGATGGGCTGGGGCCTGGCGGTGTGGAGCGGGTTGACCGCAGTCAACGGCATGGTTGGCAGCTTCTGGGCCTTCCTCCTGGTGCGCATGGGCGTGGGCATTGGCGAAGCCAGCTACGCACCTGCGGCCAACTCGCTGATCGGCGACCTGTTCCCGGCCCACCGTCGGGCCCGGGCCATGGGCTTCTTCATGCTCGGCCTGCCCCTGGGGCTGGTGCTGGCGTTCTTCAGCATTGGCGCCATGGTCAAGGCCTTCGACAGCTGGCGCGCACCCTTCTTCATTGCCGCGGTGCCGGGGCTGGTGCTGGCGGTGTTCATGTTCTTTATCAAGGAGCCCCAGCGCGGGGCGGCGGAGGCGGTGAAGGTGGCGCAGGTGCCCATCGACCGGCCGCTGCGTCGAGTGTTGGCGATTCCGACCTTTCTCTGGCTGACCCTGGCCGGGCTCAGCTTCAACTTCGCCACCTACGCCTGCAACTCGTTCCTGGTGCCGATGCTGCAGCGTTACTTCCTGATGCCCTTGCAGGAGGCGGCGATGGCCGCCGGGCTGATTGTCGGGGTCACCGGCCTGGTGGGGCTGACCCTGGGCGGCTGGTTCGCCGACAAGATCCATCAGCGGATCGCCAACGGCCGCCTGCTGTTTGCCGCCAGCAGCTTGATGATCTCGACCTTGGCCACCGCCTGGGCGCTGCATGCCGGGCGTGTAGAGGTCGGGGTGTTTGTCGGTGTGTTCAGCCTTGGCTGGCTGTTTGCCTACAACTTCTACACCTGCGTCTACACCGCCTTGCAGGACGTGGTAGAACCGCGTTTGCGGGCCACCGCCATGGCCCTGTTCTTCGCCGGGCTGTACCTGTTGGGTGGCGGCCTGGGGCCGGTGGTGGTGGGCGCGTTGTCGGATCACTTCGCGCATTCGGCGATGTATGCCGCTGGCGCCGAAGTGATGACCGAGGAGTTCAAGGCCATCGGCCTGCATGACGCCATGTACCTGATTCCGGTGGCGCTGTTCCTGACCCTGCTGTTCCTGTTCCAGGCCTCCCGTTGCTTTGTGCGCGATGCCCAGCGCATGAAGGAGGGGCTGGCGCAGGCCGAGCCTGAGGGGGCGGCATTGGCGCTTTGATCGAAACGCCGCTCCTACAAATGGCGGATAAAAAAAGGCCCGCAACATGCGGGCCTTTTATCGGGCGCTTGTTACCGGGCGTCAGCCCGCTACCAGTACCCGGATCGCTTCCAGGCGCAGGGCGGCTTTTTCCAGCATGGCCAGGCCTTGTTCCTGTTGCTTGCGCAGGGCCACCAGCTCGCTGTCGCGCACGGTCGGGTTGACCGCCTGCAACGCGGTCAGGCGTGCCAGCTCTTCATCGGTGTCGGCGGCCAGGCGGCGTTGCGCTTCTGCCACACGCTCGGCGTGACGTGGCGCAACCTTGGCTTCACCGGCGTTGATCTTCGGCGCCAGCTGGTCGCGCTGGGCCTGGATGAACTTGTTGGCGCTGGCCTTGGGCACGCTTTCCAGCTGGTCGTTGAGGGTTTCGAACGCCACCCGTGCCGACAGGTCGTTGCCATTGGCGTCCAGCAGGCAGCGCAGGGCGGCCGGCGGCAGGTAGCGGCCCAGTTGCAGGGAGCGCGGGGCCACCACTTCACTGACGTACAGCAGCTCCAGCAACACGGTGCCGGGCTTCAACGCCTTGTTCTTGATCAGCGCCACGGCGGTGTTGCCCATGGAACCGGACAGCACCAGGTCCATGCCGCCTTGCACCATCGGGTGCTCCCAGGTGATGAACTGCATGTCCTCGCGGGACAGTGCCTGGTTGCGGTCGTAGGTGATGGTCACCCCTTCGTCGTCGCCCAGGGGGAAGCTGGCGTCGAGCATCTTCTCGCTGGGCTTGAGGATCAGGGCGTTTTCCGAATGGTCTTCGCTGTCGATGCCAAAGGCGTCGAACAGGGTTTCCATGTAGATCGGCAGGGCGAACTGGTCATCCTGTTCGAGAATCGCTTCCACCAGTGCCTCGCCTTCGCCGGCGCCGCCGGAGTTGAGCTCCAGCAGGCGGTCGCGGCCGGTATGCAGCTCGGCTTCCAGGCGTTCACGCTCGCCACGGGCTTCGTCGATCAGGGCTTGCCACTCGCCGTCGTCGGCGTTTTCCAGCAACGGCAGCAGGCGCGGGCCGAACTGGTGCTGCAAAGCGTTGCCGGTGGGGCAGGTGTTGAGGAAGGCGTTCAGCGCTTCGCTGTACCACTGGAACAGACGCTCTTGCGGGCTGGTTTCCAGGTACGGCACATGCAGCTGGATGGTGTGCTTCTGGCCGATCCGGTCGAGACGACCGATCCGCTGCTCCAGCAGGTCCGGGTGCGACGGCAGGTCGAACAGCACCAGGTGGTGGGCGAACTGGAAGTTGCGGCCTTCACTGCCGATTTCCGAGCAGATCAGCACCTGGGCGCCGAACTCTTCATCGGCGAAATAGGCCGCGGCGCGGTCACGCTCGAGGATGTTCATGCCTTCGTGGAACACCGTGGCCGGAATCCCGGAACGCACGCGCAGGGCGTCTTCCAGGTCCATGGCGGTTTCCGCGTGGGCGCAGATCACCAGGACCTTGGTGCGCTTGAGCATTTTCAGCTGGTCGATCAGCCACTCGACCCGCGGGTCGAATTTCCACCAGCGCTGTTCTTCATCGCCGGCCTCGGGCTGGGCCTGGAAGCTGACTTCCGGGTACAGCTCGGCGTGTTCGCCCAGGGGCAGCTCCAGGTATTCATCGGGGCAGGGCAGCGGGTAGGCGTGCAGCTGGCGCTCGGGGAAACCCTGGACCGCGGCGCGGGTATTGCGGAACAGCACGCGGCCAGTGCCGTGGCGGTCCAGCAGCTCGCGCACCAGGCGCGCGCTGGCCTCGCTGTCGCCGTCGTTGACTGCGGCCAGCAGGGTTTCGCCTTCAGCACCGAGGAAACCCTGGATGGTCTGCTGCGCCTTGGGCGACAGGCGACCCTGGTCCAGCAGCTCCTGCACGGCTTCGGCCACCGGGCGGTAGTTGTCGCTCTCGGCGCGGAACGCCGCGAGGTCGTGGAAACGGTTCGGGTCGAGCAGGCGCAGACGGGCGAAGTGGCTGTCCTGGCCCAGTTGCTCGGGAGTGGCGGTCAACAGCAGCACGCCGGGGATGGTCTCGGCCAGCTGTTCCACCAGGGCGTATTCCGGGCTGACCTGGTCTTCGTGCCACACCAGGTGGTGGGCTTCGTCCACTACCATCAGGTCCCAGCCGGCGGCGAACAGCGCGTCTTGGGCCTTTTCGTCGTCCACCAGCCACTCCAGGGCCACCAGGGCCAGCTGGGTGTCTTCGAAGGGGTTGCTGGCATCGCTTTCGATAAAGCGTTCTTCATCGAACAGCGCCACTTGCAGGTTGAAGCGCCGACGCATTTCCACCAGCCATTGGTGCTGGAGGTTTTCCGGAACCAGGATCAGCACCCGGCTGGCACGGCCCGAGAGCAGCTGGCGATGGATCACCAGGCCGGCCTCGATGGTCTTGCCCAGGCCCACTTCGTCCGCCAGCAAGACCCGCGGCGCGATGCGATCAGCGACTTCACGGGCAATGTGCAACTGGTGAGCGATAGGCTGGGCGCGCACGCCGCCCAGGCCCCAGAGCGAGGACTGCAACTGACGGCTGGTGTGCTCCAGGGTGTGGTAGCGCAGCGAGAACCAGGCCAGCGGGTCGATCTGCCCGGCGAACAGACGGTCGCTGGCCAGGCGGAACTGGATGAAGTTCGAGAGCTGGGTTTCCGGCAGGGTCACGGCTTCGTTCTGCCCGTTGAGCCCGTGGTAGACCAGCAGGCCGTCGACGTCATCGACTTCCTGGACGGTCATCTTCCAGCCTTCGAAGTGGGTGATGCTATCGCCCGGCGAGAACCTCACGCGGGTCAGGGGCGCATTCCGTAGCGCGTACTGGCGGGTGTCGCCAGTGGCCGGATAGAGCACGGTCAGCAAGCGGCCGTCCTGTGCCAGAACGGTGCCTAGGCCTAGCTCGGCTTCGCTGTCACTGATCCAGCGTTGCCCCGGTTGATACTGCTGCGCCATGCTGCCTGACTCCCGCCTTGAAAAAGCCGGCTATCTTAACGGAACGAAGCTTGCAGTCCAAAGAACTCTGATAAAAACCCCTGGATAAAAAGGTAGCGCACCCACGACGTTCGTCGGGGCGCAGGGCACCATCGGCTGACGACCGGGTCACAGTTTTGCGACCGATGGCTCAAGTCGCCCATGCCGCAGCCGACAGCCTGCTGACAGGAGACCTATAACATGCTGCCACCGATGCTTCCCTTGAGTGCCGTGCCCATCACCGCCCAGCAGGACCCGATCCGGCAGCGCCCGGATATCCCGCCGGTAGTGCCGGTGCAGGAAAGCTCCAGCGAAAGCACCATCGACCTGCAAAAGCGCGACGCCGAGCAATCGGCCCTGTTGCTGCGCGAGGAGCAGCAGCGCCAGCAGGAACGTCAGCGTCGCCAGCGCGAGGCCGAGGACGACCCCGAACAGCACCTGGCCGTGCCCGGCGACGAACTCAACGCCGACAATACGGTGCCGGTGGCGCCACTGATCGAAGGCGCCCCGCGCCAGGGCCTGTGGGTGGACGTCGAAGTCTAGCCCCGGGGCCTATCCCGCCAGTTCCGCGAGCGTCTGCAGCAGGCGTTCGACTTCCGCTTCCGTGTTGAAGTAACTCAGGGCAATCCGCGCGATGCTCTCAAGCCCCCTGGCCTGCATGTCTAGCGGGGTGTAGGCGACGCCATTGGCGCCGATATTGATCCCACGCCGGGCCAGCTCCGTCTTCAATGCAAAGCCATCCCAGCCCTCCAGGGTAAAGGCGATCAGCGCGGATTTGCCGGTGCTGCTGCCCAGGTCTTGAAGCTGTACGCCCGGTAGACGCTCGAGGCCCTGGCGGACCCTGTTGGCCAGCAGGGCGATCCGCTGCTCGATGGCCGGCAGGCCAATTTCCAGCAATTCCTCCAGGGCCTGGCCCAGGCCGGCCAGCAACACCAGCGACACCTCGCTGGTTTCAAAGCGCCGGGCATCTTCGCGCAGGCTGAAGCCCTGGCCGTTCCAGGGCGCAGACAAGACATCCCGTGGCGGTGGGCTCAGTTGGTCAAGAAAGCCCGGCCTGATATAGAGCAGGGCGGTGCCGCGCGGGCCGCGCAGGTATTTGCGCCCGGCACCCTTGAGCACATCGCAGTGCAGGGCCTGGACATCGCAGGAAATCTGCCCCAGGGCCTGGCCGGCGTCGATAAAGTAGGGAATGCACCATTGCCGGGCCAGGCGCCCAATGGCGGCGGCCGGATTGATCAGCCCGCCATTGGCCGGTAGCCAGGTCAGGGCGATCAGCCGCACACGCGAATCGAGCATGGCTTGCAAAGCCTCCACGCACACTGCGCCGTGACGGTCGCAGGGAATCACTTCCAGCTGCGCGCCAGCGGCCACGGCCGGGGCCATGCAGGCCAGATTGCCGCCCCATTCGTGGCGCCCGACCAGAATCCGCTCGCCGGCCTGCCAGGGGCCCAGGGCGTTGAAGGCCATGCCCCAGGCCGCCGAGCCGCTGCTGGCGAAGGCAATCGCCGCAGCTTCGGTATTGAGCAGGCGGGCCGCGGCTTGGCGCGCCTGCTCCTGCAGTTGGGCGCCGCCGATAGCCGCTTCCATGGGTCCTTGGCTAGCCTCGCGCTGCAACTGCCCGAGCATCGCGTCCAGGGTGCCCTGGCTGGGCAACGAAGCACCGGCATGATTGAAGTGGCAGACCTGGGCGCAACCCGGGGTCACCGCCCGCAACCGGGCCACATGCTCAGGGCCCAGGCTGTTCATGGCTGCAGCTCGAAGATGGCGTCGACCTCCACCGCCACTCCCGCAGGCAGGCTGGCGACGCCCACCGCGGTGCGTGCATGCCGGCCTTTGTCGCCCAGAACCTTGACCAGCAGGTTCGACGCACCATTGGCCACGCTGGCGTGGCTGGTGAACTCGGCGTTGGCGGCGATAAACACACCGAGCCGGCTGATCCGGCGCAGGCGCGACAGGTCGTCATCCAGGGCCGTCCCCAGCTGTGCCAGCAGGCCCAGGGCCGCCAGTTCCGCGGCCTGGGCGCCTTGTTCCGGCGACAGCTCTTCACCAAGCCGGCCGAGCAGCGCCGGTTGCCCCGCAAGCAGCGGAATCTGCCCGGAGATAAACAGCAGGTTCTGGCTGACCACATGGTTGAGGTAATTGGCGACGGGTTGGCTGGGCGGCGGCAGTTCCAGGCCCAGTTGCTGCAGGCGCTGTTGCAGGGAGTGGTGCATGGCAGGTCCTCGAAGGGGAAGGCTGGCAGCTTCGGCCTTCGCCCCGCGAGCGACAAACGGATAGATCTAATCCGACGTATCTGAATTTCTCATGGGTCGCGACCCTGCTCCAGCAGCCATTGCACCAGGCATTCCAGCGCCGGGTTCCGTGGCCCTTCGGCGGTCACCAGCCAGTAGCCGATGTCGCCGCACAGGGGCGGCAGGTCGAAGGCGTCCACCAGGCTGCCCTGGGCCAGATGACGCTGGATCAGCCGGCCTCGGCCCATGGCGATGCCCTGACCGGCCACCGCCGCTTCGACCACTATGTTGTAGTCGTGGAGCATCAGGCTGGGGTAGGTGCCAAGGTCGATGGCCTGATGCTTGCCCCAGTCGTTCCATTCGAAGGGCTGCTGGGCATGGGACATCAGCAGCGGGCCCTGGGCCAGGGCTCGGGCCTTGAAGTCGGGGCTGCACACCGGCGACAACCGCTCGCCGAGAAAGCGTTGGGCCTGCACCTGCGGCCAGTGGCCCTTGCCGTAGCGGATGGCCAGGTCGACTTCGGCCCCGGCGACGTCGGCCAGGTTGATGTCCGGGTGCAATTGCAGCTCGATCTGCGGGTAGCGGCGACGAAAGTCTGCCAGGCGCGGCGCCAGCCACAAGGTGGCGAAGGAGGCCAGCAGGCCGACGCGCAGCACGCTGCCTGAGGTCGGGGCCAGCAGTGCCTGGGTGGCTTGGGCGATCTGCTCCAGGGCCGGGCGGATTTCCTGGTAATAGCGGGCGCCGCTGGCGGTCAGGTCGATGGCGCGGGTGCGCCGCACGAACAGGCGTTGCCCCAGGTGCTGTTCGAGCTTCTGTACCTGATGGCTGATGGCGCTCTGGCTCACGCACAGTTCCTGGGCCGCCTTGATGAAGCTCAGGTGCCGGGCCACGGCTTCGAACGCGCGCAGGGCCAATAGCGGCGGCAGGTGCTTGGGCATTTCCACTGGCGGGTTCCTGTGGGGCAAAGGCCCATTGTGCGGATAAAAAAAGTTTCCGGCAGCGACTTTATTGCGCGCTGGCGAGTCTGATCACTGGTCAGGTGCGGCCGCACGCCGCATTATTGGTCCATTCGCCAGGGCGCGGCTTCACGCGCAACCTATTGCCATCGAACCCAGTGATACGAACCATGAGCCAAGACACCAAGCTGATCGACCTGAACGCCGAGCGCAGCAAGCGCGTGCATGACCTGAACGAGAAACGCCTGAACGAAGTACGCCAGGCTTTCGAGCAAGCCATGCCCTTGGGCAAAGCCAAGAAAAAGCCGAAAAACAAACCGAAAAAGCGCTGAATCGGGCGCTTTCTGTTGATACAGGTCAGTTATTCCCCCTTCCTCGCGCCCAGCCATGGGCGACATTGACCCCGGTCAATTTCCCACCCCGCCTCTTTGGTTAACTTAGCCCCATCGCAACAGGGCAAGAGCAGGAGGCCAGTCATGTTTTTCGACAATGTGGTGATCGCCGGAGTGCTGACAGTCGGCCTCATGGTTCTGTTTTTCGCAGGGTTTGGATTCTTTATCTGGAAAGACGCAAATAAACGGAAAAAACCCTAAGTCTCTCCAGGGCAACGAGCACGCAAGGCATTTTGGGCAACTTCGGTTGCCCTTTTTTTTGCCCGCAGAAAAGTTCGCAGGCATAAAAAAAGGTGCGTCCCTAGGGCCGCACCTTTTTTATTGCCAGGCTGGGTATCAGGTTCCCAGGGCCTTGGACGCCAGCCAGAACAGGCCGGCCGACAGGGCCACGGTGGCCGGCAGGGTCAGCACCCAGGCCAGCAGGATGGTCTTCACCGTGCCGCCCTGCAGGCCGCTCTTGTTGGCGACCATGGTGCCGGCCACGCCGGAGGAGAGCACGTGGGTAGTCGACACCGGCAGGCTGAAGATGTTGGCCAGGCCGATCAGGCCGGCGGCGGTGATCTGTGCCGACATGCCCTGGGCATAGGTCATGCCTTGCTTGCCGATCTTCTCGCCGATGGTTTGCACCACGCGCTTCCAACCGATCATGGTGCCCAGGCCCAGCGCCAGGGCGACGGCCAGGATCACCCAGAAGGGGGCGTATTCGGTGGTGGCGGTCAGGTCCTTGCGCAGCTTGTCCAGGTCGGCCTTCTCACGGGCGGCGAGGCCAGGCAGCTTGCCGACCTTCTTCGCCGTGTCGTCCAGGCACAAGAGGTAGCGGCGCACTTCGATGCGGCTTTCCTGCGGCAGCGAATGGTAGTCGGAAACACCCTTGAGGCTGCCCAGCAGGGCGGCGATGGTGGGTTCGGTCTGCTGCGGGTTGCAGCGGAACTTGCCCGGCAGGTCGTCTTTCACGCTTTTGCCCAGGGCCAGGAACTCGCCCAGGGAGTCGTGGTTGCGCTGGTAGAACTGGCTCAGGTGCAGGGTGGCGTCGCGAGTCCGCTCGATCTGATAGGTGGTGCTGTTGAGATCCAGCACGAATTGCGCGGGGACGATACCGATCAGCACCAGCATGATCAGGCCGATACCTTTCTGACCGTCGTTGGAACCGTGGACAAAGCTCACGGCCATGGCCGAGATCACCAGCACCAGGCGGTTCCAGAAGGGCGGATGCTTCTTGTCGTCGACCTTGCGGCGTTGTTCCGGGGTCTTGTGCATCTTGGAAATCGGCCGCCACCACTTCAGGCCGATCAGCACCAGGGCGGCAATCAGGAAGCCGGCCATCGGCGAGAACACCAGGGAGGCACCGATATCGATCGCCTTCTGCCAGTTCACGCCATCGGCCAGGGGAATGTCATTGAGCAGGGCGTTGGCCAGGCCGACACCGAGGATCGAACCGATCAGGGTATGGGAACTGGAAGCCGGAATGCCGAAATACCAGGTGCCCAGGTTCCAGGCGATGGCCGCGGCCAGCAACGAGAAGACCATGGCCAGGCCATGGCCGGTGTTGACATTGATCAGCAGCTCGACCGGCAGCAGGTGGACGATGGCATAGGCCACGCCGACGCCGCCCAGCAGCACCCCGAGGAAATTGAACACACCGGAAAAGAACACGGCCAGGTGCGGCGGCATGGCCTTGGTGTAGATAACAGTGGCAACCGCATTGGCGGTGTCATGAAAGCCGTTGATGAACTCGTAGGCAAGGACAAAAGCCAGGGCGAGCAAGAGGCTCACAAGCACCCAAGCATCCAGTCCGCTGAATAAATCGATCATGAAGGTTTTCTGACCCGGTCATAAGGGGGCGCGATTATGCCAGAAAACCCTGGTAATCAACGCACAAGGTGCTGGTCGGTAACATTCTTCAACGAAAAAGCTGACCGGGAGCAGAGTTTCTGCCGATCCCCCTTGCCGAGGGCAAGCCATTGAGTTTATTGGGCCAAAGCCCGATGGGCAGGCTGGCTGTCGGGGATTGGGGTGCTTCAAACAAGCGTATGAAATTTCAACGAAAGGGCCTGCCGGGTACCTGTCCTCGTGGCCGGTAGCACGAGGCGGTGATGAGCCCGGGATAGCGAGCAGCAAGGTTCTGCCTGGCCGCCGGGGTTACCGCGCGGACCACAGAGCAAGCCCATTCAAGGTCAGGTCGTCAGCCTTCTGGCTGCTCCGGCCGGAGCTCTTTTTCCATCTTTTGCAGTTCTTGATTGAATGCCTGATCACGAACGCTCGCGCGTTTGCGCCAGGGTTTGCGTTCGGGTTCAGGTTGCGCGGCATAAAGGGTGATCTCGCCGCCGTAAACATCCTTGTAACGTTGTTCCTGGCGCTCAAGTTCCACGCGCAGTTCGTCTTTCGTCACAGTGTTACCTAATTGAATGAAGGTTCATTCCGGTGTAACGCATTGCCTGCAGGCAACTCTGAAAAGTCGGGGTCATAACCTTCCTAGGTTCTGGTTCCGCTTCTTTGAGGGTTGCCTCTTGATGCATGCGGCCACGTCACCGGATGCAAGTCACTGTCGTAGCTACAGTGTTCGTTAATGCAAGTGGATAGGCAGGATCTGCTTTGAGGTCAAGCGCTTGCGGCTGGTGATCGATTGCCGTTCCATTCACCCGGGTCGGGTGCAGAGAAACTGCCTGTTGATTTTCCACTGGGTCAGTATAGCCGCGGCAGAGAATAACTCTATTGGCGACAAGTTAGAAACAGGCGTCTTTAGTGTGAGGCTTTTGTTTCAGGCAAGTTTGAGGCTTTTGCCTGGGGAGCTTGCCGTCTTGCCAACGATCGCTGCAACTCCATTGAGGGGATATGTAGTTCTTGATGCAAGTGAGTGTAAGAAACTCTGCTTTAACCCTCTTGCCGATTGCGATTATTCCTATGAGTTTTTGCAATAAAGGACGTAGGACGATACCTCGCCAGCGGATTGCGATTATCGGTCGCCGGTTCGATAATCGCCCGAAGTTGTAGCCAGCGGCTTGTGCTGTGTCTCCCGCAGGGCTTGTAATACGGCAGAACTCCGTCGCAGAGAAGCACCCATGAACGATCAGATGCGTAATTCCTTTACCTCAGTGGCGCCGCCCATCGTGGCCTCCGCGGCGAAGAGGATTCAGGCACTGACGGGCGACCCCGACTTCATGACCTCCCTGGCTCGCGGGCTGGCCGTGGTCCAGGCCTTCCAGGAGCGCAAGCGTCACCTGACCATCGCGCAGATCAGCCACCGCACGGAAATTCCCCGGGCAGCGGTGCGGCGCTGCCTGCACACCCTGATCAAGCTGGGTTACGCCACCACCGACGGGCGTACCTATTCGCTGTTGCCCAAGGTGTTGACCCTGGGCCATGCCTACCTGTCGTCGACGCCCTTGGCGGTTTCTGCGCAACCCTACCTGGACCGCATGAGCGAACAGCTCCATGAAGCCTGCAACATGGCCACCCTGGAGGGCGATGACATTCTCTATATCGCTCGTTCTGCCACCACGCAGCGGCTGATCTCGGTGGACCTTTCGGTCGGCGGCCGGTTGCCGGCCTATTGCACTTCCATGGGCCGCATCCTGCTGGCCGCCCTGGACGATTCCTCGCTGCAGGAATACCTCGAACATGCCGACCTGCAGGCCAAGACCAGCCGTACCCTGCACACGCCAGAGGCCCTGCTTGAATGCCTGCAGCAAGTGCGTCAGCAGGGTTGGTGCATCGTCGACCAGGAACTGGAACAGGGCCTGCGTTCCATCGCCGTACCGGTGTACGACGCCTCGGGCCAGGTGCTGGCGGCGCTGAACGTCAGCACCCATGCCGGCCGGGTCAGCCGCGCCGAGCTGGAACAGCGCTTTCTGCCCGGGTTGCTAAGCGCCAGCCGCGACCTGAGCGCCCAGCTGTTCGCTTAAGCTGTTCGATAAACGCACAGATCCGCCGTTGCCGAATTGACGCTGTTTCCCTTGGCTCTTTAATGTCGCGGCAGCGTCATCGGCGGCGAACGGGCATTGCCCGCCCGCAGTCGATGGCCCGACCCATAATAAAGAAGAGGCCAGCCCATGAGCGTTTTCCCCCTGTGTCGTTGCCGCGACCGTTCCTGCCGTCCCGCTCGAATCGCCTGACTCCACCACGCTTGCTCCCGATCTGACCAACCCTTGGCGGCCTCTGCTCGCCTGCGTTTTAGTGTGGATATAAAAATAATGAACCAGCCTCAATCCGCTGTAGGGAACTGCCTCGATGTGCAGTCCTTGATCAATGGCCAGCCGCTTTCCAGCTATCAGTGGCGGGTGGTGATCCTGTGTTTCCTGATCGTCTTCCTCGATGGCCTGGACACCGCCGCCATGGGCTTTATCGCCCCGGCGCTGTCCCAGGACTGGGGCATCGACCGCGCCAGCCTCGGCCCGGTGATGAGCGCCGCGCTGATCGGCATGGTATTTGGCGCCCTGGGTTCCGGGCCCCTGGCCGACCGCTTCGGCCGCAAGGTGGTGCTGGTGTGGGCGGTGCTGCTGTTTGGCGCCTTCAGCCTGGCTTCGGCCTACAGCAGCAATGTCGACCAGTTGCTGGTGCTGCGGTTTCTCACCGGCCTGGGGCTGGGGGCGGGTATGCCCAACGCCACCACCTTGCTCTCGGAATACACCCCCGAGCGCCACAAGTCGCTGCTGGTCACCAGCATGTTCTGCGGCTTCAACCTGGGCATGGCCGGCGGCGGCTTTATTTCCGCCAAGCTGATCCCGGCCTTCGGTTGGCACAGCCTGTTGCTGATCGGCGGCATTCTGCCGTTGATCCTGGCCCTGGTGCTGGTGCTCTGGCTGCCGGAATCGGCGCGCTACCTGGTGGTGCGCAACCGTGGCACGGACAAGGTGCGCAAGACCCTGGCCCCCATCGCCCCGGCCCTGGTGGGCGAGGCCGGCAGCTTCAGCGTGCCGGAGCAGAAGACGGTGAAGGCGCGCAATGTATTTGCGGTGATCTTCTCCGGCACCTACAGCCTCGGCACCCTGTTGCTCTGGCTGACCTATTTCATGGGCCTGGTCATCGTCTACCTGCTCACCAGCTGGCTGCCGACCCTGATGCGCGACAGCGGCGCCAGCATGGAGCAAGCGGCGTTTATCGGCGCGCTGTTCCAGTTTGGCGGGGTGCTCAGCGCGGTCGGGGTGGGCTGGGCCATGGACCGTTTCAATCCGCACAAGGTGATCGGCTGTTTCTACCTGCTGGCCGGGGTCTTTGCCTACGCCGTGGGGCAGAGCCTGGGCAATATCACCCTCCTGACCACCTTGGTGCTGATCGCCGGCATGTGCGTCAACGGCGCGCAATCGGCGATGCCCTCCTTGGCCGCGCGTTTCTACCCGACCCAGGGGCGCGCCACCGGCGTGTCCTGGATGCTCGGCATCGGCCGTTTCGGCGCCATTCTCGGCGCCTGGATGGGGGCGACCTTGCTGGGCCTGGGCTGGAACTTCGAGCAGGTGCTCAGCGCCCTGGTGATTCCGGCGGCACTGGCCACCACCGCGGTGGTGATCAAGGGCATGGTCAGCCATGCGGATGCAACCTGAGGGCAGTGGCAAGCGGCAAGTCTGTAGCTGCAAGCCTTTGGCTGCGGCTACAGGAGCCGTTTTGCGCGGAAAGGAGCAGATCGATAGCCCTGCAACAATGCGTTCGATTATCGAACGCTTAGTCGATTATCGGATTGTTTGGGGTTTTGCCGCGGCTTAATCTTCAGTCACTGCGGCGCGCCCAGAGCGCCTTTTCTCCAGTCGCTGAACAACCACCGGGAGACCCCACCCATGGCTGCAATCCTTTCGCTGCACGAGGCGGTGAAGCAGTTCATCAACGACGGCGACACCGTCGCGCTCGAAGGCTTCACCCACCTGATTCCTACCGCTGCAGGTCATGAAATCATTCGCCAGGGCAAGAAAGACCTGACCTTGGTACGCATGACGCCTGACCTGATCTACGACCAGTTGATAGGGGCCGGTTGCGCGCGCAAGCTGATTTTCTCCTGGGGCGGCAACCCGGGGGTGGGTTCCCTGCATCGCCTGCGCGACGCGGTGGAAAAGCAGTGGCCGCAGCCTCTGGAGATCGAGGAGCACAGCCACGCCGACCTGGCCAATGCCTATGTCGCCGGCGCTTCGGGTCTGCCCTTTGCCGTGTTGCGGGCCTATGCCGGCTCCGACCTGCCCAAGGTCAACCCGCTGATCAAGAGCGTCACCTGTCCCTTCACCGGTGAAGTGCTGGCGGCAGTGCCTTCGGTACGCCCGGATGTCACGGTGATCCACGCACAGAAGGCCGATCGCAAGGGCAACGTGCTGTTGTGGGGCATTCTCGGGGTGCAGAAAGAGGCCGCTTTGGCCGCCAAGCGCTGCATCGTCACGGTGGAGGAAATCGTCGACGAGTTGAATGCGCCGATGAACGCCTGCGTATTACCGACCTGGGCCCTGAGCGCGGTCTGCCATGTGCCCGGTGGCGCCCACCCGTCCTACGCCCACGGCTATTCCGAGCGCGACAACCGCTTCTACCAGGCCTGGGACCCAATCGCCCGCGACCGTGAAACCTTCACCGCCTGGATCAATGAATACATCCATGGCAGCGCCGATTTCAGCGAATTCCAGGCCAAGCTGGCCGCAGCTTCGGAGGCCCAGTAATGACCTATTCCACCAGTGAAATGATGACCGTGGCCGCCGCCCGCCGCCTGCAGAACGGCGCGGTGTGCTTTGTCGGCATCGGCCTGCCGTCCAAGGCCGCCAACCTGGCGCGCCTGACCTCGTCGCCGGATGTGGTGCTGATCTACGAATCCGGGCCGATTGGCGCCAAGCCCAGCGTGCTGCCACTGTCCATCGGCGATGGCGAACTGGCGGAAACCGCCGACAGCGTGGTGCCCACCGGCGAGATCTTCCGCTACTGGCTGCAGGGCGGGCGCATTGACGTGGGCTTCCTTGGCGCGGCCCAGGTCGACCGTTTCGGCAATATCAACACCACCGTGGTCGGCGATTACCACCGGCCCAAGGTGCGCCTGCCGGGGGCCGGCGGTGCGCCGGAAATTGCCGGCTCGGCGAAAAGCGTGCTGATCATCCTCAAGCAGTCCTCGCGTTCCTTCGTCGACAAGCTGGACTTCATCACCTCGGTCGGCCATGGCGAAGGCGGCGACTCACGCAAGCGCCTGGGCCTGCCCGGCGCCGGCCCGGTGGGGATCATCACCGACCTGTGCATCATGGAGCCGGAAGCCGGCAGCCATGAATTCATCGTCACCGCACTGCACCCAGGGGTGACCCGCGAGCAGGTGGTGGCCGCCACCGGCTGGCCGATTCGCTTTGCCGAGCAAGTGACCGAGACTGCGGCACCGACCGCGATCGAACTGCGCGCCTTGCGTGACCTGGAAGCGCGCACCGCCGCAGCCCACGGCCAAGCCCCGGGAGAAGCCTGATGCGCGACGTGTTTATCTGTGATGCCATCCGTACCCCCATCGGCCGCTTTGGCGGTGGCCTGGCGACAGTGCGCGCCGACGATCTGGCGGCGCTGCCAATCAAGGCCCTGATGGCGCGTAACCCGTCGGTGGACTGGAGCGCGGTGGATGAGGTGTTCCTCGGTTGCGCCAACCAGGCCGGTGAGGACAACCGCAATGTGGCGCGCATGGCGCTGTTGCTTGCGGGCCTGCCGGACAGCGTGCCGGGGGTGACCCTGAACCGTCTCTGTGCCTCGGGCATGGAGGCCATCGGCACGGCGTTCCGCGCCATCGCCAGTGGCGAGATGGAGCTGGCGATTGCCGGCGGCGTCGAATCCATGTCCCGCGCGCCCTTTGTCATGGGCAAGGCGGATGCCGCCTTCTCGCGCAACATGCAACTGGAAGACACCACCATCGGCTGGCGTTTCATCAACCCGCTGATGAAGGCCCAGTACGGCGTGGACGCCATGCCGCAGACCGCCGACAACGTGGCGGATGACTACCAAGTGTCCCGCGCCGACCAGGACGCCTTCGCCCTGCGCAGCCAGCAGCGCACCGCCGCAGCCCAGGCCGCCGGCTTCTTCGCCGAGGAAATAGTCCCGGTGCGCATCGCCCACAAGAAGGGCGAGAGCCTGGTGGAGCGGGACGAACACCCTCGTGCCGACAGCAGCCTGGAAGCTCTGGCCAGGCTCAAGCCGGTCAATGGCGCAGGTAAGACCGTCACTGCCGGCAATGCCTCGGGGGTCAACGACGGCGCCGCAGCGCTGATCCTGGCATCGGCCGAGGCGGTGCAGAAACACGGCTTGACCCCGCGTGGGCGAGTCCTGGGCATGGCCAGTGCCGGTGTGGCGCCACGGGTGATGGGCATCGGCCCGGTGCCGGCGGTGCGCAAATTGATGGCGCGCCTGGAGCTTGTCATCGGCGACTTCGACGTGATCGAGCTCAATGAAGCCTTCGCCAGCCAGGGCCTGGCGGTGCTGCGCGAGCTGGGGCTGGCGGACGACGCGCCCCAGGTCAACCCCAATGGCGGAGCCATCGCCCTGGGCCATCCCCTGGGCATGAGTGGCGCACGCCTGGTGCTCACGGCCTTGCATCAATTGGAGAAGAGCGGCGGCAGAAAAGCCCTGACCACCCTGTGCGTGGGGGTTGGCCAAGGCCTGGCCCTGGCCATCGAACGGGTTTGATGATGGTTTGCCCTGCAAGCGCCACGGCGTTTGCGGGGCCCCGTTGCGCGGACTGCGGAACGGGAATGTTGCCAAGTGTGTCTAGACTCACACTGTCCCCCACGAGTGAAAAACCATGACAACAACTACAAGTCACTACACCGGAGAGGAACGCAGCAAAAGGATCTTTGCGATTGTCGGTGCATCGTCCGGCAACCTGGTGGAATGGTTCGACTTCTATGTCTATGCCTTTTGCGCCATCTACTTCGCCCCGGCCTTCTTTCCCTCGGACGACCCCACGGTACAGCTGCTCAATACCGCCGGGGTGTTCGCCGCCGGCTTCCTGATGCGGCCCATCGGTGGCTGGCTGTTCGGCCGGGTTGCCGACCGCCATGGGCGCAAGAACTCGATGATGATCTCGGTGCTGATGATGTGCGCCGGCTCGCTGGTCATCGCCTTCCTGCCGACCTACGCCAGCATTGGTGCCTGGGCACCGTTCCTGCTACTGGTGGCGCGGCTGTTCCAGGGCTTGTCGGTGGGCGGCGAGTACGGCACCACCGCCACCTACATGAGCGAAGTGGCGCTCAAGGGCCAGCGCGGTTTCTTTGCTTCCTTCCAGTACGTGACCCTGATCGGCGGGCAGTTGCTGGCGGTGCTGGTGCTGGTGATCCTCCAGCAGTTTCTCGATGAGGCCGAGCTCAAGGCCTGGGGCTGGCGCATTCCGTTCGTGATCGGTGCCATCGCCGCTGTGATCTCCCTGCTGCTGCGGCGTTCGCTGAAGGAAACCACCAGCCGGGAAACCCGCGAGGACAAGGATGCCGGCAGCATCGCCGCGCTGTTCAAGCATCACTCGGCGGCCTTTATCACGGTGCTGGGCTACACCGCCGGCGGTTCGCTGATTTTCTACACCTTCACCACCTATATGCAGAAGTACCTGGTGAACACCGCGGGCATGCACGCCAAGACCGCCAGCTATGTGATGACCGGCGCGTTGTTCCTCTATATGTGCATGCAGCCGCTGTTCGGCATGCTGGCGGACAAGATCGGCCGGCGCAGTTCCATGCTCTGGTTCGGTGCCCTGGGCACCCTGTTCACCGTGCCGATCCTGCTGACACTGAAGACCGTTACCAGCCCGTTCCTGGCCTTCGTGCTGATTACCCTGGCGCTGTCCATCGTCAGTTTCTACACCTCCATCAGCGGCCTGGTGAAGGCCGAGATGTTCCCGCCGCAGGTGCGTGCGCTGGGGGTGGGCTTGGCCTATGCGGTGGCCAATGCGATCTTCGGTGGTTCGGCGGAGTGGGTGGCCCTGAACTTCAAGAACATGGGCATGGAAAACACCTTCTACTGGTATGTCACGGTGATGATGGCGATTGCCTTTCTGTTCAGCCTGCGCCTGCCGAAGCAGGCGGCGTACCTGCATCACGATCTTTGATCCGTCGGCTGGCGCCCATTGCGGGCGCCGGCTGGCTAAGGACTCTTAATGACCCAAGCTGCGAGCAACCAGTTGTTCGATGCCTACTTTACGGCCCGGCCCATGCGCGAGGTGTTCTGCGACCGGGGCCGGCTCCAGGGCATGCTCGACTTCGAAGCAGCCCTGGCCCGGGCCGAGGCGCGAGTCGGGCTGATTCCACCGAGCGCGGTGGCGTCGATCGAGGCCGCCTGTCGTGCCGAGCTCTACGATTTCCAGGCCCTGGGCCAGGCCATCGCCACTGCCGGCAACTCGGCGATTCCCCTGGTCAAGGCCCTGGGCCGGGAGATCGCCAAGAGCGATGCCGAGGCCGAGCGCCATGTGCACCTGGGGGCCACCAGCCAGGATGTGATGGACAGCGGGCTGGTGCTGCAACTGCGCCGCGCCCTGGAGTTGCTGGAGCATGACCTGCAGCGCCTGGGAGAAATCCTCGCGACCCAGGCCCAGCGTTACGCCGATACGCCGCTGGCCGGCCGTACCTGGTTGCAACATGCCACGCCAGTGACCCTGGGCATGAAGATCGCCGGCTGGCTCGGCGCGCTCAGTCGCAGCCGCGAGCGCTTGCAGCAACTCAAGCCGCGCCTGCTGGTGCTGCAGTTCGGCGGCGCTTCTGGAACCCTGGCGGCGCTGGGGCAACAGGCGCTGCCAGTTGCCCAGGCCCTGGCCGAGGAGCTGCAACTGAGCCTGCCGGAACAGCCCTGGCACACCCAGCGCGATCGCCTGGTGGAGTTCGCTTCGGTGCTGGGCTTGGTGGCCGGCAGCCTGGGCAAGCTGGGGCGGGATATCAGCCTGCTGATGCAGACCGAGGTGGCGGAAGTCTTCGAGCCTGCAGCGGCGGGCAAGGGCGGTTCCTCCACCATGCCGCACAAGCGCAATCCGGTGGGCGCGGCGGTACTGATCAGCGCCGCGACCCGGGTACCGGGGCTGGTGTCCACCCTGTTCGCCGCCATGCCCCAGGAGCATGAGCGCAGCCTGGGGTTGTGGCACGCCGAATGGGAAACCCTGCCGGAGATCTGCTGCCTGGTGTCCGGTGCCCTGCAACAGGCCTTGCTCCTGGTTGAAGGGCTGGAGGTGGACAGTGCGCGCATGGCGCGCAATCTCGACCTGACCCAGGGCCTGGTACAGGCCGAAGCCGTGAGCATTGCCCTGGCCCAGCGCCTGGGACGGGAAACTGCCCATCACCTGCTGGAACATTGTTGCAAGCGCGCGGTGGCCGAACAGCGCCACCTGCGTGAAGTATTGGCGGACGAGCCCCAGGTCTGCGCCGAATTGTCGGCGGCGCAGCGGGAACGCCTGCTGGACCCGGCGCATTACCTCGGTCAGGCCCGAACCTGGGTCGAGCGCGCGGTGGCCGAACATTTTGCCTTGAAGAGCTGAAGGAGACTGCTGTGGGATTGGTAAAACTCGCCGAGGGCGATCTGCACTATCAACTTGAAGGCCCAGAGGGTGCGCCGGTACTGGTGCTGTCCAACTCCCTGGGCACCGATCTGCATATGTGGGACCCGCAGATGCCGGCCTTCACCCGGCATTTCCGGGTGCTGCGCATGGACACCCGCGGCCATGGCCGCTCCCTGGTCAGCGCTGGGCCCTACAGCATCGAGCAACTGGGCCGGGATGTGCTGGCGCTGCTTGATGCCTTGGATATCCAGCGTGCGCATTTCTGCGGCCTGTCCATGGGCGGCATGATTGGCCAGTGGTTGGGGATCAACGCCGGCGCGCGCCTGCACAAGCTGGTGCTGTGCAACACCGCGGCGAAGATCGGCGACCCATCGGGGTGGAACCCGCGGATCGAGACCGTGTTGCGCGATGGCCAGGCGGCCATGCTGGCGCTGCGCGATGCCTCCATTGAGCGCTGGTTCACCCCCGACTATTCCGCCGCCCATCCGGACCAGGTCACGCAGATCACCGATATGCTCGCCGCCACTTCACCGCAAGGTTATGCCGCCAACTGCGCGGCGGTGCGCGATGCGGATTTTCGCCAGCAACTGGGGGCGATCCAGGTGCCGACCCTGGTGATTTCCGGTAGCGACGACGCCGTAACCCCGCCTTCCGGTGGGCATTTTATCCAGCAGCGGGTGGTGGGGGCCGAGTACGCCGAGTTCTATGCCGCGCACCTGTCCAATGTCCAGTCCGGCGACGCTTTCAGCGAGCGGGTGGTGGATTTCCTGCTGGCCTGACTGTCGCTTCAAGGAGCTTTTTCGTGGACGAGAAACAACGTTATGCCGAAGGCATGCAGGTACGCCGCGCAGTACTGGGCGATGCCCATGTGGACCGCAGCCTGAATGCCCTGAACGAGTTCAACTCGGAGTTCCAGGAAATGATCACCCGGCATGCCTGGGGCGATATCTGGACTCGCCCGGGCTTGCCGCGGCATACCCGCAGCCTGATCACCATCGCCATGCTGATTGGCATGAACCGCAATGAAGAGCTCAAGTTGCATCTGCGAGCGGCGGCCAATAATGGCGTGAGCCGTGGCGAGATCAAGGAAGTGATCATGCAGAGCGCCATCTACTGCGGCATACCGGCGGCCAATGCCACCTTTCATTTGGCCGAATCGGTGTGGGACGAGCTGGGCACGGAGTCACGTCTGTAACAAGGGGCCTGTCGCTTGGGCGGCGTGGTCCTCGTTCGCGAGCAAGCTCGCTCCTACAAAGAAGCGGACTTGCCGGCGAAGTGGCCCGTCAGCCGGGAGCTGTCACAGCAGGCTCAAGGGATAGCTGACGATCAGGCGGTTCTCGTCGAACTCGTTGTTGCTGAAGTCCCGGCGCATGCTGGAGTTGCGCCATTTCAGGTTGAGGTTCTTCAGGGTGCCGCTCTGCACCGTGTAGCCCAGCTCGCTTTCCCGACCCCATTCCTTGCCGTCGCTGACCGTGGTGGTGTGCACGTTGCTGCCGCTGATGTAGCGGTTCATCAAGGTCAGGCCAGGCACCCCGAGGGCGGCGAAGTTGTAGTCATGGCGCAGTTGCCAGGATTTCTCCTGGGCATTGTCATAACTGGAGTTGTAGCTGTCGTTGGCCAGGGTGCCGCCGCTGGTGCCGTTGACCCGCATCCAGGCGCTGTTGCCGGTGAGCTTCTGCAGGCCGACATAGAAGGTGTTGCCGCCGTACCTGGCCGAGAGCAGGCCGGACCAGGTGCGGTTGTCCAGGTTGCCGGCGCGGGCGCTGCCGTCTTCCTTGCCGTAGAAAAAGCCCAGGTTGGCGCCCAGGGTCCAGTCGCCCAGGGGCTGGCTATGGGTGAGGTTGACGAACTGCTGGCGGTAGATGTCCTTGAGCTGGGCATTCCACAGGCCGACCTGGGTGCGCTTGTCGTTAAAGGCATATTCCGCCCCCTGGAAGTTGAAGCGGTCGGACGTGAAGGCCGCTTTGCCGAACATCGTCATGTCGCTCATGCTGCTGTCGTCACGCGGGCTGTTGCCGCGGAACTGGCCACCGTAGAGGGTCAGGCCGGCGATTTCCTTCGAGGTGATCTGGCCGCCGCGGAAGGT
Organism: Pseudomonas sp. NFXW11; assembly: GCF_049887815.1. NCBI lineage: Bacteria > Pseudomonadati > Pseudomonadota > Gammaproteobacteria > Pseudomonadales > Pseudomonadaceae > Pseudomonas > Pseudomonas sp. NFXW11. Next base: position 112,920 of record NZ_JAGEKI010000015.1, on the reverse strand, counting down.
CTGCGGCAGCGAACGACCATCGTCCGAGCGCAGGATTGGCAGCACCGGCATCCACTCGCCCACCTTGATCTCGGTCTGCGACAGCCGCGCCTTGAAGGCCACCCCCAGGCGACCGAAGTTGTCCGCCGGGCGGCCGTCGTGGTCCAGGGGCAGCAATTGGGTGCCGCCAGTGCCCTTGCCGCCATCGAGCTTCAGCGAGTACAGCCCCAGCACGTCCATGCCGAACCCCACAGTGCCCTGGGTGAACCCGGACTTGGCATCGAGGATGAAACTCTGGGTCCATTCCTCGGCCTTGCCCTGGGCCTTGCTCGGGTTGGTGAAGTTGCGGTTGATGTAGAAGTTGCGCAGGTTGAGGTTGGCCTGGGCGTCTTCGACAAAGCCCGACTCCGCGGCCAGCACCGGCCAGGCGAGGCTGCTCAGCGCCACGGCCAGGACGCTGGGCAGAAGGTGTTGTGGGTGGGCGAGTGGCTTCATTCTTCGGTCTCTCTAATTGTTAGGGGTGCAGCGATGCACTGCCGCAAAAGCTGCTGCGGCAGGGTCCGAGGTGTGCAGGGTGGGGCTGGCGAAATCAGCCGGAGCGGGCAGGGCGTGGGGGCATGGCAGCGAACCTGTTGTTATTGGAGTGTTCGGGTGCCGGGAATGGTGCGTCGCGGGTCAGGGGGCAGGCAATTGGCTGGGGCGCTTTGTGGGCGATGATCGAACACAAATGGCCCGCTCCATACCCATAAAAAAACCCACCTTGCGGTGGGTTTTTCATTCAGCTCGGACAGGCCTCAGAACAGATGCAGCGCCGGGGCTTTTTCTGCCAGGGGCTGGTTCTTCGCGCTTTGCTCGCTCCAGCCACCGCCCAGGGACTTGTACAGGTTGACCTCGCTGGTGAGCTGCGCCAGGCGATCGGTGATCAGCGCCTGTTGCGCACTGAACAGCGAGCGCTGGGCATCGAGGAAGGTCAGGTTGCTGTCGACCCCGATGCGGTAGCGGCGCTCGGCCAGGCGGTAGTAGTCCTGGTTGGCGTTGACGAAATCTCGCTGGGCCTGCAACTGCTGGTTGTAGGTCTGGCGTGCGGCCAGGCCATCGGAGACTTCCTGGAAGGCGGTCTGGATGGACTTTTCGTACTGCGCCACGCTGATGTCTTTCTGGATCTTGGAGTAGTCCAGGCTGGCCCGCAGGTTGCCGGCGTTGAAGATCGGCAGGTTGATCTGCGGTTGGAACAGCCAGGTGCCCGAGCCGCCCTTGAACAGCCCCGAGAGATCCGGGCTCAGGGAGCCGGCGTTGGCGGTCAGGCTGATGCTCGGGAAGAACGCTGCCCGCGCTGCGCCGATGTTGGCATTGGCCGCCTTGAGCTTGTACTCGGCCTCGAGGATATCCGGGCGCCGTTGCAGCAGCTCCGACGGCAGGCCGGCCGGCAGTTCGCTCAACAGTTCGGCCGACAACGGCTGGGCTTTTGGCAGGTTGCTCGGAATCGCCGCGCCCAGCAGCAGGGTCAGGCTGTTTTCGTCCTGGGCCACCTGGCGGGTATAGCGCGCCAGTTGCACCCGGGCGTTTTCCACCGAGGTGCGCGACTGGCTCAGGTCCAGGGCCGAGGCCACGCCCACTTCGTTGCTGCGCGAGGTCAGCCGGTAGCTTTCCTCGTAGGCACCCAGAGTGTCCTGGGTCAGCTTCAGCAGTTCCTTGTCGGCCTGCCAGGTCATGTAGGCGTTGGCCACGCTGGCCACCAGGCTGATTTGCGTGCTGCGTCGCGCCTCTTCACTGGAGAAGTAGGTTTGCAACGCCTGCTCGCTCAGGCTGCGCACCCGGCCGAACAGGTCCAGCTCGTAGGCGCTGACGCCCACGGTGGCCGAGTACTGGCTGGTGATGCCGGCTTCGCCGGTCTGCGACATGCGCGCCGGGGTGCGTTGGCGGCTGCCGCTGGCATTGGCCGAAACCGCGGGGAACAGGTCGGCCCGCTGGATCTGGTATTGCGCGGCGTAGGCGTCGATGTTGAGTGCCGCGACCTTGAGGTCGCGGTTGTTTTCCAGCGCGGTCTGGATCAGTTGCTGCAGCGCCGGGTCGTGGAAGAACTGCCGCCAGCCCTGTTCGGCGGCCGCCACGTTGGCGGCCTCCTTGGGCGAGTAGGCAGGGCCTTGGGGGAATTGCGCCGCCACCGGCGCTTCCGGTCGCTGATAATCCGGTATCAGCGAGCAACCACTTAGCGCGATGGCGGTGATTGCCAGGGAGAGTAGCGACTTGCTCATTGGCCAGCCTCTTTAGGAGTTGCAGTAGTTTCTGACAGGTCCGCTTTCCTGCGGCCCATGGACGATACGGTGACGAAGAACAACGGTACCCAGAAGATCGCCAGGATGGTAGCGGTGAGCATACCGCCGATGACCCCGGTGCCGATCGCATGCTGGCTGCCTGAACCTGCGCCGGTGGAGATGGCCAATGGCACCACACCGAGGACGAAGGCCAGGGAGGTCATGATGATCGGACGCAGACGCATGCGGCACGCCTCGATCGCCGCGTCCACCAGACTGCGGCCCTGCTCATGCAGTTCCTTGGCGAACTCGACGATCAGAATGGCGTTTTTCGCCGCAAGACCGATGGTCACCAGCAGGCCCACCTGGAAGTACACGTCGTTGGACAGACCCCGCAGGCTGGTGGCCATCAGCGCACCGATGATCCCCAGGGGCACCACCAGCATCACCGCGATCGGAATCGACCAGCTTTCATACAGCGCCGCCAGACACAGGAACACCATCAGCAGGGACAAGGCGTATAGCGCAGGTGCCTGGGAGCCCGACAGACGTTCCTCGTAGGACAGACCGGTCCAGGAGATGCCCACACCCGGCGGCAGCTTGGCGGCCAGGGCTTCGACTTCGGCCATGGCCTCGCCGGTGCTGTAGCCAGGGGCCGGGGCACCCAGCACTTCCACCGCTTCCACACCGTTGTAACGGGCCAGTTTCGGCGAACCGTAGACCCAGGTGCCCTTGGCGAAGGCGGAGAACGGCACCATGGTTCCGGCGCTGTTGCGTACGTACCACTTCTTCAGGTCTTCGGGGCTCATGCGAGCACCGGGCTGACCCTGGATGTAGACCTTCTTCACTCGACCGCGGTCGATGAAGTCGTTGACGTAGCTACTGCCCAGGCCGATCGACAGGGTGTTGTTGATGTCGGTCAGGGTCACGCCCAGGGCGCTGGCCTTCTCGTCATCGATTTCCAGCTGGTATTGCGGCTCATCATTCAGGCCGTTCGGACGCACCTGGGACAGCACCTTGCTCTGGGCCGCCATGCCGAGGAACTGGTTGCGCGCAGCCATCAGTTTTTCGTGGCCGATGCCGGCGCGGTCCTGGAGGAACACGTCGAAACCGGTGGCGTTACCCAGCTCCAGTACCGCTGGCGGGGCGAAGGCGAACACCATCGCGTCACGGAAGCTGAAGAAGTGTTGCTGGGCGCGGGCCGCCAGGTTGAACACGCTGTCCTGCGCCGAGCGTTCATGCCAAGGCTTGAGCATGATGAAGGCCATGCCCGAGCTCTGGCCGCGACCGGCGAAGTTGAAGCCGGTGACGGTGAACACCGAGGCGACGGTGTCCTTCTCCTTGTCCAGCAGGTAGGAACGCATTTCATCCACCACCACCTGGGTGCGCTCGGCACTGGAGCCGGCCGGGGTCTGTACCTGGGCGAACAATACGCCCTGGTCTTCTTCCGGCAGGAACGCGGTGGGGATGCGGGTGAACAGCCAGATCATGCCGAGCACGATCAGCGCATAGGCCAGCAGGTACGGCACCTTGTGGCGCAGCATGTTGCCAACGCCGCGCTCGTAGCTTCTCACGCTGCGATCGAAAGTGCGGTTGAACCAGCCGAAGAAGCCGCGCTTCTCGTGATGCTGGCCGGGAACCACAGGCTTGAGCATGGTGGCGCACAATGCCGGGGTGAAGATCAGGGCCACCAGCACCGACAGGGCCATGGCCGAAACCACGGTGATCGAGAACTGCTTGTAGATCACCCCGGTAGAGCCGCTGAAGAACGCCATCGGCAGCAGTACCGCAGACAGCACCAGGGCAATGCCCACCAGTGCGCCCTGGATCTGCCCCATGGACTTTTTCGTCGCTTCCTTGGGTGACAGGCCTTCCTCGTGCATCACCCGCTCGACGTTTTCCACCACCACGATGGCGTCGTCCACCAGCAAGCCGATGGCCAGCACCATGCCGAACATGGTCAGGGTGTTGATGCTGAAGCCGGCCGCCGCGAGGATGCCGAAAGTACCCAGCAGTACCACCGGCACCGTCATGGTGGTGATCACCGTGGCGCGGAAGTTCTGCAGGAACAGGAACATCACCAGGAACACCAGGACGATCGCTTCCACCAGGGTCTCGACCACACCCTTGATGGATTCGGTCACCACCGGCGTGGTGTCGTAGGGGAATACCACCCGCATGCCTTGCGGGAAGAAGGGTTGCAGGTCGTTGATGGTCTTGCGCAGCGCCTTGGCGGTATCCAGGGCGTTGGCGCCGTTGGCCAGTTTCACCGCCAGGCCGGATGCGGGGCTGCCGTTGAACTGGGCGCTGATGGCGTAGTTCTCGCCACCCAGGCCGACGTCGGCGACGTCACCCAGGCGCACCTGGGAGCCGTCCTTGTTGACCTTGAGCAGAATCGCCTTGAACTGCTCGGCAGTCTGCAGGCGGGTCTTGCCGATGATGGTGGCGTTGAGCTGGGTGCCGGGCAGGGCAGGCAAGCCACCCAACTGACCGGACGAAACCTGGACGTTCTGCGCCGCTACCGCGGTCTTCACGTCCACTGGGGTCAAGTTGTAGTTGTTCAGCTTGGCCGGGTCGAGCCAGATCCGCATGGCGTACTGGGCACCGAACACCTGGAAGTCACCGACGCCCGCGGTCCGCGAGATCGGGTCCTGCATGTTCGACACGATGTAGTTCGACAAGTCGTCCTTGGACATGCTGCCGTCCTCGGACACCACGCCGATCACCAGCAGGAAGTTCTTCACCGCCTTGGTCACGCGGATACCCTGTTGCTGCACTTCTTGCGGCAGCAGCGGGGTGGCCAGGTTGAGCTTGTTCTGTACCTGAACCTGCGCGGTGTCCGAGTTGGTGCCCTGCTCGAAGGTCGCGGTGATGGTCATGCTGCCGTCGGAGTTACTTTCCGAGGACACGTAACGCAGGTTGTCGATACCGTTGAGCTGCTGCTCGATCACCTGGACCACGGTGTCCTGCACGGTCTGTGCGGAAGCACCTGGGTAGGTGACCGAGATGGCGATCGCCGGCGGGGCGATGCTCGGGTACTGGTTGATCGGCAATTTGAGGATCGATAGAGCCCCGACCAACATGATCACCAGGGCTATTACCCAGGCGAAGATCGGACGGTCGATAAAGAATTTCGACATGGTTTACTCCCCTTTGCCGCCTGCAGCTTTGTCAGTTGCCTGTGCAGGGGCCGGGTTCTTCGCTGCTACGTTGGTGGCTTCGCTGGCCTTGACCTCGATGCCGGGCTTGACGAACTGCAGGCCTTCGGTGATCAGTCGGTCGCCGGCTTTCAGGCCATCTTCCACCAACCACTGGCTGCCGACGGTGCGGCTGGCCTTGAGTTGACGCAGTTCGACCTTGTTGTCCGGGCCAACCACCAGGGCGGTGGGGGTGCCCTTGAGGTCGCGGGTCACGCCTTGCTGAGGCGCGAGGATGGCGGCGCTGTTGACCCCGGCTTGCAGCTGGGCATGCACGAACATGCCTGGCAGCAGAGTGTGCTGGGGGTTGGGGAACACTGCGCGCAGGGTCACCGAACCGGTGGTTTCATCCACCGAGACTTCGGAGAACTCCAGCTTGCCGTCGAGCTTGTACTGGCTGCCGTCTTCCAGGGTCAGTTTGACCTTGGCGGCGTTGTCGCCGACTTTCTGCAGGCGCCCGCTTTCCAGCTCGCGACGCAGTTCCAGCAGCTCCACGGAGGACTGGGTCACGTCGACATAGATCGGGTCCAACTGCTGGATCACCGCCATGGCGGTGGCTTGACCGTTGCTCACCAGGGCGCCTTCGGTCACCGAGGAGCGACCGATACGGCCGGTCAGGGGCGACAGCACCTTGGTATAGCGCAGGTTGATCTGGGCGTTTTGCAGGGCGGCTTCCGATTGCAGGCGGTTGGCCACGGCGGTGTCGTATTCCTGGCGGCTTACGGCCTGCTCATTCACCAGCTGCTTGTAGCGGTCGGAAATCGACTGAGTGGATTGCAGATTCGCCTGAGCACTCTTTAGCGTTGCCTCATAGATCGACGGATCGATCTGATAGAGCTGCTGACCTTCCTTAACATCTCCGCCTTCCTTGAACAGGCGCTTGAGAATAATCCCGTTTACCTGTGGGCGAACTTCGGCGATGCGGTACGCGGTGGTCCGTCCCGGGAGTTCGGAAGTCAAGGTAAAGGCTTGTGGTTGCAGGGTGACGACACCGACCTGAGGGGCTTGAGGGGCGGGCGCCGCCTCTTCCTTTTTACATCCGCTGAGCAGCGATGCCAGGGCGACGGCAGTGACCAGAGCGGTAACAGCTGGCTTGAGTTGCATGAAGATCCTCGGGTCAGGCACGCAAGATGCGCACAAGAAAAGTGGAAGGGTAAAAAGAGTTGGCTGAGTGGATAAGTAGCTTGCTAAGGAATATACTTACGTTCACGGTTGTTTGTAAATACCCTGGCCGCGTACCCATCCGGTTACAAAAGCCCCCATAGGTGGTGAATTGTAGGCTGGGCAAAAGGCCCTCGAGAGGCCGTTCCATATTTATTCAGAAGGTCTTCATGCATCGCTGAAAGATCCTGATCGAGGTTTTACTGCCATGGTCCGTCGTACCAAAGAAGAAGCACAAGAAACCCGCAAGCAGATACTCGAAGCGGCCGAAAAAGCCTTTTACGAGCGGGGTGTGGCGCGTACTACCCTGGCCGACATCGCTGCTCTGGCGGGAGTGACGCGGGGTGCCATCTACTGGCATTTCAGCAACAAGGCCGATCTGGTGCAGGCCATGCTCGACAGCCTGCGCGAGCCGTTGGATGAGATGGCGGCCGCTAGCGAAAATGTAGATGAAATGGACCCACTGGGCTGGATTCGCAAACTGCTCATTCATTTGTTTCATCAAGTTGCCCTGGACCCGAAAACCCGACGCATCAATGAAATCCTGTTTCATAAGTGCGAATTCACCGATGAAATGTGCGATCTGCGGCGCCAGCGTCGCACGGCCAGCCTGGACTGCAACGCCCATATCGAACTGGCGTTGCGCAATGCCGTGAATCGTGGGCAGTTGCCCGAGAATCTCGACACGGCCAGGGCGGCGATCTCCCTGCATGCCTATATCGACGGCATTCTTTACCAATGGCTGCTGGCCCCGGAAAGCTTCGCCCTGCATACCGAGGCAGAGCGCTGGATCGACATCGGGCTGGACATGCTGCGCCTGAGCCCGAGCCTTCGTCATTAAGACAAAATGCGTAATTGAGTCCAGTTGTGTCAACACTTATGGCGGGCGTGCTTCACGCCATCGGCCGTCCCTGAGCCGCCGGAGTGCTTTTATATACGGGCGGGCGGCATCTTGATAGATAGCGAGCTACGTATTTTGTAGGGATTTTGTTGCGGGTGTGTGAACGAGTGTGAGCCCTGCACCATCGTCATCTCATGCATCGGCATCCTTGCCGATCCCGAGCGCTAATACGCAGACAATAAAAAAGCCCCGGCTCAAACGAGCCGGGGCTTTTGCTTGTCGCTTACCACTTGCCGCTTGCGGCTGGGCTGTTACAGCGTCGGGTAGTCGATGTAGCCCACTGGGCCCTTGGCGTAGAAGGTTTCCGGATGGGGTTCGTTCAGGTCTGCATCGGCCTTGAGGCGAGCCGGCAGGTCGGGGTTGGCGATAAAGGGCACACCGAAGGCCACGGCGTCGGCCTTGCCGCCGGCCAGCCAGGCATTGGCGCTGTCCTTGGTGAAGCGCTCATTGGCGATGTAAGGGCCGCCGAAGGCTTCCTTCAATTGCGGGCCCAGGCTGTCGGCGCCTTCTTTCTCCCGGGCGCAGATAAAGGCGATGCCGCGCTTGCCCAGTTCCCGAGCCACATAGGTGAAGGTTTCCGCCAGGTTGCTGTCGCCCATGTCGTGCAGGTCTGCGCGGGGTGACAGGTGCACGCCCACTCGGCCGGCGCCCCAGATCTCGATCGCCGCGTCGGTGACTTCCAGCAGCAGGCGCGCACGGTTTTCCAGGGAGCCGCCGTACTGGTCATTGCGCTGGTTGGTGCTGCTTTGCAGGAACTGATCCAGCAGGTAGCCGTTGGCCGCATGGATCTCCACCCCGTCGAAACCGGCGGCCTTGGCATTCTCCGAACCTATCCGGTAAGCGTCGACGACGTCGGCGATCTCGGCGGTTTCCAGGGCCCGCGGGGTGGGGAAGTCGGCCAGTGGACGCACTAGGCTGACATGGCCCTTGGGCTGGATGGCGCTCGGTGCCACCGGGGCTTCGCCGTCCAGGTAGGACGGATGGGAAATCCTTCCTACGTGCCACAGCTGCAGGAAGATCTTGCCACCGGCGCCGTGCACCGCCTTGGTCACGTTGGCCCAGCCACGCACCTGGTCGTTGGACCAGATGCCGGGGGTGTCCGGGTAGCCAACGCCCATCGGCGTCACCGAGGTGGCCTCACTGAGGATCAGACCGGCGGAGGCCCGTTGCACGTAGTACTCGGCCATCAGGGCATTGGGCACCCGCCCGGCATCGGCGCGGCAGCGGGTCAGCGGTGCCATGATGATGCGGTTGGACAATTGGAGGTCGCCGAGCTTGATCGGATCGAAGATCGTGGTCATGAAATGCTGCCTTCTATATAGAGGAGAGGAACGGATCAGTGGGTCGCAGGAGCCAGTTCGGCGTTGCCGCCCTGGCGAAAGGTAATCAGCGTCACCAGCAGGGCCAGGATCGCCAGGGCGGCGGCCGCCAATGGCACGCTGGTCAGGCCGAAGCCGTGGGCGATGACGCTGCCGCCGACCCAGGCCCCCAGGGCATTGCCGACGTTGAAGGCGCCGATGTTTAGGGTCGACACCAGGTTCGGCGCGGCCTTGCCGAAGGTCACCACATTCACTTGCAGGGCCGGCACCGCGGCAAACGAGGCGGTGGCCCAGAGGAACAGGGTGATCTCGGTGGGGATCAGCGCCACGCTGGTCCAGCTCAGCACGGTGGAGACCACGGCCATGGCGGCGAACACACCGATCAGGGTGGCGGCCAGGCGCTTGTCCGCCAGCTTGCCGCCGATGATGTTGCCCAGGGTCAGGCCCAGGCCGATCAGCAGCAGGGTCCAGGTCACGCCCTTGGGCGAAACGCCGGTGACGTCACCGAGCAGCGGCGCCACGTAGGTGAAGAGGGTGAACATCGAGGCCGCGAACAGTGCGGTCATGCTCAGGGACAGCCAGATCCCCGCGCCCTTGAGGGCTGCCAGTTCCGAGCGCATATCGAGCTTTTCCTCGTCCCGCTTGGCCGGCAGGAAACGCACCAGGCCGAACAGCGCCACCACGCCAATCACCGTCACCGCCCAGAAAGTCGAGCGCCAGCCGGCTTCCTGGCCCAGGGCAGTACCCAGGGGCACGCCAAGCACATTGGCCAGGGTCAGGCCGGTGAACATCAGGGCCACGGCCGAGGCGCGCTTGTTGGCCGGCACCAGGCCGGCAGCCACCACTGAACCTATGCCGAAGAAGGCACCGTGGCACAACGCGGTGATCACCCGAGCCAGCATCAGCACGTTGTAATCACTGGCCAGTGCACACAGCAGGTTGCCGATAATGAAAATCCCCATCAGCGTCACCAGGGCCGCCTTGCGCGGTAGCCGGGCGGTGGCCAGGGCCATGAACGGCGCGCCGATGGCAACCCCCAGGGCATAGCCGGTGACCAGCCAGCCGGCACCCGGGATCGACACCCCGAGGTCCGCCGCCACATCGGGCAGCAGGCCCATGATGACGAACTCGGTGGTGCCGATGGCGAAGGCACTCAAGGCCAGGATGAGCAGTGAAAGGGGCATTATCGGGTCCTTGTCAGATCAGAGCTCTTGGCTCATTTGCGTGAGGAACTGCTGGATGGTTTCCTCATTGCGTTTGAAAAAATGCCATTGGCCGACTTTCCGGCTACTGATCAGGCCTGCCCGTTGCAGGGTGGCGAGGTGGGCGGACACGGTCGACTGCGACAGGCCGCAGCGTTGATCGATCTGTCCGGCACAGACGCCGTGCTCATTGCTGTGAGCCTGATCGGGGAATTCGACAGTCGGGTCTTTCAGCCAGTGCAGGATGTCCCTGCGTACCGGATGAGCCAGGGCTTTTATTATTTCGTCGAGGTCGAGGGACATGGCGGTGCTCGTTTTCCATAAAACGTTGTATCGCGATGAGGCGAAATTTAAATCGTTATTTCGCGATATACCAATATAATTTTGATCTTAAATCATTACTTATCGGTATATCGGGTTATAACGATACGTTGCGCGCAGTGCTAAGCTGCGCGGATGAATTATCTCGCACATCTGCACCTTGGCGGCCAGCGCCCGGGTCAATTACTCGGCAGCCTGTACGGCGACTTCGTCAAAGGTCGCCTGCAAGGGCAGTTCAGCCCCGAAATCGAGGCGGCAATCCTGCTGCACCGGCGCATCGATACCTACACCGACAGTCACCCGCTGGTGTTGGCGTCGCTGGCGCGTTTTTCCCAGACCCGGCGCCGCTATGCCGGCATCGTTATCGATGTGTTCTTCGACCATTGCCTGGCCCGGGACTGGAACCAGTACGCCAACCGGCCCTTGCCCCAGTTCACTGCCGAGGTGTACCGGGCGCTGGCGGCCGAGCCGGTGCTGCCGGGGCGCCTGGCGCAGATTGCGCCTTACATGGCGGCCGATGACTGGCTGGGTTCCTATCGCGAATTTGCCGTGCTGGAGCAGGTGTTGCGTGGGATCGCCCGGCGCCTGTCGCGGCCCGAGGAACTGACCGCGGCGATGGCCGAGCTGGAGCGGCTGTATCAGCCCTTGAGCGAGGATTTCCGGGCCTTCTACCCGCAACTGCAGGGCTTCGCCGCCCAGCACACCAGGCCTGCAGCGGCCGAATAGCCGCCGTAGGAGCTGGCTTGCCAGCGAAGGCGTCATCCGCGACTGCGCAAGGCTCAAGGGCCTCTTCGCCGGCAAGCCGGCTCCTACAGAGGGTATTGGTGTTTACCAATCAGGCATCAAAGCCGCCGTAGGAGCTGGCTTGCCAGCGAAGGCGTCATCCGCGATTGCGCAAGGCTCAAGGGCCTCTTCGCCGGCAAGCCGGCTCCTACAGGGAGGGGCTCAGGCAGCGACCAGTTCGCCGCTGCGACGGGGTTCGGCCGGCTCGGCTACATCGCCGAACAGTGCCTTGTGCACCGCCTGCTGGGCCTGGAAGGCCAGCGCCGCGCGCTCCTGACCCTGACAGGCAATGGGCTTGAGCAAGTGGATTTCCACCTGGCCCTGGTCATTGGCGAACAGCCGCAGCAGATGGGAGAGCAGATCGTCGTCGCCAATAAAGGGCGCCAGGGTATCGACCTGACCATCGCGCAGATAACGAATCGCCACCGGTTGCAGGGCCACTTCGGCGTCGATGGCGCTGGCCAGCAGGCGCCCGTGGAAGGTGCGCAGGCCACGGCCATCGGTGGTGGTGCCTTCCGGGAACAGCAGCAGTGGGTGCTGTTCCTGCAGGTGACGGGTCATCTGCTTGCGGATCAGCTGGCTGTCGCCGGCGCCACGTCGGATAAACAGGCTACCGGCCTTGGCCGCCAGCCAGCCGGCCACCGGCCAGGTACGGACTTCGGCCTTGGACAGGAAGGACAACGGCGTGAGCATGCCCAGCAACGGAATATCGGTCCAGGACACATGATTGCTGACCCAGAGCATCGGCTGGCGCGGCAAGTCGCCATGCACCCGCACCCGGAACGGCAGGGCATTGCTCAGGCGCGCCATGAAGAACCGCGACCAGCGCTGGCGCCGGAGCATCGAGTTGGCCACCCCCAGGCGCTCCAACACCCCGAAGACACTGGCCATGCACAAGCCCAGCGCCACCACCAGCAGCACTCGGGCGATGCGCCCGTAGACCCGCAGCCGGCCCATCAGACCGCCGCCTTGAAGTGCCGGGCGTAGCGTGGGCACAACTCGTCGCGCTTGAGCAGGATGAACACATCGGCCACCTGGAAGTCCTGGTCCCAGCAGGGCTCACCGCAGATCTTCGCCCCCAGGCGCATGTAGGCCTTGAGCAGCGGCGGCATCTCGGCGATCACATTGGACGGGATATCCAGGCTTGGCAGCGGGAGCTTCGGCTCGGCGCGCAGGTGTTCGGTGCACAGGTAGCGCTCGCGCAGGCGTTGCATGATCGCCTGGGCCTGGATGCCGCCGTCCTGCATCGGGATGCTGGCGCAACCCATCAGGTAGCTGTAGCCGCCCTGGTTGAGCACTTCCGCCAACTCACCCCAGAGCACGGCGATGGTGCCGCCATTGCGATAGGCCGGATCGACGCAGGTACGGCCGATTTCGAGAATCGGACCCTTGAGGTGCGCCAGGCCGTGCAGGCTGAATTCCTCTTCACTGTAGAACCGCCCCAGGCTGCTGGCGGCCTGGTGATCCAGCAGGCGAGTGGTGGCCACCAGGCGCCCGGTGTTCAGGTCGCGCACGCCGATATGGCTGCAGTGAACATCGTAGTCGTCCATGTCCAGACCCAGTTCCGCGCCCTTGAGCTTGGCGTTGAACTCGCCACTGAAAACCTGGAAACGCAGGGCCTGGGCTTCCTGCAGGGCCTTGGCGCCGATCAGGCGTTCAGCCTGCAGGCGGCGTTCAGTCCCGGTGTCGCTGATGCGGGCGATCTGAGTCATCGTGAATCTCCGTGCGGGCCAGCGACCCGCCTTGGGTTGCAGCCAATCGACTTTGTTGTGCAAAGTCAGGCTATGTAGCCCCGGTGTCATCGCCATGAAGCTTTGGTGATGCTTATATGACAGCCCCTGAGGACCTTCGAATGCCCTGGCAAGCCCTGCTCGAGAGCCGTGAACGACTGCCCGCCAACCCCGATCTGGCCGAGGGCTACGGGGCTTTGCTGGCACATTTGGGCAGTGTCACGCCCTTCGAGTTGGCGGTGCTCGGCGGGCGCCTGATGAGTTCTCCGGGGCTGGCCTTCCTGGTGGGTTACCAGGCGGCATTGCGCATGTTGTGGCCCAGCGCGCCCCTCAGCCTGGGTGCTTTGTGCGCGACCGAACGCCGCAGCCTGCGCCCGGCGGACATGCAAACCCGTATCGACGACCTGCGCCTGCACGGGCGCAAGGATTTCGTCACTGCGGGCGACGCCGCCGACTGGTTGCTGGTGGCCGCCCGCAGCGAGGCCCCGGGGGAGCGTCCGGCCCTGCGCCTGACCGTGGTCTATAGCGGGGAACCCGGGGTCAAGGTCCAGACTCTGCCGGCCCTGGGCCTGATGCCGGAAATCAGCCATGGCTGCCTGCACCTGGATAACGCCATCTGCGAGCTGCTGGCCGGCGATGGCTGGGACGCCTACGTCAAGCCGTTCCGCACCCTGGAAGACATCTATGTGCTGAGCGCCATGCTTGCCTGGTTGTACGGGGTAGGGCAGGACAGCGCCTGGCCGCAGTCCTTGCAACTGCGCCTGCTGGGGTTGCTTGCCGGGTGCGCCGAGGCCAGCCGGCAAAGCCCCAGCCTGAGCAGTGGGCATATCCTGCTGGGCGGATTGTTTGCCCAGTTCCAGGCCATGCGGGCCGATATCGACGCGGCCTTCACCCTGGGCCCCGAGCTTTGGCGCACTCAGTGGACCCGTGACCAGGCCCTGTTGGACCTGGCCTCCAGCGCCCGCGAGCAACGCCTGGCCAAAGCCCTGGCCCAAATGTAGGAGCCGGCTTGCCGGCGAATGGGGCCCTTGAGCCTTGCAGGGTTCTGGCGCACGCCTTCGCGGGCAACCAAGGGCGCGGCTTGCAGTGAAACTGTCATCCGCCTCGACTAGGCTCGGCGGTTGACGTCCCTTGAGTGTCACCCATGCCCAAAGCCCCGCTGCTGCTGGCGCTATTGCTGTTGATCTGGCTGCCGGCCCAGGCCGAAGACTGGCCGGCGCAGCAATGGAGCCGTGGCCCCGCCGCCAGCGGCCCGGCGCTCCAGGCCCTGGAGGATTACGCCTTCGCGCCGCGGGATGACGAGACTCGTCAGGGCATTCGCACCGATGCCCTGCTGGTGATCCGCGACGGCCAACTGCTCTACGAGCGCTACGCCGGAACCACCGATGCCCAGACTCCCCACCTGATCTGGTCCGCCAGCAAGAGCCTGCTCTCAGTGCTGCTGGGGGTGGCCTTTGGCGAAGGGCGCTTCCAACTGCAGGACCCGGCGGCGAAGTACTACCCGCCACTGCAAGCACATCCGGCCATTACCCTGGCCGACCTGCTGCACTGGGCCTCGGGCCTTGACTGGCAGGAAGACTACGAATACGCCCCGCTCAATTCCTCGGTGGTGGCCATGCTCTACACCCGCGGGCACCGGGACATGGCGGCCTTTACCGCGCAACAGGCCGCTTCCGCTGCACCGGGCCAGGCGTTTCGCTATTCCAGCGGCGACAGCAACCTGCTGGCTGCCAGCCTGCGCGGCATGCTGGGGGACGAGCGCTACGCCGATTACCCCTGGCAGGCTCTGTTCGAGCCACTGGGCATCACCCAGGCGACATGGGAACGGGACGCCGCCGGCACCTTCGTCGCCTCGTCCTACCTCTATCTGACCGCTCGCGACCTGGGCCGGGTCGGCCTGCTGATGCAGCGCGACGGCCGCTGGGGCGATCGCCAGCTGCTGCCCAAGTCCTGGGTCGAGTTCTGTCGCACGCCCTTCGCCGGTTACCGGGCCAATCAGGATGTGGCCGTGGCCGGTGGGCACTGGTGGCTCAACCGCGAGATTGATGGGGCGCCACGACCCTGGCCGGATGCCCCGGCGGATACCTACGCGGCGCTGGGGCACTGGGGCCAGGCGCTGTATGTGCTGCCGGCGGAGCGCCTGGTGATAGTGCGTTATGGCGACGACCGCGACGGCCGCTATCAGCACAATGAACTGCTCAAGCGGGTGCTGGCCGCCTTCGCCACGCCGGGGCAGCCATGAAGCCCCTGGCCTTTATCCGTCGACGTCCGCTGCTCAGCCTGCTGTGGCTCGGGCTGGCGCTGCTGCTGGGCTGGGCCTGGCAGCAGCGGGTGGCCTTGCAGGCGTTCCCGGACATCCTCGGCGCCTACTCCGCCAAGGAGTACTGTTCCTGCCGCTACGTGATGCAACACCCCGCCGACTACTGCCGTGGCTATGTGCGCCAGTACCTGCCACTGAGCAGCCTGCTGGATGATGCGCGGGCCCGGCGAGTCACCGCCAGCGCCCTGGGCCGCACCCACAGCGCGCTCTGGCTGGGGCCTCGGGAAGGATGCCGCCTCGATCCCTGAGCCGGCCCCGGCTGCATCTGTTCCATCCAGTGGAACCACATTCGATTGTCCTGTGCCCGGGCTCGCGGTTAGCTGACCCGGAGCCTTGAGCACGCCCCTGCACCTCGTGCCGCGCTCCAACAACAAGAACGGCAAGCCACCCGGCCCAGAGGAGATACACCATGACCCGACACCAGCACATCCTGGCCTGGCTGGACGACATCGCCAGCGACCTGCGCAGCATCCGCCAGGATATCCATGCCCACCCCGAACTGGGTTTCGAAGAGCAGCGCACCTCGGCCCTGGTGGCCCGCTGCCTGGAGGAGTGGGGCTACGAAGTGCATACCGGCATCGGCCGCACCGGGGTGGTGGGCGTGCTGCGCAACGGCACCGGCTCGCGCACCCTGGGCCTGCGGGCCGACATGGACGCCCTGCCGATCATCGAGAACAGCGGGGTGCCCTACAGCAGCCGCTACAGCGGTTGCATGCATGCCTGCGGGCATGACGGCCATACCACCATCCTGCTGGGCGCCGCCCGCTACCTGGCGGCCACTCGCCAGTTCGACGGCACCCTGAACCTGATCTTCCAGCCCGCCGAGGAAGGCCAGGGCGGTGCCGAAGCCATGCTTGCCGATGGCCTGCTGGAGCGCTTCCCCTGTGATGCGCTGTTCAGCCTGCACAACATGCCGGGCCTGCCAGCCGGGCACCTGGGCTTTCGCCAGGGGCCGATGATGGCCTCCCAGGATCTGCTGGAGGTGATTGTCGAGGGGGTTGGCGGCCATGGCTCGATGCCGCACCTGGCGGTGGACCCTCTGGTGGCCGCCGCCAGCATGGTCATGGCCTTGCAGACAGTGGTGGCGCGCAATATCGATACCCAGGAGGCCGCGGTGGTCACGGTCGGGGCCCTGCAGGCGGGCGAGGCGGCCAACGTGATTCCCCAGCAGGCGCTGTTGCGCTTGAGCTTGCGGGCCCTCGACGCGCCGGTGCGCGAGCGGATGCTGGAGCGGGTCAAGGCGATTATCCGCACCCAGGCCGAAAGCTTCGGTTGCACGGTCAGCATCGACCACCGCCCGGCCTATCCGGTGCTGGTCAACAGCGCGGAAGAAACCGAGTTCGCCCTGCAGGTGGGCGTCGAGCTGGTGGGGGCCGAGGCGGTCAACGGCAACACGCCGAAACTGATGGGCAGCGAGGATTTTGGCTGGATGCTGCAACGCTGCCCCGGCAGCTACCTGTTCATCGGCAATGGGCTGGCGCAGCCGATGGTGCATAACCCGGGTTACGACTTCAACGACGACATCCTGCTCACCGGCGCGGCCTACTGGAGCGCCCTGGCGGAAAGCTGGCTCAGGCCGTCCTGAGCCCCCCTTCCCGTATCCCTGAAAGCCCCGGGCGTGATCCACGCCCGGCACTTTACCGAGCCCGCCAGAAGGCTCAAAAGTACTCAAGGACTTTCCCATGAGCCCCTCGACTCTCGCTGTCTCCAAGACCCGGCAGGTGGTTGCCGCCGTGGTCGGCAACGCCCTGGAATGGTACGACTTCATCGTCTACGGCTTTCTCGCCGGTTTTATTGCCCGCCAGTTCTTTCCGGCGGAAGACGAATACACCTCGCTGCTGATGGCCCTGGCCACCTTTGGCGTGGGCTTTTTCATGCGTCCGGTGGGCGGCGTGCTGCTGGGCGTCTATGCCGACCGCAAGGGCCGCAAGGCGGCGATGCTGGTGATCATCCAGCTGATGACCCTGGCGATCGCGATGATTGTGTTCGCCCCCAACTACGCCGCCATCGGCCTCGGCGCGCCGCTGCTGATCGTGGTGGCGCGCATGCTCCAGGGCTTTGCCACCGGCGGCGAGTACGCCAGCTCCACGGCCTTTCTGGTGGAGAGCGCCCCGGCCCACAAGAAGGGCCTGTACGGTTCCTGGCAACTGGTGGGGCAATGCCTGGCGGTGTTCTGCGGCGCGGCAATGGCGGCGGCGGTAACCCACTTCTTCGCGCCGCAAACCCTGGAACTCTGGGGCTGGCGCCTGCCGTTCGTGTTCGGCCTGCTGATAGGCCCGCTGGGCCTGTGGATCCGCAAATACATGGAGGAGCCGCAAGCCTTTGTCGAGGCCCGCAGGCAGGTGCGCGGCAATGGCCCGGGGCTGTGGCAGGTGGTGTCGACCTACCGGCGGGCGATTCTGGTGTCCATGGGCCTGTGCTGCGGCGGCACCGTGTCCTTCTATGTGGTGCTGGTGAGCATGCCGACCTTCGCCCACAGCAACCTCGGCCTGCCCCTGGACCAGGTGCTGCTGGTGCAGATGTTCGCCGTGGCCCTGATGACCCTGGTGATTCCCTTTGCCGGCGCGCTGTCCGATCGCCTGGGCCGGCGTCCGGTGCTGATGGGCTTCACCCTGGTGTTCTTCATCATGGTCTACCCGCTGTATGTGTGGGTCGCCGCGGCGCCGTCCATCGAGCGCCTGCTGTTGATGCAGATCCTGCTGTGCAGTGCCATCGGCGGTTACTTCGGCCCCGGCCCCACCGCCCTGGCCGAGCAGTTTCCGATCGAGGTGCGCTCCACCGGCGTGTCGGTGGCCTATAACGTCACGGTGATGCTGTTCGGCGGCTTTGCCCCGTTGATCGTGACCTGGCTGAGCAAGGCCATGGCCACGCCGGTGGCGCCGTCCTTCTATGTGCTGCTGACCTCCCTCGTCAGCCTGCTGGGCATCTACTACATGCATGACGCGGTGAGGGACAGCAAAGCGCTTTCCATGCCTCTGGGAGGTGAGTTGTGATCAACCACCCTGACCCTTTGGCCAGCGATGCCATCGTCACCCTGGATGCCCTGGCGCTGTCCCGGGCTATCCATGCCCGCGAGCTGTCCTGTCGCGAGGTGATGCAGGCCTACCTGGCGCAGATCGAGCGCTGCAATCCACAGGTCAACGCCCTGGTATCTCGGGTGGCGCCCGAAACTCTGCTGGCCCAGGCCGACCAGCGCGACCGCCAGTTGCAGCGGGGGCAATCCATGGGCTGGATGCACGGCATGCCCCAGGCGATCAAGGACCTGGCGGCCACCGCCGGGCTGACCACCAGCCTGGGCTCGCCACTGTTCGCCGAGCACGTGCCCCAGGAGGATGCCATCAGCGTGGCGCGGGTGCGGGCCAGTGGCGCCATCGTCATCGGCAAGAGCAACGTGCCGGAGTTCGGCCTGGGTTCCCATACCTATAACCAGCTGTTCGGCACCACCGGCAATGCCTATGACCCGAGCCTGAGCGCTGGCGGCAGCAGTGGCGGGGCGGCGGTGGCCCTGGCCCTGCGCATGCTGCCGGTGGCCGATGGCAGCGACATGATGGGTTCGCTGCGCAATCCGGCGGCCTTCAACAATGTGTTCGGCATGCGGCCCTCTCTGGGCCGGGTGCCGTTCGGCCCGACCCCCGAGCTGTTCGTGCAGCAACTGGCGACCGAAGGGCCCATGGGGCGCAGCGTGGCGGATGTGGCGCGGTTGCTGGCCACCCAGGCCGGTTACGATGCACGGGCGCCGCTGTCACTCAAGGCCGACCCGGCGCTGCTCGAGGCTTCCCTGCAGCGGGATGTGCGCGGCCTGCGCCTGGGCTGGCTGGGGGACTACAACGCTTACCTGGCCATGGAACCGGGCGTGCTGAGCCTGTGCGAACAGGCCCTGGCCGACTTCAGCCAGCTGGGCTGCGAGGTGCAAGGCTGCCAGCCGGAGTTTTCCCTGGCACAGCTGTGGGACTGCTGGCTGGTGCATCGGCATTGGCTGGTGCAGGGCACCTTGGGCGCCTTGTATGACGACCCCAGCAAGCGTCGCTGGCTCAAGCCCGAGGCGCGCTGGGAAGTGGAGGGCGCGGCGAAGCTCGGCGCGGCCGATGTGTACCGTGCCTCCCAGAGTCGTAGCCAGTGGTATCGCGCCTTGCTGCAGTTGTTCGAGCGTTACGACTTCCTGCTGTTGCCCAGTGCCCAAGTGTTCCCTTTCGATGCACGGCAGGCCTGGCCACGGCAGATCGATGGGCAGGAAATGGACACTTATCACCGCTGGATGGAGGTGGTGATCGGCCCGACCCTGGCCGGCCTGCCCTGTATCAGCGTTCCGGTGGGCTTCAACCCGGCGGGGCTGCCCATGGGCCTGCAGATTATCGGTCCGCCCCAGGCCGACCATGGCGTGCTGCAACTGGCCCATGCCCACGAACAACTGACGCAATGGGTGAAACGGCGGCCGCCGGGCAATCTGCTGTAACCAAGCAGGCATCGCTGATAGGGTGCCGAGGCCCGCATCTTGCTGGGTAAAGCCTTACCCATTCTCAGACAGGGAGTTCGGCCCATGGCCAGCAAGGTGGAGACCGGCAACGTACGTTCAGTGGAGCGGGCCCTGGCCATAATCGAGCTGCTGGGCCAGCACCAGGCCCTAGGCCTGGAGGAGTTGCACTACCTGACCGGCCTGCCCAAGGCCACGGTGTCGCGCATGTTGCTGACCCTGCAGGAGCAGCGCTGGATCTACCGCGGCCTCAGCGACCGGCGTTATCGCCTGAGTGCCCGCAGCCTGTTCGGCGACAGCCGACAACGCTGCAAGCACCGCCTGGCGGAACAGGCGCGGCCCTGGCTGCTGGAGCTCAGCGCTCGCACCGGGCTGGTGAGCGACCTGTCGGGGTTTGATGGCGAACACCTCGAGGTGCTGGAAAGCGCGGTGCCCGAGGTGCTGCGCAAGCGCTACCCCCACGACAGCCGGATCGTCGGCCAGCATGCCAGCCTGTTCCATTCGGCCATGGGCAAGGCCTGCCTGGGGGCGCTGAATGGCGACGAAGTCGAACGCCTGGCCCTGCGCGAACGGGTCGCCGCCGAAGACCGGCAGCGGCTCTGCGCGCAATCCCGGCAGTTGGGTTTTGGCCAGCGTACCGAGGGCCATTGGGAGTATCCGGTGCGCCTGCCGTTCCTGATCCGCGCCGTGGCCTTGCCGCTGCGCGCCGAAGGCCGGGTGATCGGCAGCATTGCCCTGCACTGGCCGATGGACCTGGCCTGTGTCGAGCAGGTGCGCAAGCGCCACCTCGGGCGCCTGGCCGAAACCGTCGAGCAACTGCAGAAAACCCTCGTCTGAGCCACCTTCTGCTGCTGGCCCCCGTCACCTGTGGATGCGCTGAAACCCGGCGGCTGAACTATACCTAGCGCTTCGTGCTCTACCTGAAGGCGTCGCCACCGCGATGTTTGCCAGCCCCCTGGCGGGCGGTTAAGGTGGCGCCTTCTGTTGCCCTGGAGCTTGCATGCGTACGCCGATCCGCCTTTTTCTCAGCCTGCTCGGGGTACTGGCCCTGCCGGTGCAGGCCGACTGGTACCTGGATAACGAGTCCTCCCGCGTGTCCTTCGTCAGCACCAAGAACGCCAGCATTGCCGAGGTCCAGCGCTTTCTGGTGCTGCATGGCAAGGTCGATGCCAAGGGCCAGGCCCAGGTGCAGATCGAGTTGGAGTCGATCAACAGCAGCATCCCCCTGCGTGATGAGCGCATGCGCCAGGAGCTGTTCCAGATCCAGCAGTTTCCTGAAGCCCTGATCACCGCCCAGCTCAACCTGCGGCCGATCAATGATCTGGCCCCCGGGGCGCAGATCGAGCTGCTGTTGCCGGTCACCGTGGCCCTGCATGGCCAGGAACACAGCTACAACGCCGAATTGCTGGCCACCCGCCTGGATGACCGGCGTTTCCAGGTGGTGACCCTGGAGCCTCTGGTGCTCAATGCCGAAGACTTCAACCTGGCGCCGGGCCTGGACAGCCTGCGCAAGATGGCGGGCCTGTCGGCCATCAGTTTCTCGGTGCCGGTGGGTGCGGTGCTGATCTTCACGGCGCGCTGATATGCGCGGTGCGGTATTTCCCTGGCGCGAAGGCAACCGCTTCGAGTTGCTGATCGACGGCCCGGAGTTCTTTCCGCGCATGCTGGTGGCCATCGCTCGAGCTCGGCAACAGGTGGAGCTGGAGCTGTACCTGGTGGAGGCGGGCAGTTGTGCCCAAGCCATGGTCCAGGCGCTGGTGCAGGCCGCCGAGCGCGGGGTGCGGGTACGCTGCCTGTTCGATGACTACGGCAGCCTGGCCTTCACCCAGGCCCTGCGCCGCAGTTTGACCGACGCCGGTGTCGAGCTGCGCTTCTATAACCGTCTGTGCTGGCGCCTGGGTTTGCTCAATCTGTACCGCGACCATCGCAAGCTGCTGCTGGTGGACCAGTGCCTGGCGGTGGTGGGCGGCACCGGGGTTACCGACGAGTTCTGGCAGCCCGAACGCAACAGTTGCGACTGGCATGAAGTGATGGTGGAAATTGCCGGGCCCATGGTGCGTGACTGGCAGATGCTGTTCGACCGCCAGTGGAGCGCCAACCTGCACCGTGGCGCCTGGAGGCCCCATGCCGATTTTGGCCTGCCACGCCTGCCGCGTCTGCCGGACACCGGCGAAGGCCTGGGTCGGGTGGCCTATGCCGATGCCCGCCAGCATCGCGACATCCTGCATTCATTGATCCGTGCCCTACACAGCGGCCAGCGACGGGTGTGGCTGGCTACCCCGTATTTCCTGCCCACCTGGTCGGTGCGTCGTTCCTTGCGCAAGGCCGCGGCCCGGGGCCTCGATGTGCGCCTGCTGCTCACCGGGCCCCGTACCGATCATCCGGCGGTGCGCTATGCCGGGCACCGTTATTACCCGCGCCTGCTCAAGGCCGGGGTGCGGATCTTCGAGTACCAGCCGCGTTTCCTGCACCTGAAGATGGCCCTGGTGGACGACTGGGTGAGTGTCGGCTCGTGCAACTTCGATCACTGGAACCTGCGCTTCAACCTGGAAGCCAACCTGGAAGCCCTGGACCCGCAGCTGACCCGGGCGGTGCAAGCGAGCTTCGAGACGGATTTTGCCCAGAGCGAAGAAGTCAGCCTGGCGCAGTGGCGCAACCGGCCGTTGTGGCGGCGGATCAAGCAGCGGATCTGGGGCTGGGTCGACCGCCTGGTGGTCAACCTGCTGGATCGTCGCGGCTAGTCGTCAGGGGAAGGGCTGTAGCCGGCCGGCGCTGCTTGGGCGCCGGCCAGGCACAGGGGCTCAGAGCAGTTCGAAACTCTGTTGCTTGACGTCCTGGGAATCCAGGCCGATCTGCACGTTGAAGTCGCCCGGTTCTGCAGCGTACTTGAGCTGGGCGTTGTAGAACTTCAGGTCGTCCTCGCTGATGCTGAAACGGATGACCTTCTGTTCCCCGGCCTTGAGCAGCACCTTCTGGAAGTTCTTCAGCTCCTTGATCGGGCGGATCATCGAGCCGGCCACATCCTGGATATACAGCTGCACCACGGTTTCGCCGTCACGCTTGCCGGTGTTCTTCAGGGTCACGCTGGCCTCGAGCTTGCCGCCCTTGTTCAGGGTGGTGGCCGACAGCGCCATGTCCGACAGGCTGAAGCGGGTGTAGCTCAGGCCGTAGCCGAACGGAAACAGCGGGCCGGTGGTGTCGTCGAAGTACTGCGAGGTGTAGTTGCCCGGCTTGCCCGGGGTGAACGGCCGGCCAATGGTCAGGTGGTTGTAGTAGGTGGGGATCTGCCCCACGGAACGGGGGAAGGTGATCGGCAGCTTGCCCGACGGGTTGTAGTCGCCGAACAGCACGTCGGCGATGGCGTTGCCGCCTTCGGTGCCGCTGAACCAGGTTTCCAGAATGGCGTCGGCCTGCTGATTCTCGTCCAGCAGCGACAGCGGCCGGCCATTCATCAACACCAGTACCAGGGGCTTGCCGGTGGCCTTGAGGGCCTTGATCAGCTCGCGCTGGCTGGCGGGTATCTGCAGGTCGGTGCGGCTCGAGGATTCGTGGGACATGCCTCGCGACTCACCCACTGCGGCGACAATCACGTCCGACTGCTGGGCCGCTTGCACCGCTTCGTCGATCATCTGCTGCGCCGGGCGCGGGTCGTCCACCACTTCCGGGGCATCGAAGTTGAGGAAGTTCAGGTAGTCCACCACCTTCTTGTCGGCAGTGATGTTGGAACCCCGGGCGTACACCAGCTGGGCCTTGTCGCCCAGCACATTGCGCATGCCGTCGTAGAGGGTCACCGATTGCGCCGGCACCCCGGCGGCGGCCCAACTGCCCATCATGTCGATCGGCGCCTTGGCCAGCGGCCCGACCAGGGCGATCCTGGCGGTCTTCTGCAGCGGCAGGGTGTCGTTCTGGTTCTTCAGCAGCACCAGGCTGCGGCGGGCGATATCCCGGGCGTCGCTGCGGTGCAGGCGGCTTTCGGCGTTGGTGTCGGCCGGGTCGTCCTCGGCCTTGCCGATGCGCACATAAGGGTCCTTGAACAGGCCCATGTCGTACTTGGCCGCCAGCACTTCACGCACCGCGTTGTCGATGTCCTTCTGCTCGACCTCGCCGGACTTGAGCAGCCCCGGCAGCTCCTTGGCGTACAGCGAGTCGTTCATGCTCATGTCGATGCCGGCCTTGATCGCCAGCTTGGCCGCCTCGCGACCGTCCTTGGCGACGCCATGGCGGATCAGCTCGACGATCGCCCCGTGGTCGCTCACTGCCAGGCCCTTGAAGCCCCACTCCTTGCGCAGCAGGTCGTTCATCAGCCAGGTGTTGGAGGTGGCGGGCACGCCATTGATCGAGTTCAGGGCCACCATCACCCCGCCGGCGCCGGCGTCGATGGCCGCGCGGTAGGGCGGCAGGTAGTCCTGGTACATCTTCACCGGGCTCATGTCGACGATGTTGTAGTCGCGACCGCCTTCCACCGCACCGTACAGGGCGAAGTGCTTGACGCTGGCCATGATGCTGTCCGGCAGGGCCGGGCTCTGGCCCTGGTAGGCCTTGACCATCACCTTGGCAATACGGGAAACCAGGTAGGTGTCTTCGCCGAAGCCTTCGGAGGTGCGGCCCCAGCGCGCATCGCGGGAGATATCCACCATGGGTGCGAAGGTGATGTCCAGGCTGTCGGCGCTGGCTTCCTTGGCGGCGATGCGCCCGGAGCGGCCGATGGCGTCCATGTCCCAGCTGGAAGCCAGGGCCAGGCTGATGGGGAAGATGGTCCGGTGGCCGTGGATCACGTCATAGGCGAAGAACATCGGGATCTTCAGCCGGCTGCGCATGGCCGCATACTGCATCGGCCGGTTTTCCGGGCGGGTGATGGAGTTGAAGGTGCCGCCGATATTGCCCGCGGCGATCTCCTTGCGGATCTGCTCGCGGGGCATTTCCGGGCCGATGCTGATCAGGCGTAACTGGCCGATCTTCTCTTCCAGGGTCATGCGCTTGAGCAGGTCGTTGATAAAGGCTTCTTTGTTTTCCAGGGGAACCGAGGCGCTCTCGGCCAACACCGGGTGACTGGCCAGGCTGACCAGCAGGCCCAGCAAACACAGCTTCTTCATGAATATTGTTCTCAAGGGCTCAAGACAGATGCTTTGGGGTACGCATCCAGCAGCCAAAATTTAAGGGGCGACTATTGTTGTGCAGATAAATCCAGCACACTTCTGAACTCTTTTTCGCGCTGGGCATCTTTTAGCCCATCAGCCCGACGCATTCCAGTGGCGATGGCAGATTTTGCCTACAGGATGTGTGAAACCGGGCAGAAGATTCATTCCATCAGGTTGTGCAAGGAGCCCCACCCATGAACATTACCCAACGCCTGCGTGCGAGCTGGCCGGTCGCCGCCCTGTTGCTGCTTACCAGCCTGCTGGCGGGTTGCGGCATCAACAACATTCCGACCCTGGACGAGCAGGTCAAGGCCGACTGGGGCCAGGTGCAGAACCAGTACCAGCGCCGCGCCGACCTGATTCCCAACCTGGTGGAAACCGTCAAGGGCTACGCCAAGCACGAGGAAGACACCCTCACCGCGGTGGTCGAGGCGCGGGCCAAGGCCACCTCGATCCAGGTCGATGCCAACACCCTGGACAACCCGGAAAAGCTCAAGCAGTTCCAGCAGGCCCAGGACCAGTTGAGCGGTGCCCTGAGCCGCCTGATGGTGGTGTCCGAGCGCTACCCGGACCTCAAGGCCAACCAGAACTTCCTGGCCTTGCAGTCCCAGCTTGAAGGCACCGAAAACCGCATCGCCGTGGCCCGTCGCGACTTCATCCTGGCGGTGCAGAAATACAACACCGAGATCCGCACCTTCCCCGGTCGCCTGTGGCACAGCCTGATGTACAGCGATATGCCGGTGCGTGAGTCGTTCGAGGCCACCAGTGCCGGCGCCGACAAAGCCCCGCAAGTCAAATTCTGATGGGGGGCTTACAGCGCGCACTGCGAGGTGCGTTGCTGTCGTTGTGGCTGGTGAGCGGCGGCGCCCTGTTGGCGCAGCCCGCGGTAGTAGCGCCCACGGATGGGCCGGCGTCGAGCCAGGCCACACCCGGAGCGGCCAGTACGGCGACGGTGCCGATTGAGAGCCTGTTCCCGGCCTTGACCGGGCGCGTAGTGGACAGTGCGCAGATGCTCACGCCTTCTGCCCAGGTGTACCTGACGCAGATGCTCCAGCGCCTGGAGCAGAGCACCACCGACCAGGTGGTAGTGGTCACGGTGCCGAGCCTGGGCGGCTACAGCATCGAGGAGTTCGGCCTGCAACTGGGTCGCCACTGGGGTATCGGCCAGAAGGACAAGAACAACGGCGTGCTGTTGCTGGTGGCCAAGGACGATCGCAAGGTGCGAATCGAAGTGGGCTACGGCCTGGAAGGGCGGATCAACGACATCTGGGCCCACCTCATCATCGACGGCTCGATCGTTCCCTATTTCAAGGATGAGCTGTATTCCTCCGGGATCATCGCCGGCACCACCTCCATCGTGCGCTTGCTGGAGCCGGGCAGCAGCCGGATGCTGGTGCACCGTTCGGTGGAGCAAAGCTGGTACCAGCAGATCGAATGGATGTGGTGGTTCAAACTGGTGTTTTTCTCGGTGTTTGTCGGCGTGCCCCTGGCCGGGTTCTTGGTCTCCTGGCGCGACGGTGATGAATCGGCAGGCGATGGTCGGCCCTACAGCAGCGACGACTCGCCCAAGCGCGAACCCAGGGCCGAGCGCGACAGCAGTTCGAGCAGCAGCTCATTCGACTGGTTCGAGTCCAGCAGTTCCAGCTCCAGTTCGAGCTCAAGCTCGGATTCGGACAGCTTCAGAGGGGGCGGCGGCAGTTTTGGCGGCGGCGGGGCGTCTGGCAGTTGGTAGTGCCAGCGCACAATCATTAAGGACGAGGTGCTGATGCGACTCTACAAAATCGGCCTGGTGCTGTTGCTCTGGGTCTTTGCGGTCTCGGCCCAGGCCGAACTGAAATTCCCGGCCCTCAGCGGTCGGGTGGTGGACAACGCGCAGTTGCTGGAACCAGCCACCCGCGCCCAGCTGACCCAGGAACTGCAGGCCCACGAGCAAGCCAGCGGCGAACAGTTGGTGGTGGTGACCCTGCCAGACCTGCAAGGCGCCAGCATCGAGGATTTCGGCTATCAGTTGGGGCGCTACTGGGGCATTGGCCAGAAGGACAAGAACAATGGCGCGTTGCTGATCATTGCCCGCGCTGAGCGCAAGCTGCGCATCGAGGTGGGCTACGGCCTGGAGGATCGCCTGACCGATGCCCAGGCTGCAGTGATCATCAATCAGGTGATCACCCCGGCGTTCAAGCAGGGCCAGTTCAGCCAGGGCATCCGCGACGGGGTGTCGGCCATACTGCAGGTGCTCGGTGGCACGCCACTGGATCAACCGGCCAGCGCCTACGGCGGTGGCGAGGGTGGCGAGCAGCGCGACTTTGTCGAGCGTCACCCCTTGCTGTTCATCTTCCTGGTGATGCTGTTCATCCTCTGCATGATGGTGGCGCAGATGCTCGGTATCCTGCCCAGCGGTGGTGGGCGCGGCGGTTCGAGCGGCGGTGGTTTTGGTGGCGGGTCTGGCGGCGGTGGTGGTTTCAGCGGCGGTGGCGGCAGTTTTGGCGGCGGCGGTTCCTCCGGCAGCTGGTAACTCAAAATAAAAAGCGGAAATCCAACGACATGGCATTACTCAGTGAATACGAACAACGGCAAGTGGCCGAAGCCATCGCCCGGGTCGAACAGCAGACCGACGCCGAGCTGGTGACGGTACTGGCCGCCCGGGCCGACGACTACGCCTATATCCCGCTGCTCTGGGCCAGCCTGCTGGCGCTGGTGGTGCCGGGGCTGGTGCACTACGCCACTGGCTGGCTGAACATGCACCTGTTGCTGCTGGCGCAATGGGCCACCTTTATCCTGCTGTGCCTGATCTTTCGCCTGCCGCGGGTCACCACCCGGCTGATCCCGCGTTCGGTGCGGCACTGGCGGGCTTCCAACCTGGCCCGGCGGCAGTTTCTCGAGCAGAACCTGCACCACACGGTAGGTAGCACCGGGGTGCTGATCTTTGTCAGCGAAGCCGAACGTTATGTGGAGATCCTGGTGGACGAAGGCATCTCCAGGCGCCTGGAAGACAAGCACTGGGACGGCATTGTCCGGGCGTTCACCCAGCAGGTGAAGCGCGGCCAGACCCTGCAGGGTTTTCTTGACTGCATCGAGGCCAGCGGCGAATTGCTCAAGCAGCATGTGCCCCTGACCCAGGCGCGCAACGAGTTGCCCAATCGCCTGGTGGTGCTCAACTGACCCACCTCCCTGTAGGAGCCGGCTTGCCGGCGAAGAGGCCCCAGAGCCTTGCATCGCCCTGGGGGGCGCCTTCGCTGGCAAGCGGAACGCCGCCCGGCCAGCTCCTACGGGGGCGGTGTTCCCGTGCGACGATTTTTTGCCGTCGGGGCAATAACTCCGTGCCCCGGCGAGCCATCCCCCCTAAAATAGCCGCCATTTCCTGATTCACACCGCGCATTGCCCGAGGCACCTGCTCCCATGTCTGTCACCGCTCCTTCCGCTCGCCCGGCGCCGGATCACCACGCCGATTTTCTGCAGTTGCTGGACACCAGCCTCGCGCAAAACGCTTTTATCAAGCTGGTACTGGCCAAGCACGTGGGCAGCGAAGCCGACCTGCAACGGCTGATCATCAAGCAGCTGACGGTCAAGGAGCAGCCCTGCCTGTCCTTCGTCTATCGCTACAAGACCCGCGACATCACCAAGAACCTGCCCCTGGCCGAGGGCCAGGCGCTGATCGCCGAGCTGCTGCCGGCTTCGTTCAAGAACGCTCACCTGCTGACCCTTACCGATGAAGTGCAGCTTGAGTACAGCAAGAAGGGCAAGAGCTCGCTGTTCAAGGGCAAGCCGCAAACCCAGCGTGATGTGCCGTCTGCCGAGCACAACCGGGAGAAGAATCGCTTTCTCGACCTCCGCCGGCCGTTCCTTGCCGACCTGGGGGTGACCAACAAGCAGCACGAGCTGATTCCGGCGATGTCGCGCAAGTGGAAGCAGATCAACAAGTTCATCGAGGTGTTCAGCCACGCCCTGGGCAGTTCGTCGATCGATCTGCAACAGCCGGTGCGGGTGGCGGACTTCGGCTCCGGCAAGGGTTACCTGACCTTCGCCATCCACGACTACCTGCGCAACAGCCTCAAGGCCCAGGGCGAAGTCACCGGGGTCGAGCTGCGCGAGGATATGGTCAGCCTGTGCAACGCCGCCGCGCAGCGCCTGGAGCATCCGGGGCTGGTGTTCAAGTGCGGCGATGTGCGCAGCGTGGCCCCCAGCGAACTGGAGGTGATGATCGCCCTGCACGCCTGCGATATCGCCACCGACTACGCGATCCACACCGGCATTCGCTCCGGCGCGTCGATCATCATGTGCTCGCCGTGCTGCCACAAGCAGATCCGCCAGCAGATCCAGAGCCCGGCGCTGCTCAAGCCCATGCTGCAATACGGCCTGCACCTGGGGCAGCAGGCGGAGATGGTCACCGACAGCCTGCGGGCCCTGTTCCTCGAAGCCTGCGGTTATGAAACCAAGGTCTTCGAATTCATCTCCCTGGAACACACCAACAAGAACAAGATGATCCTCGCGGTCAAGCGCGCCGAGCCCCAGGCCCCGGGCCCGCTGCTGGCGCGGATCGAGGAACTCAAGGCGTTCTACCAGATCAGCGAACACTGCCTGGAAACCCTGCTCAAAGCAGACAAGCAGCTGTAAGCGGCAAGTGGCTAGCTGCAAGCCAGGAGCTCTAGTACCCACTTGCAGCTTGTAGCTTGTAGCTTGCCGCTGTAGTAACTGGCTATTACCCGGCCCGGCCGATTGCGACTACCTTGAGTACTTCTTCTGTCCACGTGTTTCCTTGAAGGGAGTCCACTCCATGGCCGCGAAAAAGATCCTCATGCTGGTTGGCGATTACGTCGAAGACTACGAAGTGATGGTGCCCTTCCAGGCATTGCAGATGGTCGGTCATACGGTGCATGCGGTGTGCCCGGACAAGAGCGCCGGGCAGACGGTGCGCACGGCGATCCACGACTTCGAGGGCGACCAGACCTACAGTGAAAAGCCGGGCCATCTGTTCGCCCTGAATTTCGATTTCGCCAAGGTCAAGTCCAGCGATTACGACGCGCTACTGATCCCCGGTGGCCGGGCGCCGGAGTACCTGCGGCTGAACGAACAGGTGGTGCAATTGGTCAGGGAATTCGACCAGGCGGCCAAGCCGATTGCCGCGGTGTGCCACGGCGCGCAACTGCTGGCGGCGGCGGGAATTCTTGAAGGCCGCGAGTGCAGCGCCTACCCGGCCTGTGCCCCGGAAGTGCGCCTGGCGGGCGGCACCTATATCGATATTCCGGTGACTGCCGGCCACGTCCAGGGCAACCTGGCCACCGCTCCGGCCTGGCCGGCGCACCCTAGCTGGCTGGCGGGTTTCCTTGGCCTGCTGGGCACCAGGATCAGCCTGTAAGCGAGGGCCACGCCATGTGCGAGCTGTACGTCAAGGCCGACCCGATTCTCTACGAATCCCGTTCGCGTTCGTTGCGCATCTGTGGCGTGGTCACCACCCTGCGCCTGGAAAATCAGTTCTGGGACATCCTCAGCGAGATCGCCGAGGTGGACGGCATGACCACCAACCAGTTGATCGCCAAGCTGTATGAAGAGGTCATGGACTACCGCGGCGAGGTGGTGAATTTCGCCTCCTTCCTGCGGGTCAGTTGCACCCGCTACCTGAGCCAGCGCCGCAGTGGCGCCCCGGACCTGAGCCTGGTGCGTCGGCAAACCCAGTAGCAGGCAGGGGCCGAATGGCTACAGAGCCAGGCGCATGAGCCGGCGCAGGTCGGCGATTACCGCGGGGTTGGCGCCTTCGAGCACGTCCTCGCGGATCTGCGCGATCAGGGATTTCAGCAGTTCGGTCTGGCTCATCCGGGTTGCTTGCAGCAGGCGGGCCAGATCCTCGGCCACATAGTGATTCACTTTCAGCGACAGGCGTTTCATCGGCTGGCTGGCCGGCAGCCCGCGGGCCCTGACCTGTTGCTCCAGGTAGGCGGTGAACCCGCCGTGTACCTGCGCCAGGTCCAGCCCGCTCTGGGCACTCAGGTAATAACCGAAGAACAGCTTGCGCATCTGCACCCCGGCGTCCTCGGCCACCGAGTGCATGGCGGCGTCCAGCACATCGAGATAGACCGCCGGCAGCCGGGCCTCGATGGAGGTCAGCTGATGCTTGCGCGCTTCCTTGATCGCCGGGGTCGACTGCGGCGGAATCGCCACCGCGCTGGCGCATAGGTCGCAGACCCCCACCAGGATGTCCCGGGCCTGGCCCTGGCCATCGCTGAACGGCAGGTCGCGGCGCAGGTAGGTGATGCCAACGACCTGTTGGCAATGCTCGCAGAGCGCCTTGCCACGGTCGCCTTGCAGATACAGTTTCATGGATTGCCCTCATCGGTGAACGCTGATGAACCACGTCTCTGGCTCGATAAAATAGAACTTGATGTACCAGCCGGCTCGCTTGAGCACATGGACGGCAATCTGCGGGACGCTGTGGTGTGGGCTGCAACTGTGATCGCCGCCCCGGCAAGCAAGCACTATTTCGATCAGTTGCCGGGCCGAGATCTCGCCAGTGGCCAGCAGGTTCTTGATGTCGATCGAGCCACGTGTCGCGTGCAGGTAGTTTCCCGTTTGCAGGGCGTTGATCAGTTGCCGCCTGACCCGCCTGAAGCCTCTGTCCATGATGCCCTCTGTTTGTACGATATCCGTCGTACGAATTCAATGAGGAAACCACTGAAAGTGCCCGAAGGCATTTCAGTGGTGATCAAGGGGGAGCTCGATCCTAGCCCGGAAAGAGGGGGCGGCGAGGCCGGGTTAAAGGCTTGCAACAGATCTGTGGCGAGCCTCGGCGGGCACCGAGCACAGGGCATGCCGCGGTGCAGTGGGTGCACCGCGGGCGAGGGCGATTAGAAGAACCGGGTCACGCTGATCTTGGCGTTGCGCCCCAGGCTGGAGGCGTTCTCACCGCTCAGCGGTGGGCGGTAGTCGCGGTTGAACATGTTATCCAGGGTGAAATTGACTTCGGTGCCCTTGAGGTAGGCCTGCTGGGGTTTCCAGTTGGCGAACAGGCCGTGCACGTTGTAGCGGTCGTTTTCGTACTGGTCCCAGTAGGAGTCGCCCGCGGCGCTGGCCGGGCCGCTCGGGTAGATGTCGCTGGGCACGCGGTCGGTCTGGCGCACCCACTGGCCCTGCCAGCCCACTTGGGCATCCCACTGCGGAATCTTCACCCCCAGGGTGGCGACCCACTTGCGCGGCGGAATGTCCCGGGCCCAGACGTTCGGGCCCCAGGGGTTGGTGTAGGCGCCTTGATGCTTGCCGGTGATCCAGGAGTAGGACAGCGAGCCGAACAGGTAGGTGGAATCGTAGAAACTCTCGACTTCGAAACCCTTGATGGTCAGGTCGCCGACATTGCGGTAGACCCCGATCGTCGGCTGGTTGCAGGTATCACCGATGCTCTTGCCGGTGCTCAACTGCTCGGCGCAACCGATCCCCAGGTTCTTCATGATTTCGTTCTTGATGTCGTTGCGGAACACCGTGGTACGGATCTGCACGCTGTCGGACTTGGCCAGCACGTCGGAGAAACTGGTGATGTTACCGGCGCGCAGCGCGGTGATGCGTTCCGGGTCAAGGTTGCGGCTGGTGGACGAGCGGGTGGTGCCGGCCGACTGCACTTCATATTGTTCGTCGATCACCGGCGCACGCCAGGTCTTGCTGTAGTCGGCGAACAGGGCGAACTGCGGGGTGACGTTCCAGTATGCCGACAGCCGTGGCGACCAGCCGGTGTAGGTCTTGTCGCCATAGTCGTGGCCCACCACCGGGTCGGGGCTGTTGTAGACCGGCGCGTCGTTTTTCTCGCCACGGTTGCGCACATGGTCGTAGCGCAGCGACGGGGTCAGGGTGAAGTCGCCCAGGGTAATGGCGTCCTGGATGTAGAACGCGTTGTTGTCGACCTTGCCGTGGGGCATGAAGCCCGGTTGGTAGTGGCCGTAGTTGTACTTGGGCACTTCATAGGACTTGCCCGGCATCCACATGTCCACTTCGCGGGTATGTTTGCGGATCTGGATGCCATTGGTCAGGGCATGGTCCAGCGGGCCGGTGCTGAAGCGGCTGGTGTTTTTCAGGGAGAGGATCTTGTCCTCATAACCCACGGTGATCTTGCGTCCGCCCGAGGACGGCTGGATGAAGGAGGTCGCACCGCGCTCGTCGGTCTGGTCGGTGTCGGAGTTGGAATACTGGGCTTCGAAGTCGATCCAGGGGTTGTCCACCGGGGTGTACTGATATTTGGCCAGCCAGGTGGTGTCGATGGTGTTGCGCTGGGCCAGGTAGCGTTGGCTGGCACCTTCATAGCCGTACTTGATGATGTCGCCGAGCTTTGGCGGCGTCGGGTAGCTCTTGGCCGAGAAGGGCGCCCAGATGTTGCTGTCGGAGCGCATGTAGGTGAAGCCCAGGCGATGCTCGTCGGTCAACTGCATGTTCAGCTTGAACAGCTCGCCTTCCAGGTCCTGGGCAGTATTGGGCAGGCGCTTGGGGTTGATCGGGTATTCATTGCGCGGGTCGGGCTGGGCGCTGGCCAGTTTCATGTCGTCGCCATCGCGTTTGGTCCAGTAGGCCAGGGCATCGAAGCGATGGTCGTCGGTGCGTCCGTACACCGCGCCGGTGTAGGCCTGCTCATGGCTGTTGCTGCTGTAGCCGTACTTGACCATGGCGCCGGTGTTGCGGCCGTCCTGCAGCAAGTCAGGGGCGTCCTTGGTCTCCATGTGCACGGTGCCGCCGAAACCGCCGTTGCCGGTCTCGGGCGAGTGCGGGCCCTTTTCCACCACGATGCGCTTGATCATTTCCGGCTCGATGAAGATCGAACCCTGCTGGTAGCGCTCGAAGCCGCTCTTGGTGGCGCCATCGACGCTCAGTGGCACGTCCTCGGCATCCCCCAGGCCCCAGATATTGATGGTCTGGCCACCGGGTTTCAGCGAACCGCCCAGGCTCACGCCGGGCAAGGTGTCGATCAGGCTGGCGACGTTGGTGGCCTGGTGACGATCGATTTCCGCCTGGTTCAGGGTCGAGCGGCCAACACTGGAGGAGTCCACCTCGGTGCCGTTGCCGATCACGCTCATGGCCCCCAGTTGCAAGGCCGAACCGCTGCTAACGGTGGTTTCGGCGGGCCGCACTATGTAGGTGTTGTCGACCTTGAGCAGGTTGAACTGGCCGTCCCGGAGCAGATTGCGGATCGCCTCTTCCGGGCTGAAGTCGCCTTGCAGCGCCGGCGCCTTGGCATTGCGCAGCAGTTGTTCATCGAACAGCAACTGGATCTTCGCCTGTTGGGCAATCTGGCTCAGGGAGGCGGCCAGGGGCTGCGCCGGCAGTTGGAAATGCAGCGGCCCGGCATGCGCCTGCAGGCTGAATGCCAGGCAGGCGGCGAGCAGGGTCGGGCGGGTACGGACTAACGGTACAGGCAAGAACGCGCGAAACATGACTTCCCCCAAGGCGGCTCAAAGGCCAAAAAAGCGCTGCACACAAAGCGCGGACAGGAGGAAGACGGGGCAGTGCAAGAAAACCTCATATGCGAATGCAAAATATTCTCATGTATTGATTTCAACGGGCTTCGATCTTCAACTGACCGTTGGCCTGGACCCGGGTCTTGACCGGGATCAGCGCCGGCAGGGCCTTGATCAGGGCGTCCGGATCATTGACGTCGAGGTTGCCCGAGACCTTGTAGGCCCCCAGCGAGCCCTCGGCCAACTGCACCGGCTGGTGGCGGTAGAGGTTCAACTCGTCCACCAGGCTGGCCAGCTCGCGGTTGCGAAACGCCAGGCGCCCGCTGCGCCAGTCGGCCACTTCATCGCGGTCCAAGGCCTGCTGGCGCAGGGTGCCTTTATGCAGGTCGTAGGTGGCCTGCTGGCGGGCGCCCAAGAGTGTCAGATCCCCCGGCTTGCCATCAGGACTGAAGGCCACCAGGCCATGAGCCACGCTGACCACCAGCTGGCGCTGGCCACGGCGCACATCGAAGGCGGTGCCCACCACCCGCACCTTGGCCGCGCCGCTGTGCACCCACAGCGGGCGCTCCTTGTCGGCGGCGACTTCCAGGTACAGCTGGCCCTGCTGCAGGTAGATATCCCGCTGCTGGGCACTGAAATCGATTTTTACCTGGGTATTGGCGTTGACGTACAAGGTGCTGCCGTCGGGCAGCTTGAAGGCCCGGGCACCTTGCTCCTGGGCCGCAATCTGCTGCACATAGGGGCCTTGCGGCGTCCCCAGGTTGACCGCCAGCAGCGCGCAGAGCACGGCGGCGGCCACGGCCAGGGCCGGTCGCCAGCGCGGAGTCTTGCGCTGGGGCAAGGGCAGGGGCAGCGGGCGGCTCAGTTGCTGCAACTGGGCCAGGTCGACCCACAGCTGTTCGAACTCGGCGTAGGCCCGGGCGTGGGCCGGTTCGCTGACCCAGAGGTCGAAAGCCTTGCGGCTGGCGCGGTCCGGGTCATTGCGGTTGCGGGCGAACCAACTGGCGGCCTGGGCATCGATCTGCTCGTGCTCGGGGTCGTCGTGGAGGCCGGGAAAGCGGGTCATTCAGGCTGCTCCTTGCCATTTTCTCGTTGTAGGTGCTGCTTGCAGTGCAGCAGGGCAAAGGCGATGTGTTTCTCCACCATGCTTACGGAAATTCCCATGCGTTCGGCGATCTGCGCCTGGCTCAGCCCTTCGAAGCGGTGCAGCATAAGGGCTTCGCGGCGGCGCGGCGAGAGCTCGGCGAGGACTTCTTTCAATTGTTCCAGGCGTTGCAGGCGCTGGGCGGCGGGCAGCGGCTCGTGGCGTTCGTCGGCCAGGGGTTCGCTGTCGAAGCTGTGCTCGGGGTGGGCGTGCTGATGCACCTTGGAACGCACCTGCTGGTGCCGCCAATGATCGCGCAGCAGATTGCGTGCCATCTGGAACAGAAAGGCCCGGGGCTGTTCCACCTGGGCCCGGTCGCGGTAGTCGAGCCATTGGGTGAACACATCCTGGGTCATGTCCGCCGCGTCGCTGGCGTTGTCCGTGCGTTTACGCAGGAAATGCAGGATGTCCGCATAGAACCCGCGGACAGCCTCCAGCGACCTGGAGTCGGGCTTGGAGCGAGACATGGATATCCTTCTTGACGACGCGTTGAGCACAAGGTCGCGAATGATATCGAGAATTATTGCTATTTGTCACTTTGCCGATGAAAGACCCGCAATCCCTGTTTTCCCGGGCCAATCTCCCCTGTAGGCGCTGGCTTGCCAGCGAAGAGGCCCTCAAGAGCGCCTTCGCCGGCAGCCGATTCAGATCACGAAAAACCCATGGGTGCCATCCCGGCCCAGCTGCGCCACCAGGCCGAATTCCCAGTCCAGGTAGCCCTGCATCGCCTCCTTGGGATTGTCGGTGCCTTCATAGGGGCGACGGTAGCGGTCGATTCGTGGCGCGGCCAGTTGCTGGCGGCTTTCCTCCAGGGGCAGGCCGGCCTCGATCCAGGCCGCCGTGCCGCCGCTCAGGACAAACACCGGGCGCTGGGTCAGGGCCTGCAACTGCGGCGCCACGAAGCGCGCCAGCAGGCTGCTGCCGCAGGTCAGCACATAGCGCTGCGGTTGCGGCAGTTGCGCCAGGGAGTCCTCCAGCTGGCTGGGCAACGCCCACCAGGCGCCGGGGATATGGCGCTGCACATAGTGGGCACTGGCGGTGACATCCAGCACCAGGGTGCCGGGCTCCTGCAGCCAGCCGGCGAGGGTCTGCGGGCTGATCTCCTCGGTTGGCGCAACATCCGGCAGGGGCTGCTGCCAGGGGCCGCGCACACTGAAATCACTGGCGCGCAGGCCGTCGAGCACCGCCACCTGCCAGCCCATCTGTGCCAGCCAGGAGGCGCTCATATTGGCCCGTACGCCGTCATCGTCCACCAGCACCAGGCGTGCGCCACGCACGCTGGCGAAGTGGTCGGTTTCCTGCACCAGCTGGCCCCCCGGGGTGGAGCGCGCGCCGGGCAGGTGGCCAGCGGCGAATTCCTCTGGGGTGCGCACATCGAACAGATAGCTGGTGCGCTTGGCCTCGGCCTGCCAGCGCCGCCACTGGGCCAGGTCGATGCGCGCCACATCGGCGCGGTCGGCCACCGCCCGGGCCGCCACCTGGGCCTCTGTCCGCCGGGCTTCATCCACCGCCTTGAAGCGTCGGCTCTGGCCGTGTTCGAGCTTCTGCCCGGCCAGGGTCCAGCCGATGGTGCCATTGCGCAGTGCCGCCACCGGGTTGGGAATACCGGCGTTGACCAGGGACTGGGTGCCGATGATGCTGCGGGTGCGCCCGGCGCAGTTGACCACCACCCGGGTGCGCGGGTCGGGGGCCAGTTCGCGTACCCGCAGCACCAGCTCGGCGCCGGGCACGCTGGTGCTGCCGGGAATGCTCATGGTCTGGTATTCGTCGTAGCGCCGGGCGTCCAGCACCACCAGGTCGGCCTGCTGGTCGAGCAGGGCCTGCAGTTCCTCGGCGGCCAGTGACGGGGTGTGGCGCTCGGCTTCCACCAGTTCGCCAAAGGCCTTGCTCGGCACATTGACGTCCTTGAACAGTTCGCCACCGGCGGCGCGCCAGCCCTGCAGGCCGCCTTCGAGCAGGGCGACATCGCTGTAGCCCAGTAGGCGCAGGCGCTGCGCGGCACGCAGGGCCAGGCCTTCACCCTGGTCATAGACAGTGATGGGGGTGTCGCGGCGGGGAATCCGCGCATACAGCTCCAGCTCCAGTTTCGACAGCGGGATATTCGCCGCGAACAGCGGATGGGCCTCGGCGAAGGGCGCTTCCTCGCGCACATCGAGCAGGGCCAGTTCCTGGCGGTCGAGCAGGGCCTGGCGGATCTGTGCCGGGCTGCGAGTGGGGAAGTCGGTCATTGCAGGGGCTCCTTCGACAGGTCCCAGAGGTTGGGCAATAAAGGGTTGGAGTAACCGGAGACAAAGGGTTTTTCATGGCCGTCCGGGTCATATACCGCACGCCGTACCGCACCGATATTGGCGCCATAGACATGGATGCTGACCGACACCCGATCGCTGTGGGCATTGCTCACCTGGTGGATATCGCCAATGCGCGGCGACACCGCTTCCACCTGCCCCGGCACCAAGCGTATCGGCGCCCCCGCAGGCTGCAGGCGACCGTCGGCCAGGCGCTCGAAGCCCTGGGAATCCTCGGCGCCGCGGAGCATGCCGATCAGCCCCCAGACCCGGTGATCGTGGATCGGCGTGCGCTGCCCCGGGCCCCAGACAAAGCTGACGATGGAGAAGCGCTGGCGCGAGTCGGCATGCAGCAGAAATTGCTGATAGCGCTGCGGGTCGGGCTGGGCGAAGGCTGCGGGCAGCCAGTCGTCCTGGGTCACCAGGCGCTGTAGCAGCGTGGCCCCCTGATCCAGGACTCGGGCCTCGTCGGGGTGGCTGTCGAGCAGCTCGGCCAGGGCGGCGATAAAGTCCCGCAGGCGGGCGAAGTTAGGCGATTCGATGGCTGGGCTTGGGGCGTTGTGGGGCATGGGCTCCCTCCGTGGACACAGGAAAAACGCCGCGAACTACACGGCCGAGCTAAAAGATATTATTCTTATCGAACATTTTTCCAGTCATTCATTATGCGAAAAAAGAATGAAGATAGATGATCTGAATGCCTTCGTGGCCGTGATCCGCTGCCAGACCATCAGCCAGGCCGCCGATGCCCTGCAACTGACCCAGCCGGCCATCACCCGTCGCGTGCAGAATTTCGAGGAAGCCCTGGGGGTGGAATTGCTGGACCGCAACACCAAGCCGCTCAAGCCCACCAGCATGGGCTTGCGGGTGTATGGCCAGTGCCTGGAAGTGCTACGCAGCATCGATGCCCTCAACGAGCTGGTGGCCAATGACGGCGCCCCCAGCGGCGCCCTGCGCATCGGCGTGCCGCAGACCATCGGCGATGTGGTACTGCTCGACGCCCTGAGCCAGTTGAAGAACCTCTACCCGCAGTTGCAGACCTCGGTGGCCACCGGCTGGGGCAGCCACCTGCTGAGCAAGGTCGAGAATGGCGAGCTGGATGTGGTGGCGGCGCTGTTTCCCTCCGGCAAGGTGTTTCCCGAAGGTGTGGTGGGGCGCTCCCTGGGCAGCATGAACCTGGTGGTGGTGGCGGCCCGTGGCGAGGTGCGCAAGCGTTCCTGCAAGCTGGCCGATTGTTACCAGCGCGGCTGGGTGCTCAACCCCGACGGCTGCGGTTTCCGCGCCGGCCTGCAACGGGCCCTGAGCGCCCAGGGCCTGTCGTTGCAGATCAACCTGGAAACCTTCGGCACCGAGCTGCAGCTGGGGCTGATCGCCAACGGCCTGGGTTATGGCCTGGTGCCGCTGCCCTTGCTGGAGAACAGCAGCCACCGTGACAAGCTGGAGATAGTCCCGGTCAGTGATTTCAAACCGGTGATCGACCTGTGGCTGATCCACCCGCGCTTTCTCGGCAACCTGCAGGAACCGGTCAGCCTGTTCGGCGAAATGGTCGCGGCCCGGGTCGGCTAGGTCGGGAGAGCAGGCGTCATGTCTAGGTGTGATTGAGGGGGGAGAGCAGGCATGCGGGTCAGTTCGCCGGCAAGCCGGCTTCTACCTTTTTAATCATTGTTTTGCATTTAATGCATTTGCTTGAATGCAATTTTTGTATATTAAGTTAGAAGAAAAACGAATTTCACGGACGTTTTTCATGCAGTTAGCATGGGCTTCAACGCGCTGAAATAGGGACATTGAAATGCCTGCGCACGCCCTGCTGAACCTGTTTTTCCACGGCCTTGCGTCGAACCTTGTTGGTCGCCCCTTGAACCAGGCGGCCCGCCCATGAGCCTTTCCACAGTGCAGGCGCCTGGCGCCACAACGCGTGGCGCGCTCGATCCGGAATCCGCCGAGTTCGCCGATCTGTTGCAGCAACTGAGCGAGGAGTTCGCCGCCACGGCGGCCCATTACGATCGCCACAGCGAGTTTCCCCATGCCAATCTGCGGCGCCTGCATGAGCATGGCCTGTTGGCGCTGACGGTGCCCCGGGCCCTGGGCGGCAGCGAGGCGACCCTGGCCCAGGCGCGGCGGGTGATTGGCGCCGTGGCCCGGGGCGAGCCTTCCACCGCGCTGGTGCTGGTGATGCAGTACCTGCAACACAGCCGCCTGCAACAGAATCAGGCCTGGCCCCTGCACCTGCGCCAGCAACTGGCTCGCGAAGCAGTGGCGCAGGGCGCGCTGATCAATGCCTTGCGGGTCGAGCCGGAGCTGGGCACTCCGGCTCGTGGCGGCTTGCCGGCGACAGTTGCACAGCGGGTGGATAACGGCTGGCTGCTCAGCGGGCGCAAGATCTATTCCACCGGCATTCCAGGGCTCACCTGGCTGGCGGTCTGGGCCCGTAGCGACGAGCCCGAGCCTCGGGTCGGCACCTGGCTGGTGCATCGCGACAGCCCGGGCATCCGCATCGAGGAAACCTGGGATCACCTGGGCATGCGCGCCACCGGCAGCCACGACGTGATCTTCGACCAGGTATGGGTGCCCCTGGAGCAGGCGGTGGATATCCAACCGGCCGATGTCCCGCGCCCCTCGGAGCTGGACAGCAAGGGCGTGCTCTGGCTTGCCGTGCTGTTGTCGGCGATCTACGACGGGGTGGCCCGGGCCGCTCGCGACTGGCTGCTGGGCTGGCTGGCCCAGCGCACCCCGGCCAACCTGGGGGCGCCACTGTCGAGCTTGCCGCGCTTCCAGGAATTGATCGGGCGTATCGATGCCTTGCTGCTGAGCAATAGAGTACTGCTGGATGCCGCTGCCGAAGGGCGCATCGCTCCCGGCGAGGCGACCCAGGTCAAGTACCTGGTCACCAGCAATGCCATCAGCGCCGTGGAGCTGGGGCTCGAGGCCATCGGCAACCCGGCGCTGGCCCGGGGCAACCCCATCGAGCGGCATTACCGCGATGTGCTGTGCAGCCGCATTCATACGCCGCAGAACGATGCGATTCTCGGCGCCGTGGGCCGCGCCGCCTTTGCCTTGCCCAGTCGGGGAGCCCAGGTGTGACGCGGATCGCCAGCCAGCTCGACGCGGGCTTCAACCGGCAATTGCGCCAGTGGCTGCCCGGGGTCGAGGTGCTGAGCCTGCCGCGGGGCCTGCCGGTGGATCTGCCGCAAGATGTGCGGGTGTTGCTGGCAGCGCCTCACGCCGATTTTCGCGATGCCCCCGAGCCGCCTGCCGGCTGGCCCTTTGGCCTGGGGTTCGTGCAACTGGTGAGCTCGGGCCTGGATTACTTCCCGCCCTGGCTGTTCGAGCGCTTGCCGGTGGCCAGTGCCCGGGGTTGCACCGCCGAGAGCATCGCCGAGTTCGCCCTGGCGGCGATCTTTGCCGCCGCCAAGCATCTGCCGGAGTTGTGGATCGATGGCGCCGAGCATTGGCGACAGCGGCCGCTGGGCGCGGTGGCCGGCAGCACCCTGGGGCTGTTCGGCTTTGGCCATATCGCCCGCGAGCTGGCACCCAAGGCCCAGGCCCTGGGCATGCAGGTGCTGGCGCTGCGGCGTTCGGCAACGCCCTTCGAGGTGCCCG
Organism: Pseudomonas sp. NFXW11; assembly: GCF_049887815.1. Classification (NCBI taxonomy): domain Bacteria; kingdom Pseudomonadati; phylum Pseudomonadota; class Gammaproteobacteria; order Pseudomonadales; family Pseudomonadaceae; genus Pseudomonas; species Pseudomonas sp. NFXW11. The sequence continues at coordinate 71,695 of NZ_JAGEKI010000015.1, read as the reverse complement.
GTGTGTTGCCGGCGGCTGATCTGCAGGAGCTGTTCGCCCGGGCCGATCATCTGCTGCTGGCGGCGCCGTTGACCGCGCAAACCCGGCACATCATCGACGCCCACGTGTTGGCCGCGGCCAAGCCCGGGCTGCACCTGATCAATATCGCCCGGGGCGGCCTGATCCATCAGCCGGCCCTGTTGCAGGCCCTGGACAGTGGGCAACTGAGCCTGGCCAGCCTGGATGTGGCCGACCCCGAACCCTTGCCCGATGGCCACCCGTTCTACCGCCATCCGCGCATTCGCCTGTCGCCCCATACCTCGGCCAATTCGCCCCGGGTGTATCTGAATGTCGCCCGTTTGCTGGAGCGCAATCTGCAGCGCTGGCAGGCCGGGCGGCCACTGGAAAACCCAGTGGCGATCGAGCCTGGTCATTAGCGGCGAGCAGTGCCGCAACTCACAACCTATAGAAGGAGAGCCACCATGACGGCGCATTTTCGCCCCGCGGTGTATGACTTGCCCCGGGACGGCCACACCGTGCTGCGCTGGCAGCAGCCGCCGCAGCAGGCCAGTGTCGAGCTGGAACGCTTGCAGCGTAAGCAGAGCCTGGCGGCGGCGTTCCGGGTGTTTGCCCGGCTGGGTTTCGATATGGGCGGCGCCGGGCATATCACGGTGCGCGACCCCGAGCGCACGGACCATTTCTGGGTCAATCCGGTGGGGGTGTATTTCGGCCATGTGCGGGTTTCCGACCTGCTGCTGGTCAACCCCGAGGGCGCCATAGTCGAAGGGCAGGGCGCCTTGAACCTGGCGGCTTTCGCCATCCATGCGGCGCTGCATGAGGCCCATCCCCGGGTGGTGGCCGCGGCCCACGCCCATTCGCTGCATGGCAAGGCCTGGTCGACCCTGGGTCGCCTGCTCGACCCGCTGACCCAGGACGCCTGCGCCTTCTATGAGAAGCACGGGCTGTTCGACAACTTTTCCGGGGTGGTGCTGGAGGCCAGTGAGGGCGCACGGATCGCCGCCGCGTTGCAGGGCCATCAGGCGCTGATTCTGCAGAACCATGGCCTGCTCACCGTGGGCGCCACCGTGGAGGCCGCGGCCTGGCGTTTTATCGCCATGGACAATGCCGCCCAGGCGCAATTGCTGGCAGAAGCGGCCGGCACCCCACGACCGATTCCCCATGAAGTGGCGCGGCATACGGCGCGCCAGGTTGGCACCGAGTTTGGCGGCTGGTTCAGTTTCCAGCCCTACCGCGAACGGGTGCTGCGCGAAGAAGCCGATTTTCTCGAATAAGGACCCGCCATCATGCAGCGTCGTCGCTTTCTGCAACTGTCCGCCTTGGCCGGCCTGGCCGGTGCCCTGCCACGACTGGGCCTGGGCGCCGTGCCGGAACTGTCCGAGGTCACCCTGAATGTCGCCACCTACAAGGGCGCGGCCCCGGGCTTCTTTGCCGAGGCGGGTATCGAACCACCGCCTTACAAGGTGCGCTACGCCGAGTTCACCGGCGGCAACCTGAGCTACGAGGCCCTGGTCAGCGGCACCCTGGATATTTCGCCGATGAGCGAGATACCACCGATCTTCGGCATCAAGAACCAGGCCCCGGTGAGGCTGATCGCGGTGCTCACCGGCGATGTCAACAACCAGGCCTTCGTTCTGCCCAAGGGCTCCGAGGTGCAGTCGCTGGCCGAGCTCAAGGGCAAGCGCATTGGCTATATCCGCTCCACCAGTTCCCACTACTTCTTGCTCAAGGTGCTGAAGGAGCAGGGCCTGGGCTTTGCCGACATAGTGCCCATGGCGCTGACCCCCCAGGACGGTTTCGCCGCCTTGCAGCACGGCGCCCTGGATGCCTGGGTGAGCTTCGGCTACTTCATCCAGCTGGCGCAGTTGCGGGCCGGAGCCCGGGTGCTGAAGACCGGCCAGGGCTACTTGTCCGGCAACTATGTGATCGCCGCCAACCAGCAGAGCATTGCCGATCCGCTCAAGCATGCGGCGATCACCGACTACATCCTGCGCGAGTACCGCTCCTGGCAGTGGATCGCCAGCCACCCCGAGGAATGGGCGACCAAGAGCGCGCAGATTCTCGGCATGCCGCGCGAGGTGTTCCTTGCCCAGTACCGCGCCCAGAGCGGTCCGCGCTTGTTGCAGCCGGTGGACGAGGCGGCGGTGAAGTCCCAGCAGGATGTTGCCGACCTGTTCTATGAAGCCGGAGTGCTGCCCCAGCAGCTGGATGTTTCCGGGCTCTGGGACCGCAGCTTCCACTGGGGCTGACTAGCGCTGTCGTGGCGAGGGAGCTTGCTCCCGCTTGGCCGTGCCGGCAACCGCTACACCCCACAATTTCCCAGTGGTGGGTGATGGCTGCCATTGGGGTGGTTGCACCACCCAGCGGGAGCAAGCTCCCTCGCCACAGTAGTTGATCGGCCATGGAGGCCTGAATGTTCACTCGCACCTTATTGCTACTGGCACTGGCCAGCCCCTGGGCCGTCGCCGCCAGCGCTGGCGCAGACCTGCACCAGCGCCTCACGGTGCTCGACAGCCATCTGGATACCCCCATGCAACTGGCCCGCCCCGGCTGGGACATCCGCCAGCGCCATCGCTATCAGGACGATCTGTCCCAGGTGGACCTGCCACGGATGAAGGAGGGCGGCCTGGACGGTGGCTTCTGGGCCATCTTCACCCCCCAGGGGCCACTCACCGCAGAAGGTCGCACCCTGGCCAGCGAACATGGCCTGGCGGTACTGGCGCGGATCCGCGACCTGATCGCCGCCCACCCCCAGGACTTCGCCCTGGCCCTGAGCGCCGCCGATGTGCCGGCCATCGTCAGTCGTGGCCAGCGGGTGGTGTTGATCAGCATGGAAAATGCCGAGCCCCTGGCCGCCGACCCCGGGCGCCTGCATACCTATTACCGCCAGGGCCTGCGCATGCTCGGGCTGGTGCACTCGGCCAACAACGCCTTCGCCGACTCGGCCACGGCCTTGCCGCAGTGGCAAGGCCTGAGCCCGGCGGGCCGCGAGCTGGTGGTGGAAGCCAATCGCCTGGGCATCCTGCTGGATGTGTCCCACGCCTCGGACCAGGTGTTCGACCAGGTGCTGGCGCTGTCCCGGGCGCCGATCATCGCCTCCCACTCCAGCAGCCGGGCCATCACCCGGCACCCGCGCAACCTCGACGACCGACGCCTGCGGGCGCTGGCGGCCAGGGGCGGGGTGGTGCAGGTCAACAGCTTTGCCAGCGACCTGCTGGACAACCCACCCAACCCCGAGCGCGCCAAGGCCCTGGCGCCGCTGTACCGCGAGTTCCGCCTGGCCGCCAGCTTGAGCCCAGCGCAAGTGGCAGACCTGGCCGAACGCATTCGCCAAACGGAGGCCCGCTACCCGCAAGCGCAAGCGACCCTGGACGACTATATGCGCCACCTGCTGCATATCCTTGAGGTGGTGGGCCCCGAGCATGTGGGCATAGGCGCCGACTGGGACGGCGGCGGCGGGGTGCAGGGGCTGGAGGACGTGACGCAACTGCCGCGCATCACCGAACGCCTGCTGGCGGCGGGTTATGGCGAAGTGGACCTGGAGAAGATCTGGGGCGGTAATCTGCTGCGGGTGTTGGCGGCGGCTCAGGCTGGGGCTGTTCCGTAGAGAGGCGTGTCAGCTTGAGGCGAGATGGAAGGCTTCTCGGATACGCGACACCAGCTGTTGCAGGTCCTCTGTCAGGCCAATGGTCGTGGGGTCCATCTGTTGTTCGATCAAGCGGTCCAGGAACAGTTGCAGGTCTTCGGCTATTTGTTGGGACAGAGTGGTTGAGTTTGGTGTGAGTAGAACCGAGAGCCTCAATATGTCATCGCGGTGTTTGCGTATGTTCTTGCTGTCGATCTGTTCCCCCTTGTCTTGTCGTTCGTTCAGATTCAGCCATGCGTGGGCTTTTAGTGGAATCAACCGATCTGCCCCGATGTGGGTAATGGAGTCGATCTGCTGCATGCCGGCGATCAAGAAATCGTAGTAGTCATCGTCGAGCAAGATCGCCGACAGGCTGGAAACGGCTTCGTCGATGGGAATAGGGGCCAGGGTCGCGCCTGCAACCAGTTCAATGCCCTCGGGGCTGCGGGAGAAGAGCTCGATCTGTGCAGGGAAGCGGGTATCTGTGGGGGAGGTGAAACGGTAGAAGATTGGCTGTTGGTTGGTGCGTTGCCTGATCTGGTAGCCACCCGCCTGTATGAACTCCCAGAATCGGCCGGCAAACGAACTGTCCAGGGCTTCGATGATCAGGACTATATCCAGATCCCTGGTCGCCCTGAATGGCAGGCCGGCGTCTTCCATGCTCAGGAAGGCGGCCACACCCCCGATCATCACGTAGCGGTCGGTGTAGTCGGCAAAGTAGTCACGGAAGCGGTCCAGCCCCTTTACCATTTCAGGTCTCCTTCCAGCTGGCTCAAGCCGATCTGGATCCGTTCATCCTTGCTGTCCTGCAAGCTCAGGATCAGCGAAAAAGGATCGACATAGGGAACCACTGAAGCATAGACGCAGGGGTCGTAGGTCCAGATCTGCAATTCGCAGGCGGCATCTTCGGCAGCCACTTCGCTGAGGAAGTCCGATGCTTGCAGAAGAAGCGCGCTCAGGGTTTCGCTCGAGCAGGCATAGACCGGCAGCCGGGGCTCGCTCAGCAGGGTTTGTTGGGCCAGGGCCGACTCTCCGGCCAGCAGCAGTGGGTTGCCATCGAGCAGGGGAACTGCGTTTAACCACAGGCTCTTCTTCAACGGCGAGCGCATGTGCTTCCTGGCGTTCTGCCAGAGCTGTCGCGCTGAAGTGCGGATTTCGATCTGTTGCTGCCTATCTGCGCCCAGGGCGATCAATCCCAGCCCCTTGAGCTCTTTGACCGCACGCGAAATGGTCATTTTCGAGTAGGTGAAATGCTGGCCCAGCGTCGCCTGGGACAGTTGCAAGGAGTGCTTCCAGTCATTCATCAGCAGGTGAATCAGCATGGCCTGGGTTGCCGGGCTGATGAACTCGACTGTTTCCTGGCGAGCGCGGAAATACTCCCGTAGATCGAGGCCAAGTTCCGGGATGAACAATTGGTTGCCCGGGACGATGAACTGGATGCCTTTTTCAATCAGTCGCTTGCGCTCATAGGAGGCCAGGGTTGCGGTCACAAACAGCATGGGCATCTGGGTGAGTTTGCGCAGCGTGTCCATATGCTTTTTCACATCGGGGAGGCTGACCGAACGTTGCGGGTTTTCCATCAGCACCAGGCAGGTCTGTCCCAGCAGGGTCATCTGCAGCAGGCAATAGGTGTTGTTGAGGTAATAGGGCAGGCTGGAAGTCTGCTCCCAGGCGCTGAAGGACGGGATGTCACCGAGCACGGTCTCGATATAAGAGGCCAGCCCAGGTAGATACTGTTCCACTCGATGCAGTTCGGGATTCATGAGGGGGCTCGAATAACATGATTTAAGAACGGTATCATCGGTGATGTTATCGTTCAATAAATACGTTATAGCTGTATTTTAATGGCTTGAAACCTGTCTCTAGCTGTCGTTGAAAACTCACTGTGCAGCGGTTGTCGTCTGTATGCGTGTTACGCAGCATCTGCTTGCTTGAATATGAAACAAAGTAATATTTGCATATGCTTAAAATGTATTTCTCTTATTAAATAAGCGCCCCTAGGATGGCTTCACATAGACCCAAGTGACTGCATAAGTCGCCGGGCTATAACCGAATGCACTATCCATCCGCAGCAGGGAGCGCTGGCATGTCACTGACCAGAAGACAATTGATCGCCCGTATCGCCGCCGTCGGCGGGGTCCAGGCGGCGAGTGCGGTCATGGGCCTGTTCGGCGCCGTCGGCAATGCCGAGGCCTATGAGGAGAACTATGCCTCGCTGCCCACCGCGGCCGTCGGCAAGGGCGCCTCGGTGGTGGTGATAGGCGCCGGGATCGGTGGCCTGGTCAGTGCCTACGAGCTGCACAAGGCCGGGTTCAAGGTGACCCTGCTGGAAGCCCGGGACCGGGTGGGCGGGCGCAACTGGACGGTGCGCGGTGGCGATCGGGTGGAGCACAGCGATGGCAATGTGCAGATCGCCCGTTTTGACCAGGGCTTCTATCTCAATGCCGGGGCCGGGCGCCTGCCCAGCCATCACCAGTTGATGCTCGGCTACTGCCGCGAGCTGGGGGTGGAGCTGGAGGTGCTGGTCAATACCAGCCGCAACGCCCTGGTGCGCCCGGACCTGAACCAGCCGGCGTTGCAGATCCGCCAGGCAGTCAACGACAGCCGCGGGCATTTCTCCGCACTGCTGGCCAAGGCGGTCAATCGCCATGCCCTGGACCAGGAGCTGAGCGCCGAGGATCGCAGCAACCTGCTGCGCTTTCTGAAAACCTGGGGCGATCTTTCGGACAAGCTGGAGTACCTGGGTTCGGCCCGTTCCGGCTACAAGGTCTGGCCCGGCGCCGGCGACCAGCTGGCGCAGAAGAACGACCCGCTGCCCTTGCAGACCCTGCTCAACCCGGCGCTGACCACGGCGCTGATGATCGATGAATACCCGGAGTTCTCGCCCACCATGTTCCAGCCGGTGGGCGGCATGGACCGCATTCCCCAGGCCTTTGCCCGGCATCTGCAGGGGCAGTTGCGCCTGCACAGCGAAGTGCGTTCCATCAGCAACCACAACGACAGGGTCGAGGTGCTCTACCTGGATCGGCGCAGCGGCCAGAGCCACAGCCTCAAGGCCGACTACCTGATCAGTTCCCTGCCGCTGCCGCTGTTGGCCAGGGTCGAGAACAACTTCAGCGCCCCGGTGCGCCAGGCCCTGGGCGCGGTGCAGTTCGGTTACGCCAACAAGGTGGCCTGGCAGTCCCGGCGCTTCTGGGAAAGCCAGTACCAGATCTATGGCGGGCTGTCCTTTATCAACCAGGAAGCCTCGGGGCTGTGGTACCCCAGCGGCGGGTTCAACCAGGCCGAAGGGGTGCTGGTGGCGGCCTACAACAATGGCGAGACCGCACGCCGCTTTGCCGAGAAGAGCCAGGCCCAGCAGATCGAGATTTCCCGCCAGGCGGTGGAGCTGCTGCACCCCGGCCATGGCCATGAACTGCGCCACCCGCTGGTGATCGCCTGGAACCGGATTCCCTACAACTTCGGCCCCTGGATCAGCCACGAAGTGGCCGAGCCCGACTATGGCCTGCTCAACCAGCCCCAGGGCCGGGTCTACCTGACCAGCGACGGCCTGGCCCACAGCGGCGTGGGCATCTGGCAGGAAGCGGCCGCCGGCGCGGCGCGGCGGGTGGTGCGGCAACTTTTCCAGCGAGCGCAAGGCGCAACGCTGCAACAAACGGCCTGAGCCGGCCGTTCAATCATAAAAAGCCGGGTAGCGGACCTCCGAGGCTGGCACTCATAACCTTGGGAGCGTCTTTGCATGTCTTTGAAAAATACCGTCGTGGGGCTGGGGCTGCTGTTCGCCGCCGGCAGCAGCTGGGCCGCGGGAATCCAGCGGGTACCGTCCAGCTACCCCAATTCGCCGATCCTGCAATCGGTGACCCTGCCCGCCAACAGCGAGCTGACCTACCTCTCCGGCCTGCTGCCGGACCCGCTGGACCCCAAGGCGCCCAAGGCGCAGATCCACGCCGTGGGCAACACCGAGACCCAGGCCCGGGCGGTGCTGGGCAAGGTGCAGACGATCCTCGCCAGCCAGGGCCTGAGCCTGGGGGATGTGGTGCAACTGCGGATCTACCTGGTGGGGGACCCGGCCCTGGGCGGCAAGCTGGATTTCGATGGCCTGCAAGTGGCCTTCCGCGAATTCTTCGGCACCGCGCAACAACCGCTGAAACCGGCTCGCACCACGGTACAGGTGGCGGGGCTGGTATTGCCCGGCGCCCTGATCGAAGTCGAAACCGTCGCTGCCCGCACGCGCTGAGCGCCCCTTTGAAGGATCTGCAGTCATGAGTGTTTCCTTGCATAGAATCGTCCTCGGCGCCGCGCCCCTGAGCCTGGGCCTGCTGAGCCTGGCAGCCCCTCTGGAGGTGCAGGCCGCCGATGAAACCCTGGGCACCGTGGTGGTCACCGGGGTGCGCGGCAGCCAGCAGCGCACCGTCACCGACAGCCCGGCCCCTATCGATGTGATCGACAGCGAGCAGCTGCGCAGCATCGGCCAGAACGGCTTGAAAGAAATGCTCGGGCGCCTGCTGCCGTCGTTCAACGTGCCCACCATCAACGGCGGCGGCACCGCCTTCCTGGTGCGCGGGGTGAGCATGCGTGGCCTCGGTGGTGACCAGGTGCTGGTGCTGATCAATGGCAAGCGCCGGCACAACTCGGCGCTGATCAACAACGGTGCGCGGGTCGGCAATGCCTCGGTGCCGGTGGACCTGGACCTGATTCCCACCGCCGCCATCGAGCGTATCGAAGTGCTGCGCGACGGCGCGGCGGCGCAGTACGGTTCGGACGCCATTGCCGGGGTGATCAATATCATCCTCAAGCGCAATGCCGAGGGCCTGACCTCGGACACCACCCTGGGCCAGTACTACGACGGCGACGGCACCACGGGCCATGAAGCCTTCAACTGGGGCAACAAACTGGGGGACAACGGTGGCTTTATCAACCTGTCCTGGGACGCCAAGCTGCAGGAGCCCTACGAGCGTTCCAGCGCCGCCAGCGGCCAGCTGTATTTCAACCAGCCCGACGGCTCCCCCGACCCGCGGGAAGGCAACCGCCAGGGCTGGGGCACCGAGTACGGCCTGGGCCGCGACCGCACCACCAGCCTGGCCTACAACGCCGAGTTGCCCCTGGACGACGGGCTCAAGCTGTATTCGTTTTCGACCCTGAGCTACCGCAACAGCAACAAGAACCTGGGGCACCGCAAGCCCACCGACATCACCAGCCTGGCGGGAGTGCCCAATGCCCCGTACCCCAATGGCGGCCAGGCCCGGCGGGAGATCCGCGAGACCGATTTCCAGGTCGCCGGCGGCGCCAAGGGCCTGCTCGGTGGCTGGGACTGGGACCTGTCGAGCACCTACGGCAAGGATCGCGGGGTGCTGGACACCGCCAACAACCTGAACATCTCCAATGGCCCCTACGGCCAGCACGACTTCCACCTGGGCAACCTGGTGTTCGACCAGTGGACCAACAACCTGGACTTTTCCCGGGCCCTGGACATCGGCTGGAGCAGCCCGCTGGAAACCTCCTTCGGCCTGGAATACCGCTGGGAGAAGTACGCGCTGGAGGAAGGCGAGGGCAACTCCTACAACCAGGGCAGCTATATCCCCGCCACCGGCCCCTTTGCCGGCGTGGTGCCGGACCCGGGGCTGTTCTCGGTCAACGGCACCACCCCGGAAGATGCCTACAGCCTCAAGCGTCATAGCGAGGCGGCCTATGTCGACTTCGGCCTGAATATCACCCCCAACTGGTATGTGGGCGCGGCGGCACGCTATGAGAAATACAACCTCGGGGTGGGCGACACCACCAGCGGCAAGCTCAGCACCCGCTATGAGTTCCTGCCCGGCTACGCGGTGCGAGCCTCGGTGAGCAATGGCTTTCGCGCGCCGTCCCTGGCCCAGAGCGTGTTTTCCACCACCAGCACCGTGACCCAGTTCGGCGCCGGCGGCACCACCGCCTCGGTGCGCACCAAGCAGATGCGTCCCAACTCGCCGGAAGCCATCGCCCTGGGGGCCCGGGACCTGGAGCCGGAAACCTCGCGCAACTACAGCCTGGGGTTCACCGCCGAACCGGCCGAACGCTTGCGCCTGACCGCCGACTTCTACCTGATCGACATCGACAAGCGCATCCTCCAGACCGGCGTCCTCAAGGGCCCGGCGGTGTCGCAGATTTTGGTGGAGAACGGCCTGTCGCCGAACCTGGCCGGGCAGTACTACACCAACGCGGCCGATACCCGGACCAAGGGCGTGGACCTGGTGGCGGACTACAGCCAGTCGTTCGGCGAATACGGTACGGCGAAATGGAGCCTGGCCTACAACCACAACAAGACCACCATCCGCGACCTGGCGGACACCCCCGCAGCCCTGTCGCGCCTGGGGGCCGGTTATGTGCTGTTTGATCGCCAGCAGCAGATCGACCTGACCCGCTCCACGCCCAAGGACAAGTGGATTCTCTCCAGCAACTACAAGGTCGGCGCCTGGACCACCAACTTGCAGCTGACCCGCTTTGGCGAATACACCGAAGGCTCGAACCTTCCGGCCAACGACCGCACTTACAGCGCCAAGTGGATCACCGACCTGGACGTGGCCTATGACGTGACCCAGAACCTCACCGTGGCGGTGGGGGCTAACAACCTGTTCGATGTGTACCCGGACAAGATCGGCCTCAAGGCCTGGGCCGGCACCTATGAATACGGGATGTTCTCGCCCTATGGCCTGGGCGGCGGCTACTACTACAGCCGCGTCAGCCTGGCGTTCTGAGGGGCAGGCGGGGTGCCGGTAGCGGCGGGGTGGGTAGGCCCGCCGGTGCTCGGTTTTATGCATGCAGCCTGCAAAGAAGTTGCATGGAATATGGCATTTTAATTAACAAGACTGGGGAGGATCGAATAAGCGGTTTATTCAAGATGTGCATCTTTTAAGTTGAATGTCAGTAAATTTAATCATTCTGCGCAGCACTGTTGAAAGTGTCTGTGGTGGCCGCTATTTGCCTGATTTTCGATACATTTTTAAGTTAGGAGATTAGAGAAAAAGGGTATTTCACAAGGCATTGGCCACTGCCTAAGGTGGCCTTGAAACAAATTATTACGTTGTCCCCGAGATGCACTTCAGCGCTACTTCCAGGGAATAAGGGAGCTTGCATGTTTACAGTCACTACTGCCGACAAACTTGAAGCACGGCACATTATCGATGTTGTGGAAAAACGCTCTTACGGGGTCCAGCTCAAGGGGTTCTGCCTGCCGGATACCCTGCAGGTGGCGCGGGATCATCTGTACCGCCAGGAACTGCGCAGTGCCTTCAGCCAGCAGCAGGAGTTCGTCCGCATCGGCAAGGCCTATATCGAGATCCAGGATGAGCAGAGCCGGGCCGAATACCACGCCCTGGCCCTGCCTAACATCCGCAAGATCCGCAACCTGTTCCGGCCCCTGGCCTCGCCCATCGACGAGCTGCGCCTGCTGCTGGATGAAGTCTGGCCCCAGGGTGCGCACCTGCTGCAGGTGGACGGGCAGAAGTGCTTTGTCGGCATCGCCCGCTTTCAGGGTTCGGGGGTCGATCTCACTCCCCACACCGACAAGCTCGAACGCAACGCGCCCGAGGGCCACAGCCCGCAACTGCTGACCCAGCTGTCGACCAATATCTACCTGGAGATCCCCGAGGACGGTGGCGAACTGGAGATCTGGGGCATCGAGCCGGATGAGCAGGAGTACAACCGCCTGCGCGGCGAGCGGGCCTACGGCATCGAGCGCCATCTGCTGCCGCCGCCGGATTTTGTGGTCAAGCCCGAGCCCGGCGACCTGATTCTGCTCAACCCGCGGCTGATCCACGCGGTGCGTCCTTCGGCCAGCAGCACCCGGGTCACCCTCGGGGTGTTTATCGGCTACCACGGCCCACACCAGCCTTTGACCTACTGGAGCTGAACCCATGAGCCAGGTGCAGGAAATCAACCTCAAGGCCTATTTCAACAAGGGCGGCGAGGAGCACGAATTCGACGGCAAGCGCGTGGTCCTGGCGGTCAGCGTCGGTCAGGAATATCACGAAGACCAGAAGCTGCGTTCCACCATCCACCTGATCAACCAGTCGGGCTTTCGCCACGTCAAGGTGGTGGTGGCCGACACCCTGCAACGCCACAACAAGCACGGCAAGTCGCCGGGGGAGGCGCTGTCGGCGGCGATCCGCGAAGGCGATGCCTGGCTGGCGCGCAACCAGAGCATTCTCGATGGCTTGCGGGTGCCTTATCACATCACCCGCTGGAACCAGGAACTGGCCAGCGACCGCTACGCCGAGCTGCGCCAGCAGCTGAACCAGGTGTACCAGCAGCGCAGCGAGTTGCGCGAGGCCATCGACAGCACCATTGGCGTGTTCACCGAGCGCCTGCGCCTGCGTGACGAGCACGCGGACATCGAGCGGGCGGCGGCCCAGTGCCGGGAATACATCCTCGAGGAAATCCCGATCATCCTGCCGCTGTGGGCCGACGAGGGTTACCACTACGTGCTCTATCCGCAGCAGATGACCACGGCCATGGCCACCAGTCGCGAGCTGCTGATCGAGCCCCACAGCCCGGACCGGGTGCGCTGGCTGCCGCTGAAGTTCAAGAAGCGCGGGATTCCGATTCCCTTCACCTTGCCCGGTGCCGTGCACCCGAACTGGACCAGTGGCGCGATTGCCATCTGATGCCCCGCCCTGCGGGGCGGTTTCTATCACTGACAAGGAGTTTCCATGAGCGTTTTTGCGCAACAGCAACGCAAGTGGTGGGCATTGCTCGGGGTGAGCATCGCCAGTTTTCTCGGCTGTGTGGACTTCACCATCGTCAACACTGCGCTACCGGCCCTGCAGGCCGATCTGGGGGCCTCGGTGGATGGCCTGCAATGGGTGATCAACGGCTTTATCCTGGCGCTGTCGAGTTTCATGGTGCTGGTGGGGCGGCTGGCCGACCTGCATGGCCGCAAGCGGGTGCTGTTCATCGGCCTGGCGGTGTTTGGCCTGGCTTCCCTGGCGGCCGGGCTGGCGACAGAGATCGATACCCTGATCGCTGCCCGGGTGCTCCAGGGCCTGGCCTGCGCGGTGCTCTACACCGCCTCGGGGGCGATTGTCTCCAGCACCTTCGACAGCCACGAGCAGGGTCGCGCCTTTGGCGTGCTGTTCGGGGTCAATGGCGTGGGGCTGGCGGTGGGGCCAGTGCTCGGCGGGCTGATTACCAGTGCCTTCGGCTGGCAGTGGATCTTCCTGATCAATGTGCCTTTCGTGCTCCTGAGCCTGGGCATCTGCAGTTTCAGCGTGAAGGAATCCCGCGGGGCCGAGGCCGGGACGCGGCTGGATGCAGGGGGCGCCTTGCTGCTGCTGATCGGCCTGCCGAGCCTGGTGCTGGTGATTGTCCAGGGCGCGAGCTGGGGCTGGGGTTCGGGCCTGACCTTGGGCCTGCTGGCTGTGGCGCTGCTGGCATTGGGAGCCTTCCTGGTGCTGGAGAAGCGGGTGGCGGCGCCGATCATCGACCTTGGGCTGTTCGCCAACCGACGCTTTGTTGCCGCGGTGGCCGCCAGCTTCGGCCTGGCGCTGTTCTATTGCGTGGCGTTCTTCGTGATGCCGCTGTACCTGGCGCAGATCCGCGGGGAAAGCCTGCAGGCCAGCGGCCTTTTGCTGCTGCCCACCACCCTCGGGGTGGCCGTGCTGTCGCCACTGGTAGGGCGGCTGGTGGACCGCAAGGGCCCGGCGCTGCTGGTCAAGGCCGGGTTGCTGTTGTTCGTGCTCTCGGCGCTGTTGCAGGCCGGCTTCGAACGCCAGACATCACTGGCCTATCTGCTGAGCGCCTTCGTCATCATGGGCCTGGGCTGGGCAAGCATTCTCGGGCCCTCGACGGTGCTGGGGATTTCCTCGGTGCCCCAGGAGGTGGGCTCGGTGGCCATGGGTTCGCTGATGACCCTGCACAATGTCGGCGGTGGTATCGGGCTGGCGGTGGGGGTGGGGTTGTTCCATCACTTTTCCGCCACGCCGCTGGACGATGCCCAGGGCGCATTTCTCAATGGCTACCAAGCCGTGATGGGCTTTCTGGCGCTGACGACCTTGCTGGTGTGGGCCGCCGTAAGCCTGCTGCTGCGTGCCGTGCCGGCGGCCCTGGCGACGACCGAAGAGGGCCCCAGCCATGGCTGAGCGCGGTGGGCAGATGGGGCTGGGGGCCTTTCTTTCCGGCTCCGGTGCCCACGGCGGCAGTTGGCGCCATCCTCGGGCGGACGCCGATGCTTCACTGAATTTCCAGCGTTACCAGCACTATGCGCAGACCCTGGAGCGGGGCTGTTTCGATGCGCTGTTTCTCAATGACAACCTGGCGGTGGGGGACCTCGACCCCCGGGTGCTGGCCCACAGTAGCTACAGCCTGCGCTGGGACCCGCTGACCCTGCTGCCGGCGCTCGCGGTGGTGACCCGGCATATCGGCCTGATCGCCACCGCCAGCACTTCCTACAACGAGCCTTACCACCTGGCGCGCAAATTCGCGTCACTGGATCACCTGAGTGGCGGGCGGGCCGGTTGGAACCTGGTGACCGGGTTGATTGGCGGCGAAAATTTCAATCACCTCCAGCCCCCCAGCCATGCCGAACGCTATGCCCGGGCCGAGGAGTGCTTCGATGTGGTCAGCGGCCTGTGGGACAGCTGGGCCGACGATGCTTTCCCCCGGGACCCGGCCAGTGGCCAGTGGCTGCGCCCGGAACGCATGCACCTGTTGCAGCACCGGGGCCGGCATTTCCAGGTGCAGGGGCCGTTGAATGCGCCGCGGCCGCTGCAGGGCTGGCCGGTGATTGCCCAGGCCGGCTCATCAGGGCCGGGGCAGGCGCTGGCGGCGCGCTGCGCCGAACTGGTGTTCACCGCCCAGAGCGACTTGCAGCAGGCCAAGGACTTCTACGCCGGGCTCAAGGAACAACTTCCCCATTACGGCCGGCACGCCGGGCAGTTGAAGATCTTCCCGGGAATAGCCCCCACGGTGGGCCGAACCCTGAACGAGGCCGAAGAGAAGTACCAGCAGTTGCAGGAGTTGCAGGACCCGCAAGCCCAGCTCAAGGCTCTGTCCTACCTGCTGGACCTGGGCATCGACCTGTCGAGCCTGCCCCTGGATGCCCGGGTACCGCTGCTGGCGGACGAGGCGCCCACCGAGCGCCACAAGAGCCGTCGGCAACTGGTGGTGGAATTGGTCCGCCGGGAGCGGCCGACCCTGGCGCAATTGCTGCGCAGCCTGTCGGCCAGCGGGCACAAGGTGCTGGTGGGCACGCCGGGGCAGATAGTCGACGAGTTGGCCACCTGGTATGAGGAATACGCCGCCGATGGCTTCAATGTGCTGTTCACTCATTTGCCGGGGGCCATCGAGGATTTCGTGCAATGGATCACCCCCGAGCTCCAACGCCGGGGGTTATTTCGCCAGCGCTACAGCGGGCATAGCTTGCGGGAGCACCTGGGGCTGGCACGGGTGGAGAATCGGTTTTTCAGCCAGCGCAGCCATGGTTGAATCGCCGAAACAGGCTTAACTCTCAAGGCGCAATGCCCATCGACCAATGCAAGGAGCAAGAGTATGTCCGGATGGTATGAGTTGAAGAAAAACAGCAGCGGCCAGTTTCATTTCGTGCTCAAGGCGGCCAATGCCGAGGTCATTCTCAGCAGCGAGCACTACAGCAGCCGCGCGTCGGCCGAGAGCGGCATCGCCTCGGTGCAGGTCAACAGCCCGCTGGACGGACGCTACGAGCGCAAGAGCGCCAAGGACGGCAAACCCTATTTCAACCTCAAGGCGGCCAATGGGCAGACCATCGGCAGCAGCGAGACCTATTCCTCGGAAGCCGCCCGGGACAAGGGCATCGCCAGCGTCAAGGCCAATGGCCCGAGCCACAATATCAAGGACCTGAGCGCCCTTTAGGCTCGGCAAAACCTCTACAGCACAAAGCCCGAACGCCATGGCGGCGTTCGGGCTTTGTGCGTTCAGCGGTTGTTGCGCAAGCACCAAGCACTTGCCCCAGAGGCCGGGCGGCGAGCCCTGGTTCGATGCGCTTGCAGGTGCCAGTCGATTGGCGACGCTATTATGGCGAAATGCCATCGTTTGTATTAACCTCCGCGCCCGTCACAGGGCGGCTGGCATGCCTGGCGCTCTGATTGACGTTATCGATCATTGTCCAAGGGATCTGCGACCTCATGATTCGCCCTCTCGTATTACTCGCCGCGCTGCTGGCCCTGAGCGGTTGCTACAGCCTGTCTTCCACGAAAATTGCCGAGAGCATGAGCCCCGACCCCCAGTCGGGGGTGGCCTATGTCGTGGGCGTGGTCGGTATCTGGCCCAAGGCAGTGCACACCGCCAAGGAACAGATGCTGATGATTCGCCCACGGGGCGGTGACGGGTTCGCCTCGGCACGTTTGTACAACGAGATCTACGGCCGTACTCCGCGGGACGTGCGCGAGACCTGGCACGGCATCGGCAGCCTGTTCGTGATGCCGCTCAAGCCCGGGCGCTACGAGATCTACAACCTGCATTTCGATCGCGGCAACGCCACCTCCTGGAGCCGCGAAGACTTCTCCATCCCCCTGGAACTGGAAGCCGGCAAGGCCTATTACCTCGGTGATTTCCGCGCGGGCTGCCTGTCGGCGAGCGGGGCCAAATGCGTGTTTCTGCACAGTGACCACCTGGAGCGCGACGCCGCCCTGGTGCGTGCCAAGTACCCGCAGGTGCCGAGCCTACAGCGGGTCGACCTGGAGAAGATGGAAGAGTTGACGCCATTGATCGTCAAGGAGCAGGGGCCCAAGGCGTCGATGCTCAAGGCCATGCTCTCGGGAGAACTCTGATGCGTGCTCGATTCTGGTTATCGCTGGTGCTGATGCTGGCGCTTGGCGGCTGCCAGACCAGCCATAGTCTCAAACCGGCCGAGGTGGATTACCAGCAGGCGTTGCCGGCCATCAGCGTGAGTACCATGGGGCCTATTCCCGGCGCCCTGATCCGTAACGAACTGCGCCGTCGAGGTACTTTCGAGCAGGTACAGCAGGGCTTCAGTGCCGATGGCTACAACGTGATCGTGATGGCTGACAGTGATTATTTCGGCTGGCAGAACATTCCCATGGGGCTGCTCAGCGCGCTGACCTTTTTCATCGTGCCGGCCCGGGCCACCTGGGACAGCCAGGTGATGTTCCATGTCAGCCGCGGTGACCAGCCTGTGGCCAAGTACCGGGTCAGCAATCACACCCGTTCCTGGCGCGGCTGGGTCAACCTCGATGGTGGTCAGTACCAGCATGTGCAGCTCATCACCGACGACTTTATCGCGCAGATGCTGCGCGATCCGCAGTTCCAGGCCAAGGCCCCGGCGGCCTTGAGCGAGCACTGAACGATAGCGCCGCATGAACCCGTCAAAGCCCGGACAGTGTGATCTGCCCGGGCTTTTTCATTGGGGGCTCAACCCAGGCTATGCAGCAACGCCTGCAGTTGGCTGCGCCCGGCTTCACTCAAGGGGAACACCGGCCGACGCGGCTCGCCGCTGGCCAGTCCGCCCAGCTCCAGCCCGGCCTTGACCGTGGCCGGCAAGCCGCCCTTGAGGATGAAATCCAGCAGCGGCAGCTGGCGGTAGAACAGCTCCCGGGCTCCTTGCAGGTCGTTGTTCAGCACGGCCTGGTAGAGCTCGAGGTTGAGCTGCGGGATCAGGTTCGCCGCCGCTGTGCACCAGCCGCTGGCACCGGCGGCGAAGGCCTCCAGGGCCAGGGGGTTGCAGCCGTTGTAGAACGGCACCTGGCCTTCGCCCAACAGCTGCAGCTTGTGCATGCGCTGGATATCGCCGGTGCTTTCCTTGACCAGGGTGACGTTCTCCACGCTGTGGAAGATCTTCAGGATCAGCTCCACCGACATATCGGTGCCGCTGGTGGCCGGGTTGTTGTAGAGCATGATCGGCACGCCGATGCTGTCCCCAATGGCCTGGTAGTGGGCGAGGATCTCGGCTTCGCTGAGCTTCCAGTAGGAGGCGGGCAGCACCATCACCACGTCGGCGCCCTGGGCTTCGGCAAAGCGCGCGCGGCGAATGGCCTTGGCGGTGGTCAGGTCGGAGACGCTGACGATGGTCGGCACGCGGCGGGCCACGCGCTGGATGCTGAATTCGGCGACCTGGTCCCACTCCGCATCGCTGAGGTAGGCGCCTTCACCGGTGCTGCCCAGGGGCGCGATGGCGTGCACGCCGGAGTCGAGCATGCGGTCGATGGAGCGCCCGAGGGCGTCCAGGTCCAGGCCTTCGCCCCGGGGGCCGAAGGGGGTGACGGTGTAGCCGATGATGCCGTGGATCTTGGGTGTGGACATGCTGCAACTCCTGCAAGGCAAAAAGGGGGTGGATCAGTTCAGGCAGTCGGCGTGTTGTTTGAGAATTTGCCGAGCGTAGTAGTTGAAGGCGGCGCCATGGCGCTTGGGCTTGGAGATCCAGTCGTGGGCTTCGCGGCCCAGCTCCGGGAGGATCGGCTTGATGTGGCCGGCGGCCATGGCCAGCAGTTGCAGCTTGGCCGCGCGCTCGATCAGCTGGGCGATCACGCAGGCTTCCTCGATATTCGCCCCGGTGGACAGCTGGCCGTGGTGGGAGAGCAGGATGGCGCGCTTGTCGCCCAGGGCCGCGGAGATGGTTTCACCTTCCTCGTTGCCCACTGGCACCCCGGGCCAGGCCTCGAGGAACGCGCAGTCTTCGTACAGCGGGCAGAGGTCCATATGCGACACCTGAAGCGGCACTTCGAGCATCGACAGCGCGGCGACGTGGGTCGGGTGGGTGTGGATGATGCAGTTCACATCGGGACGGGCGCGGTACACCCAACTGTGGAAACGGTTGGCCGGGTTGGGCATGCCGTGGCCTTCGAGCACTTCCAGGTCCTCGTTGACCAGCAACAGGTTGCCGGCGCTGATTTCATCGAAGCCCAGGCCCAGTTGCTGGGTGTAGTAGGTGCCCGGCTCGGGGCCGCGGGCGGTGATCTGCCCGGCCAGGCCCGAGTCGTGGCCGTGCTCGAACAGAATGCGGCAGGTCAGGGCCAGCTTTTGCCGCACGGTCCACGTATTATCCGCCAGAGTATTTTGCATCTGGGTCAGCGCCTGCTTGACCAGTTGCTCCTTGGGCAATGCTAATGTCTTGGCCATATCGGTGTCCTTGGTGAAGGTGCAAGGGATGTCGGATCTGCGTTTCACCGGCTGCTTGCGAGGTTGCCCGGTGAATGCTAATGACACTAAAGATGCTATATGACACTTTGTGTCATTGGCAAGCGCCAATCGTTGTCTCCTGCATGGATCAATCGTTCTACATGTCTATCCGTTTGAAATTACTGAGAAAAAAACTCGGTTTGAGCCTGGAGGCGCTGGCCGAGAAATCCGCGATGACCAAGAGTTATCTGTCGAAGGTCGAGCGCGGCTTGAACACGCCATCGATCGCCGCAGCGCTGAAACTGGCCAAGGCATTGAACGTCAAGGTCGAGGAACTGTTCGCCGAGGACAGCATCAGCCTCGACAGCTACAGCCTGGTGCGCAGTGACGAGCGCCAGTCGCTGGCGGCCAATGACCAGGTACCGGGTTACGCGGTGCTGGCCCATCAGGTCAGCGAGCGCCACCTGCTGCCGTTCATCATCTACCCGGCCAGGGAGTTCAGCGACAAGACCTTCAAGGAGCACCTGGGGGAGGAGTTCCTGTTTGTCCACGAGGGGCAGGTGGAGGTGGACTTCATGAACGAGCGGGTGATTCTCAACCGCGGCGATGCGCTGCATTTCAATGCGCAGAAGCCTCACCGCATCCGTTCCCTGGGGGATCAGCAGGCGCAGTTGCTGGTGGTGGTGCACAGCGCCGAGGAGTGAGCGCCGGGCGCGCTCATTCTCCGGGGGTGATCAACGCTCCACCGGCACCGCCAGCGCCGGTTGGCCCAGGGCGTGGGTCTTGGCATCGAAGAAGCGCAGCTCCAGGTCCAGGCCGTCGAACAGCTTGGCGTAGTGGCGTTTCTGGTGCTGGATAAACGCCGCGCTGCGCGGGTAGATGGAGATCGCCAGGGTACTGCTCGCCGATTGGCGAATCGCTTGCACCAGGTGCTGGTCCTGGGGGCCGAGGTTGTGGCCGAAGATGCACAGGGCACCCTGGTGATCGAGCAATTGCTGGTAGCAGAACGACAGGTAGTCCGAGCTGCGGATGGTCTTGAGCTTTTCCGCCACCGGCCCTTCGCTGACGAACAGCGGTACGTCGTCCAGGGTCTTCAGGGTGTTGTTGATGGCGAAGTTGCCCAGCAGGGTGCCTTCGGTGGAGGTCATCTTGCGCGCGCTGCCATCCAGGTTGCGCACCAGGTGCAGGCCGCCGTGCAGGTAGAGGATGCGGGTCCGTGAGGTGCGCGCGGCGCCGAGGTCGAAGGCCGGTTCGGCACCCTGGAACAGGTCGTCGAGGCCTTCAGGGGCGTGTTGTATCGCCCAGTAGTTGAGCAGGTCGTAGTTGCTGGTGAACACCGTGGGGTAGCGCCGCAGCTCCTGGTTGATGGTCGCCAGGCTCTGGGCCTGCACCAGGCGCCAGGGGATATGCAGCGCGTGCACGCTGTTGATCAGCGCTTCCTTGATGGCGTAGTAGCGGTTGCGCGGCGCCGCCGAGCTGACCGCCAGGGCCTTGTTGACCCGGCTGGTGGTCTTCAGGGCCCCCAGCACCTGTTCGAAGCTGCGGGTTTGCAGGGCGTCGAACACACTGAGCTCGGAGGCGCCCAGGGGCTTTTCTTCCACAGTGCGGGCGTTTTCGAACAGCGAGTCGTAGGCGAAATCCTCCCACACGGCGCGACTGGCGCCATTGCCGATCAGCAGGCCACTAAAAGGCAGGCTTGTGCCCAGGGCGTTCCAGTCTTCAAGGGCGGCGTCAAATTCCTGGAAATCCGTCATTGCGGTCATGGCTCTCAAGGCGAAGGGGGACAGGGCGGCGACTTTATCACGACCGACCCTTGAGCCAGATCAAGATCGCCCGTGACCTATGGGTCGATCCTGTTGGACAAACACTGAATCGACACCCTGCATTCGGCATCCGCCTGGAGACCTCCTGATGAGCAGCACCTTCTTTATTCCCGCCGTCAACATCATGGGCATCGACTGCCTGGACGAGGCCATGAACGCCATCCGCAACCATGGTTTTCGCAAGGCACTGATCGTCACCGACAGCGGCCTGGCCAAGGCTGGGGTGGCCGGCATGATTGCCGAGAAACTGGCCATGCAGGACATCGACTCGGTGATCTTCGACGGCGCCAAGCCCAACCCGAGCATCACCAATGTCGAGCAGGGGCTGGCCCAGTTGCAGGCGGCCCAGTGCGACTGCGTGATTTCCCTGGGCGGCGGTTCGCCCCATGACTGCGCCAAGGGCATTGCCCTGTGCGCCACCAATGGCGGGCAGATCGGCGATTACGAAGGAGTCGACCGTTCAAGCAAGCCGCAACTGCCGCTGATCGCCATCAACACCACCGCCGGCACCGCCAGCGAGATGACCCGCTTCTGCATCATCACCGACGAGTCGCGCCACGTGAAAATGGCCATTGTCGATCGCAACGTCACCCCGTTGCTGTCGGTCAACGACCCGGCGCTGATGGCGGCCATGCCCAAGGGCCTGACCGCGGCCACCGGCATGGATGCCCTGACGCATGCGATCGAGGCCTATGTCTCTACCGCTGCCAATCCGATCACCGATGCCTGCGCGCTGAAAGCGATGGAGATGATCAGCGCCAATCTGCGCCAGGCGGTGCACGACGGCCAGGATCTGGTGGCGCGGGAGAACATGGCCTACGCCCAGTTCCTCGCCGGCATGGCGTTCAACAACGCTTCCTTGGGCTATGTGCATGCCATGGCTCACCAGCTGGGCGGTTTCTATGACCTGCCCCATGGCGTGTGCAACGCCGTGTTGCTGCCCCATGTGCAGAGCTTCAACGCCAGTGTCTGCGCCCAGCGCCTGACCGACGTGGCCCACGCCCTGGGGGCGGATATCCGTGGTTTCAGCCCGGAAGAGGGGGCCCAGGCGGCGATCGCGGCGATTCGTGCCCTGGCTCGGGATGTGGAGATTCCCGCCGGGCTGCGTGAGCTGGGAGCCAAGTTGCAGGACATCCCGGTGCTGGCGGCCAATGCCCTGAAGGACGCCTGCGGTTTCACCAACCCGCGCCCGGCGGAGCAGCGGCAGATCGAGGAGATTTTCCGCAACGCCTTCTGAGCCACAGGCCGCTAGGCATCACCCACCCTGCGGGGGCTGGCGGCGGGTGTGGAATATACGCAAGATCTGCAGCCGCTGGCCACGCACTCGGTAAGGGATCAGGTAAGGCTGCCCGGGCACCGGCCATTCCCGGGTGCCGGGCAGGCGACCTACGCGGCCACTGGCGGGAAACTGCGCCAGTTGTTCGACACTGGCCAGTATCGCCCTGACGAAATCCCCTGCCGCCCGGGGGTTGTCCTGCGCCAGGTAGCGCGCTTGCTCATCAAGGTTTTTCAGGGCTGTACGCAGCCATTCAACCTGCATGGTTCAGCCATTTGTCGGTGACCGCCGCGACGTCTTCAGCGCTGGCGAAATCTCCGGCATCGGCCTCTTGCAGTGCCTTCTGTATTTCCTCGATTTGCCAGGCTTCCCGGGCCAGGTATTCGCGCAGCGCGTCCACCGCCAGAAAGGATTTGCTGCGTCCGGTGGCCTTCGCCAGCAGGGTGAGGGTTGCTGCGAGTTCATCGGGCAAGCGCAGGGACATGACAGACATGGTTAGCTCGCTGTAGTGATGTGTAATACAACATACTACCTCGTCATGCGTTGGCTCGGGACAGGCCATTGGTCAGGCTCGGACTGCTGCTTGGCCAAGAGCCGTTTCGCCCGAGCACCGGCAAGGCATAGCAGCGTTGAAAGCCTGGGCGATGCAGAGGATAGTTGCGGCCCTGATCCCGCCTCGTCACAAGGATGCGTGCATGATTCGTCCCTCTCTCCTGGTCGCGCTGCTGGGCGGCCTGGGGTTGTCGCTGGGCCTTGCCGCCCCGGCCCTGGCCCTGTGCGATAACCCTACGGCCATCCCCGGGGAACTTTACGTCTGCAAAGCCTGGCCGGCGCAACCTGAGTTGAGCATCAGCGCCCGGGCCACGCCGATGCCCGGGAGCCGTGCCGATGGCGTCGACAGCTACAGCCTGGATGTGTCGTTGCAAGACATCGAGAACGGCTGGACCCTGGCCAGCAACTACCAGGATTCGGCGCTGTTTTCCGATGCCGTGGCCCTGCAGGGATTGCAGATCGATACCGCGCGTTATCGCTTGAACCAGGAGCAGTGGGCCTTCGGCCTGCGGGTGCAATATCAGCACAGCTCCAGCGCCATTCCCTATGAAAAGACCGTGCTCAACCTGTACCGCCAGCGCGACAAGGAAGTGCTGGTGTTGCTCGAGGGCTTGCTGGTGGATGAACGCGCCGGCGAGTTCGGTTGGGGCGGCGAGTGCGTCGGCCATTCCCGGAGCCTGCATCGGACCCTGGAGATCGGTCGCGGCCAGGGCCAGGGATTCGCCGACCTGATTGTGCGCACCCGGGAAGTGCGCACCGAGCATTTCAAGGGCCCCGAGGGCTGTGACAGTCGCGAGCTGGCACCGAACAACAGTGCGGTGACGTTGCACTACGACGGTCGGCGTTACCCCCTGCCCAAGTCGCTGAAAGGAGCCTGAAGCATGCTGACCGGCCTCAACCACCTGACCCTGGCGGTCAGCGATCTGCCCCGCAGCCTGGATTTCTATCACTCGCTGCTGCAACTGCGCCTGGAGGCCAGCTGGGATGCCGGGGCCTACCTGTCGCTGCCGGGCTTGTGGCTGTGCCTGTCCCTGGACCCACAGCGCCAGGCACCGGTGCAGGCCGACTACACCCATTACGCCTTCAGCATCGGCCGTGGCGATTTTGCCGCCTTCGTCCAGCGCCTGCGCGAGGCCGGGGTGGGCGAATGGCGGGACAACCGCAGCGAAGGCGATTCGCTGTATTTTCTCGACCCCGACGGGCACCGCCTCGAAGCCCATGTCGGCGACCTGGCCTCGCGATTACTGGCCTGTCGCCAGCGTCCCTATGGGGGGATGCGCTTCCACTCCCCGGATTGAGCCGCTGCGAGCTGTTCCACAACTGACGAAAGTCGCTGGTGGACGGGGGATCGGATCGGGCAGAATCCGTCAGAATTTTCCTGTGCCTGGCGGTTGTCCGAGGTACATCGTCCTGGAGTTGCCTGATGACCTCATCGCTGTGGCTGGCCGTTATCGCCTCGGGTTTCATTTACGCCATCACCCCGGGGCCCGGGGTCCTGGCGGTGTTCGGTATTGGTGCGGCCCGTGGTCGTCAGGCCGGCGCCGGGTTTCTCTGCGGGCATATGCTGGGCGACGTGGTCTGGTGCAGCACCGCGCTGATCGCGATTGTCGGTGCCCGGGTGATCGGCAGTGAGGCCTTCAACATCCTTGGCCTGCTCAGTGGCCTGTACCTGTTCTGGCTGGGGCTGCGGGCGATCCGCAGTCGCGGCAGCAACGGCGACCTGCCCCAGGGCCCGGCGCGCAACCCGTTCTGGCACGGCGTGCTGTTCGGCCTGACCAATCCCAAGGCCTACCCGGTGGCGGTGGCGACCTTCACCGCGCTGCTGTCCAACCGTGCCGAGCTGCTCAGCTGGTCGATGTTGCCCGGGCTGATCGGCTTGAGTTTCCTTGGCGGGGTGGCGGCATACGCTATTCTCATCGGCGTTGTTGGCGCGCGTCAGGTGCGCAACTGGTATCAGCGCCACGAGCTGGCGATCACCCGGGTGTGCGGGGTGATGTTCATCGGTTTCGCGATCAATGCCCTGCTGCATTCGGTACCGGGGCTGGTCGGCAACAACAAGGGGTAAGCGCCGCGCGGATCGCGACGGTGTGCAACCGGTGGCCGAGGTCGCCGGATCGGGCTCAGGGATGGGTACTCAAGGCATTTTTCATGGGTAGCAGCTCTCTCTGATGGCAAGCAAGTACTCCGCGCCTCTGGCCAGTTTTATCGATCTGCTCCTGGACGCCGTGTGCGCAGTGGATGAGCAGGGTCGCTTCGTCTTCGTCAGCGCTGCCTGCGAGCGGGTCTTCGGCTATACCGCCGACGAGCTGATCGGTCGCCCGATGATCGACCTGGTGCACCCGGCCGACCGCGAACGCACCCTGCAAGCCGCCCGGGAAATCATGGGCGGGGTGCCCAAGCCGAATTTCGAGAACCGCTACCTGCGCAAGGATGGGCGAGTGGCGCACATCCTCTGGTCGGCGCGCTGGTCGGAGGTCGACCAGTTGCGCATCGCCGTGGCCCGCGACATCACCGAGCGCAAGCAGGCCGAATCCCGCCAGGCGGCACTGTATGCCATTTCCGAAGCGGCCCATGCCACCGAGGACCTGCTGGCACTGTTCAAGCATGTGCACCGGATCATCGGCGAGTGGCTGCCGGCCCTGAACTGTTCCCTGGCGCTGTACGACGAGCGCAGCAACAGCCTGAGCTTTCCCTACCATGTGGATGATTGCGAAGGCAGCCCGGAGCAGTCCGGCACCCTGATCGAACGCTTTTGCGTCGAGGTGCTGCAACGGGGCCAACCCTTGTTGCTGGCGCCCGAGTGCCCGGTGAACCAGGCGATCTGGAGCGAGTTCGCGGCGCTCCAGGGACCGCGCTGCTGGCTGGGGGTGCCGCTCAATTCGCAGAAGGGCACCATCGGCGTGCTGATGGTCAAGAGTGCGCCGGGGGCCCTGGGCTACAGCGAACAGGACCAGGAACTGCTGCAGTACGTCAGTGCGCAGCTGGCCACCGCCATCGAGCGCAAGCAGTTGCATGCGCGGCTGCACTATATGGCCGAATACGACCAGCTGACCCATCTGCCCAACCGTGAGCTGTTGCGCGAGCGCCTGCGTTCGGCGCTGGCCCGGGCCCGGCGCGAGTCGGGGCGCATGGCGTTGTTGTATGTCGACCTGGACAAGTTCAAGGAGGTCAACGATACCTGCGGGCACGCGGTGGGCGACATGCTGCTGCAGGCGGTGGCCAACCGTCTCAAGGGCAGCGTGCGGGAAAGCGACACCGTGGCGCGCATCGGCGGCGACGAGTTCGTGATCTTGCTGGAGAACGTGCAGCACACCGAGGATGCCCAGCGCGTGGCAGACAAGATCCGCGCAGCACTGGGCGAGCCGCTGCGCCTGGACGGCCATTCGTTGAGCATCATGCCGAGCATCGGCATTGGCCTGTACCCCGAGCACGGCCTGGAGGAGCAGCAATTGTTCAAGCACGCCGACGAGGCCATGTACGCCGCCAAGCGGGCCCGTAGAAGTCCCTCCAACGCTTGAGTCCCGGGGCCAGCGACGGCCCGTTCGTCGTGCTGGCGGTGGTTTTTCTAAACCTTTGCGGCCCTGGGGTTTCCCTATGCAGGCGGAAGCTGCGGCTCTCGCCGGACTCACTTGCAATGGGAGAAACCTCTATGAACCCACTGGCCACTGTCATCGGCCGCGCCGGCCTGGCGCTGCTGCTGGGCCTGGGCGCCGGCAACGCCCTGGCCCAGTCCCCAGCAGCCTTTATCGACGATGCCTCGGCCAAGGGCATGGCCGATATCGAGACCAGCCGCCTGGCGCACCAGCAGACCTCGTCGCAGGCGGTCAAGGAATTCAGCATCCAGGTGATCAACGACCGCACCACGGCCAATCAGCACCTGGCCAGGATCGCCAAGCGCCTGGGCCTGCCGGTGACGCCTCGGGAACGCTTGCTGGCGCAAGCCAGAGCGCGCATGCCGCAACTGGCCCGGGGCGCGGATTTCGATCGCGCTTACGCCGCCAGCCAGATCCAGGCCAGCGCAGCGGCCATCCAGCAAATCCGGCAACAGGCGCAAGCCAGCGAGCTGCCGGAGTTCAAGGCCTTTGCCGAGGAAACCCTGCCCAAGCTGGAGCAGCACTTGCAGATGGCCAGGGCCCTGCAGGCCGGACGCCTGGACGGCTGAGGGCTCGCGGCAGCCATTGCAACCTGTGCTTGGCTAAGCTCGACGACCGATTCTGGGGGCCGCGTTGCGGCCCAGCGGGAGCGAGCTCCCTCGCTACGCCCCCCTGGCAAATACAGGTTCCGGCCTCTGCCATGACGGGCCGAACCCTCCGCGTTGTTTGGGCATGACCTTTCTTTGTGACCGTTTGTGACTAGTATCAATGGCGTTCAAAGTGCCAGTACGCGTTTTTCACGGATCGGAATCAGTCAGAGGTCACCCATGGAATTTCTCGAAAAACTAACCAGTCTCGCTGCCAAGGTGCGTTTGCAAGGAGCGGCCATCCAAACTGAAGAGGCGACGAAAAATGCTTTCGTCATGCCCTTCATCAGCACGGTCCTGGGATATGACGTTTTCGATCCTATGGAGGTAACCCCGGAGTTCATCTGCGACGTGGGGACCAAGAAAGGCGAGAAAATCGATTACGCGATCGTCAAGGACGGTGAGGTGCAGATGCTGATCGAGTGCAAGAAAATCGGTGAGCCACTGCATCTCAATCATGCGTCTCAGTTGTTCCGTTACTTTCATGTCACCAGCGCACGGATTTCCATTCTCACCAATGGCCAGGTCTACAAGTTCTTCACCGACCTGGATGCGCCGAACAAGATGGATGAGAAGCCTTTCCTTGAGCTCGATCTGTTGGATATTGACGAGTACTCGGTTCCGGAGTTGATCAAGTTGACCAAGTCGGCATTTGACGTCGACTCGGTTCTGAGTGCTGCAGGTGAGTTGAAATACCTCAGCCAGATCAAGAAGGTAATCGCCTCCCAGGTCAGCAAACCGGATGACGACTTTGTGAAGGTGTTTGCCTCTCGAGTCTATGAGGGGGTGATTACCCAGAAGGTACGGGATCAGTTTTATGAGCTGACTCGTAAGGCGATCGGGCAGTTTCTCAATGACCAGATCAATGATCGTCTCAAGTCGGCCATGAGCGGTGCCAGTCAGGTACTGGTCAATCAGCATCCGACAGCGATCAACGATGATTCGGAGTCTCCCGAGAAGGAGGATCAGGACGACAAGATATTCACCACACTGGAAGAGATCGAGGGGTATCACATTGTGCGCGCGGTGGTGCGTTCGGTGGTCGATGCCAAGCGTATCGTCCAGCGCGATACCCAGAGCTATTTCGGTATTTTGCTCGACGATAACAATCGCAAGCCCATTTGCCGCCTGCATTTCAATCGAGCCCAGAAGTACATCGGCATTTTCGATCAGGACAAGGTCGAGACTCGGCATCCGATCGGTTCTGTCGACGAGATTTACGAATACTCCGAGCAGTTGAAGCAAACCGTGGGCTACTACGCCTAAGGTCCTTGATGCTGTGGCGAGGGAGCGAGCTCCCTCGCCACAGTGGTTTCTTGCGGTAGGGGCGGGTTGCTTACAGAGCGGTACATTGCTTCGCAGAATTAAACAGGATTGTGCTGGAACCTCGGCGATCCCGGGCTTAACGTGGCCGGGGTCGGGCGTCCCGCAGGATGCCCTGAAGTTCAAGGAGGCCGTATATGGCGCAGGCACCCAGCGCTTCGCTGATCGAGCGGTATCACCAGGCAGAAGACTATTTCTTCGTTTCCATTTCCCAGTTCTACCGCCGTTTTGGCCGTGATTTGAGTGCCTATTGCACCGGGGTCGAGGCCAGCAGCCTAAATCTGTTGATGCTGCGCGACAGTGCTGGCGACTACGCCGAGCCACTGGCCGAGGGTGTGGCGTTCCTGCAACGCACCGGGATGCCGTTCTGCGTGGTGGTGCCGGAGAGTCAGGTGGTGCGGGTCAGCCCGTTGTTGCAGGAGCGGCAGTTGCTGGTGGCGGACAAGACCACTTGCATGTTCCTCGATCTGCAGAGCCATGCCGCGGTGCCGACGCCCTTGGCCGATGTGCGCTGCACCGATCAGCGCCTGGAGGATTGGGGGCTGCCGGTGGAGAGTGCCTTCGAGTCGGCGGGGGGAGGGATAGAGCAGTACCTGGCGCGGCATCGGGCCGCGCTGCAGGCCGGTCGAGCGTTGCGGCATTTCACCCTGTATGTCGAGCAGCGCCCGGTGAGCGCCCTGACCCTGTCCCTGGGCCCCGGGGTGGCGCGCCTGGATGATATCGGCACGGTGCAGGGCTGCCAGGGCCGGGGTTATGCCACGACCCTGATCCAGGCCGCGCTGAGTTCTGCCCAGGGCCAGGGAGCGCAGCTCTGCGTTCTGGAGGCCTCCCTCGAAGGGCTGTCGATCTACCGCAAGATCGGCTTCACCGCACTGTTTGACTACCGCACCTTTTGTCAGGCCTGAGCCGGCTGCCAGGAGTGAGCCTGCCTAGGCCGAGGCGTTCTGCCGGAACTGGCTCGGGCTGAGCCCGGTCAGCGCCTTGAACTGGCGGCTGAAGGCGCTGTGATCGGTGTAGCCGCATTGCAGCGCCACCTCGGTGATCGGCTCCTGGGTCAGCAGCAGCCGCGAGGCCTGTTCCAGGCGTGCCTTGTGGATCATCTGGCGTGGGGTGAGGTGGAAGATGCGCTTGCAGTAGCGTTCCAGCTGGGCCGTGGACAGATGAGCGATGCGGGTCAGGTCCTCCAGGCGGATGGCCTCGTTGTAGTGCTCGCGAATATGCCGGTCCACTGCGGCCAGGCGTTCATAGGCCGGGTGGGTGTCGTGGGCGGCCTGCAGGTCGAGGGAGATGCCGGCCATGCCGATGATCTGCCCGTCGCCGCCGTACAACGGCAGTTTGTGGGTCAGGCACCAGCCCGGTTCGCGGCTGCCGTACAGGTGCAATTCCAGCTGGCCCTTGATGCTGATGCCCTGGCGTAGCACGCGCTGGTCCTGCTCGGTGTAGACCGGGCCCAGCAGCGCCGGAAAGACCTCGGCGGAGGTTTTGCCCAGCAGCGGCCGCACGCTCTTGAAGCCACAGCGCTGGGCCAGGGTCAGGTTGGCGATCAGGTAGCGTGCCTGCAGGTCCTTGATAAAGAACACTGCACTGGGAATGCAGTCCAGCAGCGGCGCGAGGGGCGCCATGTTGGCTAGCAGGCCGTCGAGGTCACCGGGGAACTGGGCGGCCAAGACCCTGGGCAAGTGGTGCAACTGTGCGCTATTGATCATCGTCGGCCTCTCTCTGCGGGGGCTTGGGGGATGATGAAGCTAATCGGCGTAACCGCGCCGTGCGGGCGAACGCTGGGGTCAGTCTGCGGTGTCAGGCGGGGCGCCGTCGAGCATCAGGCTGGCGATTCGCGCCGGCACCAGCGGCAGGCGCGGTGGCGCCGGTTCCCAGCCGAACAGGCGTTGCGCGGCGTTGGCGCAGACCCGCCCCTGGCAGGCACCCATGCCGCAACGCTGCTGCAGCTTGGCCGTGGTCCAGTTGGCGGCGCTGGCCACGGCGCCGTAGGCGACATCTTCGCAGCGGCACAGCAGGGTATCGGCCCGAGCCAGTTGCAGCACGGACGCTTGCAGCTCGAAATGCCGCTGCAGGCGGGCGGCGAAACCCTGCCAGTGGCGGCGCTGACGGATCAGCGCGCTGGCCCGTTGCAGTTGCCCGCTGGCGGCGAAGCCGGCAATTTGCCCTTCGATCTCGGCCAGCTCACGGCCGCCAATGCCCGTGCATTCGCCCGCGGCATAGACCTGGGGCAGGCTGCTGCGCTGCTCTGAGTCGACGACGATGGCGCCGTGCTCCAGGCGGCAACCCAGGTGGTTGGCCAGGCGGCTGTTGGGCACCAGGCCAAAGCCGCAGGCCAGCAGGTCGCAGGGAATTTCCTCGGTGCGCCGGCCCTGGCGGATACGCACCGCTTCCACCTGCTGTTGGCCCAGGGCCTCCAGCACATGGGCATTGCAGCGGTAGGCGGTGGTCGCCAGTTGCAGGGCCTGGGCCAGCTTGTCGGGCCAGCGCCAGAGCTGCCCGGCGAACCCCAGCAGCGAGCTCAGCGGTGCCTGTTCCAGCACCCGCAGCACCCGTGCCCCGGCCTGGCGCGCGCTGGCGGCGCTGGCCAGCAGCAGGGGGCCGCTGCCGGCGATCACCAGGGATTTGCCGCTGACCTGCAAGCCGTTCTTCAGCAGGGCCTGCAGACCACCGGCGCCGGTGACCCCGGGCAGGGTCCAGCCGGGAAAGGGCAGCAGCAGTTCCTGGGCGCCGCAGCACAGGATCAGTTGTTCGAAGTGCAGCTGCCAGGCATGCCGGTCATCTTCCAGCAGCAGGCATTGCGGGCCCAGAGCACCGAGGATGCGCGTGCCACTGAGGTAGCGCACGGCCGGGTGGCGGAGAACCTCCAGGGCCTGGCTCAGGGCCGCCGTGGGCGGGTGCCCGGGACCGTGGCGCCAGATCTGCCCGCCGGGGCGCGGGTTGTCGTCGATCAGCAGGATCGAGCGGGCGCTGTGGCTGGCGGCCCGGGCAGCGGCCAGCCCGGCCGGGCCGCTGCCGACAATCACCAGCTGATAGTGCAGCGATTGTTGGCTCATGGGCCGCGCTCCACCTGCATGCCGTCCTGGCACAGGGTCTGGCAGGCCAGTTGGCGGCGGCCATCGATGGTCATCCGGCACTCCTGGCAGATGCCCATGCCGCACAAGGGCGATCGCGGCTGGCCACTGCAGGAGGTGCGGGTGCGCGGCTCGCCGCTGGCGGCCACGGCGGCGGCCACAGTGATGCCGCTGCGGACCTGAAGGGGCTGGCGGTCGAGGTAGATGATCATGCCGGGCTTCTCTGCAAACCGGGGAAACGCCCGGGTTGGTAGGGCTGCGGGTCGATGGCCGGGCGCTCGCCGAGCATCAGGTCCACCAGCAGCCGCGCGCTGCCGGGGGCGGTGGTCACGCCCAGGCCCTCATGCCCGACTGCCAGCCACAGCCCCGGCTGTTGCGGGTGCTCGCCGAGGATCGGCAGGCCGTCCGGGGTGGCGGCGCGAAAGCCGGTCCAGGCGCGGATGCCGTTGAGCTGCGCCAGCTCCGGCAGATACTCCACTGCGCGGCGCAACATGGGCGCCAGCACCGCGGTTTCGACCTGGGGCTCCAAGGTATCGAACTGCCGCGACGACCCTATCAGCAACTGGCCGGTGGGCCTGGGCTGGACATTGAAGGCCAGCGAGGTGCCGTGGTTGGCGTGGGCGCTGGCGGCATAGCCCAGTTCCACCAACTGATGGCTGACCCGCTGCGGATAGCGATCGGTGATCAGCAGGTGGCCCTTTTTCGCCCGCAGGGGCAGCTCGGGCAGCAATTCCCGGGCGCCCAGGCCGCTGGCCAGCAGTACCTGTTGCGCGCGCAGGGTACGGCCGTCGTCGAGTTCCAGGCGGTCGCTGGCCAGGTGTCGCACCCGGGCGTTCCGGTGGCTGATCAGGGCATTCTCGGCAAGCAGCCAGCGGGCAGTGGCCGGGGCATAGAGAATGCCGTCCCCGGGGATTTTCAGGGCACCGCCCAGGTTCGGCCGCAGCATAGGTTCCAGGGCCGCCAGCGTCGCGCCGTCGAGCAGTTCGCCGGCCACGCCGTGCACCGCCAGGTTGTGCTGCTTGGCTCGCGCCAGGTCCATTTCGTCCGGGTTGGCGGCCAGCCACAGGGTGCCGCAATTGCGGTAGGCACAGGCCTCGGGCAGGTGTTCGCGCAACTGCCGCCAGAGGCCGATGGAGTAGTGACTCAGGGCCAGTTCCGCGGGGTTGTCGTCCATCGCCACCAGGTGCCCCATGCCGGCCGCGGTGGCGCCGCCATGGCCGTCGTCCAGCACCTGCACCCGCAGGCCGCGGCGCGCCAGCTCATGGGCGCAGGCGGCGCCGATGATCCCGGCACCCACCACCAGCACGTCGGCCCCAGCCTCTGGCTTCATGAATCTATGCCCCAGGCGAAGGGGTCGCTGCTGTCCAGCAGCAGGGTGGCTTCAGCGCTGATATGGGCGCTGCCGCGCAGGATGGGGATGATCCGCTCGCCGGCCAGTTCGTAGTGAGCGCTGAACTGGCTGCCGATAACGCTGGCCTGGCGCCAGACCTGGCCCGGGGCGAGCTTGCCGTCCGCCGCCAGGCAGGCCAGCTTGGCGCTGGTGCCGGTGCCGCAGGGCGAGCGGTCGTAGGCCTTGCCCGGGCAGAGCACGAAGTTGCGGCTGTCGGCGTGCGGGTCGTCGGCGAACAGCTCGATATGGTCGATGAGCGCGCCCCCGGTGCCGGTGATGCCGGCGCTTTCCAGGGCTTGGCGCACGCTCCAGCTGAAGTGGGTCAGGGCCTCGACGTTATCCAGGGCGATGCGCTGGCCGTGCTCGCTGATCAGGAAGAACCAGTTGCCGCCCCAGGCGATATCGCCGTGCAGTGTGCCGTGCCCCGGTACTGGCAGCGCCACCTGGGCGCGATAGCGATAGGCCTCGACGTTGCGCACGCTCACCGAAAGGTCGTCGTGCAGGGTGGCTGTCACCGTGCCCACCGGGGTCTCGATGCGATGCACGCCGCAGCCGATGCGACCCAGGTGGTGAAGCGAGCGCACCAGGCCGATGATGCCGTGGCCGCACATGCCCAGGTAGCCACTGTTGTTGAAGAAGATCACCCCGGCACAGGCATCGCTGGCCTGGGGCTGGCACAGCAGGGCGCCCACCAGCACATCGCTGCCTCGGGGTTCGAGCACGCAGGCGCGGCGCCAGTGGTCGTGCTCGCGCCGGAGCAGTTCCAGGCGGTCGGCCATGGAGCCCCGGCCCAGGTCGGGAAAACCGTCGATGACCAGGCGCGTGGGTTCGCCTCCGGTATGGGAATCGATCACGGTGATTGTGTTCATGGCGGCACCTTGAAGGGCAGGGCGCTACAGAGTGGCGCGCAGTGGATGCCACGGCTTGTGGGTTTTCGCCGGTGCGAATGACGAAATCGGCACAGGGTGGCCAATGTGCCGATTTCGTCTCTTCCCGGGGTGAAAAGCTTCAAGCTGCGGCGGGGATAAAGGGCGACTCTGGTCAGTGTCAGCCACTTCCTACAAGGACCCGAGCATGAGCCGTAGAAACATCCAGTGGAGCGGTGTGTTTCCCGCCGTGACCACCCAGTTCAAAGCCGACTTTTCCCTCGATGCCCAGGCCACCCACCAGGTCATGCGCAAGCTGGTGGACGATGGGGTCTCGGGCCTGGTGGTGTGCGGCACCGTGGGCGAGAACACCTCCCTGAGCACGGCCGAGAAGCTGGCGGTGATCGAGGTCGCCAAGGACGCCGCTGGCGGCCGGGTGCCGGTGATTGCCGGGGTGGCGGAGTTCACCACCGAGTTTGCCCGCAACACCGTGCGCGAGGCGGCCAGGGCTGGCGCCGACGGGGTGATGGTGATGCCGGCCCTGGTGTACTCGGCCAAGCCCCATGAAACCGCCGCGCATTTTCGCGCCGTGGCCACCGGCACCGACTTGCCGGTGATGGTCTATAACAACCCGCCGATCTACCGCAACGATGTCACCCCCGAGGTGCTGATCGCCCTGCAAGACTGCGAGAACATCGTTTGCTTCAAGGATTCCTCCGGCGACACCCGGCGCTTTATCGACCTGCGCAATGCAGTGGGCGATCGCTTCGTGCTGTTCGCCGGCCTCGATGACGTGGTGCTGGAAAGTGTCGCAGTGGGCGCCGAAGGCTGGGTCTCGGGCATGTCGGTGGCCTTCCCCCGGGAGGGCGAGACCCTGTTCCGCCTGGCCCGGCAGCGGCGTTTCGACGAGGCCCTGGCGCTGTATCGCTGGTTCATGCCGCTGCTGCACCTGGACGCTCGGCCGGACCTGGTGCAGTGCATCAAGCTCTGCGAGGAACTGGTAGGGCGCGGTTCGTCCATCACCCGGCCGCCGCGCCTGGCCTTGCAGGGGGAAACCCTGGCCGAAGTCCAGGCGATTGTCGCCAAGGCCCTGGCCACGCGGCCGCAGTTGCCGGACGTGGGCCTCTGAGGTCGCGCCGGGCGTCGGGGGACGCCCGGTTCCCAACCCTGCCCAGGCACCCACAGGTGCAGTGCTGCAAGCGTCGGACGGCCCCGTCGGCGTGACATTCGATCTGCCTATTCCAATAACCTAAAAAAAGGCGCAGCCCCATGTCAGGCAAAGGCAAATTCAAGCAACAACTCTCTCTGGTGGACCTGACCTTTATCGGTCTGGGTGCAATC
The DNA here is from genome assembly GCF_049887815.1 of Pseudomonas sp. NFXW11. Classification (NCBI taxonomy): domain Bacteria; kingdom Pseudomonadati; phylum Pseudomonadota; class Gammaproteobacteria; order Pseudomonadales; family Pseudomonadaceae; genus Pseudomonas; species Pseudomonas sp. NFXW11. The sequence continues at coordinate 37,110 of NZ_JAGEKI010000015.1, read as the reverse complement.
TTCGGTTCCGGCTGGCTGTTCGCCGCCAGCCATGTGGCGGCGATCGCCGGGCCTGCGGGGATCTTTTCCTGGCTGCTGGGCGGCTTTGCCGTGCTGTTGCTGGGCATCGTCTACTGCGAGCTGGGGGCGGCCCTGCCACGGGCCGGCGGGGTGGTGCGCTATCCGGTGTTTTCCCATGGCCCGCTGCTGGGCTACCTGATGGGCTTCATCACCCTGATCGCCTTTTCCAGCCTGGTGGCGATCGAGGTGGTGGCGGCCCGGCAATACGCCGCGGCCTGGTTCCCGAGCCTGACCCAGGCAGGCTCCAGCAATCCGACCCTGCTCGGCTGGCTGGTGCAGTTCGGCTTGCTGTGCCTGTTCTTCTGGCTCAACTACTACAGCGTCAAGACCTTCGCCAAATCCAACAACTTCATCAGCCTGTTCAAGTTCATCGTGCCGCTGCTGGTGATCGCGGTGCTGTTCATCTTCTTCAAGCCCGAGAACTTCCATGTCCAGGGCTTTGCCCCGTTCGGCCTGTCGGGGATCGAGATGGCGGTTTCCGCGGGGGGCATCATCTTCGCCTACCTGGGGCTGACGCCGATCATTTCCGTGGCCAGCGAGGTGCGCAATCCGCAGCGCACCATCCCCATTGCGCTGATTCTCTCGGTGCTGCTCTCGACCCTGATCTACGGCCTGCTGCAACTGGCCTTCCTGGGCAGCATTCCCACCGAGATGCTGGCCAACGGCTGGAGCGGCATCAGCAAGGAATTCTCCCTGCCCTACCGGGATATCGCCCTGACCCTGGGGGTCGGCTGGCTGGCCTACCTGGTGGTGGCCGATGCGGTGATCTCCCCCAGCGGCTGCGGCAACATCTACATGAACGCCACGCCCCGGGTGGTCTATGGCTGGGCCCGTACCGGGACCTTCTTCAAGGTGTTCACGCGGATCGACGAGGCTTCCGGCATTCCGCGTCCGGCCCTGTGGCTGACCTTCGGCCTGTCGGTGTTCTGGACCTTGCCGTTCCCCTCCTGGGAAGCCCTGATTAACGTGGTTTCGGCGGCGCTGGTGCTGAGCTATGCGGTGGCGCCGATCAGTGTCGCGGCGCTGCGCAAGAGCGCGCCGCAGCTGGTGCGGCCATTCCGGGTCAGTGCCTTTGCCGTGCTCGGGCCGCTGTCCTTCGTGATTGCCGCGCTGATTGTCTACTGGTCCGGCTGGAGCACGGTGTCCTGGCTGCTGGGGCTGCAAATCCTGATGTTCGTGATCTACCTGCTGTGCAAGCGCCTGGTGCCCACCGCGCACCTGAGCCTGGGGCAACAGGTGCGCTCGTCGCTGTGGCTGATCGCCTTCTATGCCCTGACCATCGGTATTTCCTACCTAGGCAGCTTTGGCGGCATTGGCGCGCTGGCGCATCCCTACGACACCTTGAGCGTCAGTGGCATGGCCCTGTGCATCTACTACTGGGGCGCCCATACCGGGGTCAGCAGCGCCAAGCTGGTGCTCGATGGCGACGAGGTGGAAGAGCCGAGCGCGATTGCCGCAGGGGAGATGATTCATGAGCCTTAGTGGACGGATGCTGATCGGTGGCCGGGGGCTGTTCGGCAGCCAGGGCCGGTTGTATGGCATCGATGCAGCCAGCGGCGAGGTCTTGCAGCCGGCATTCGGTGGCGCCAGTAGTGCCGATCTGCAGCGGGCCTGTGCCCTGGCCCAGGCCGCGTTCGAGCCTTATCGGCAATTGCCGCTGGCACAGCGGGCGGCCTTTTTGCTGAACATTGCCGACAACATCCTGCAACTGGGGGATGAGCTGATCGAGCGCTGCCAGCTGGAAACCGGCTTGCCCCGGGGGCGCCTGGAAAACGAGCGTGGGCGCACCGTTGGCCAGTTGCGGCGGTTCGCCGAGCTGATCTCTGAGGGGGGCTTTCTCGGGGTGCGCATCGACCCGGCGCAACCGGCGCGCCAGCCCCTGCCCAGGGCCGATCTGCGTCTCAGGCACATCGGCCTGGGGCCGGTGGCGGTGTTTGGTGCGTCGAACTTTCCCCTGGCGTTTTCCGTGGCCGGCGGCGATACCGCCTCGGCCCTGGCGGCGGGTTGCCCGGTGATCGTCAAGGCGCACCCGGCGCACCCCGGAACCTCGGAGCTGGTGGCCCAGGCGATTGTCCGGGCGGCGCACAGCCAGGGCATGCCCGAAGGGGTGTTTGCCCTGCTGTTCGACAGCGGCCATGCCATCGGCCAGGGGCTGGTGGCCGATCCGCGGATCAAGGCGGTGGGCTTTACCGGCTCGCGCAGTGGCGGCCTGGCGTTGCTGCGGATCGCCGCCGCGCGGGCCGAACCGATTCCGGTGTATGCCGAGATGAGTGCGATCAACCCGGTGCTGCTGTTGCCCGGGGCCCTGGAGGAACGGGCGGAAGCCATCGCCCAGGCCTTTATCGCTTCCCTGACCCTGGGCGCCGGGCAGTTCTGTACCAATCCGGGGCTGATCCTGGCTGTGGACGGCGCGGCCTTGCAGCGCTTCGAGCGTGCCGCCGCCACGGCCCTGGGGCAGGCGGCGGCGCAGACCATGCTGACCCCGGAGATTGGCCGCCGCTATGGCCAGGGGGTTGCCGCCCTGGCGGCCCATCCGCGGGTCGAGACCTTGGCTCGAGGCCGGCCTGGGGCGGGCAATCAGGCCCAGAGCGCGCTGTTCGCCACCTCGGCGGCGGCCTTTATGCAGGCTCCCGATTTGCACGAGGAAGTCTTCGGTGCGGCGGCGCTGATCGTCCGTTGTCCGGACCGCGAAATCCTCGAGCTGTTGCTGCGTGGGCTGGACGGCCAACTGACCCTGGCCCTGCACCTGGGGGACGCTGATCTGCCCCTGGCCCGGCAACTGCTGCCGTTGTTGGAGCGCAAGGCCGGGCGCCTGTTGGTGAATGGTTTTGGCACCGGCGTCGAGGTGGCTCATGCCATGGTCCATGGCGGGCCGTTTCCGGCCACTTGCGACAGCCGCAGCACCTCGGTGGGCAGCCTGGCGATCCAGCGTTTCCTGCGTCCGGTGTGCTACCAGGACCTGCCCGAGGCGCTGTTGCCCGAGGAACTGCGCGACGGCAATCCGTTGCACATCCCGCAAACCATCGACGGCTGGGGGCCGAGCTGAAGGGCCCGTACTCTGCCGTGAGTAGTGTTTCAGCCATCCACAGGAGTGATTCCTGCACCTGATAAAGAGGCTTATCCATGTCCACTTCCATCACCCTGTCACTGGACGAAGTGCACAAGCTGTCGTTCCAGGTCCTGACCCGGCATGGCCTGTCCGATGCCCATGCCCGGGCCATCGCCGAGGTCATCACCCAGGGCCAGCGCGACGAGTGTCACTCCCATGGCCTGTACCGCTTGCTGGGCTGCGTGCGCTCGGTGCGCGAGGGCAAGATCGACCCTCGGGCCGAGCCCAGCCTGCGGCATGTTTCCCCCGGAATACTGGAGGTGGACGCGCATTACGGCTACTCCCTGCAGGGGTTCTACAGCGGCTTGCCGGTGCTGGCGGAAAAGGCCCGGGGCCAGGGGCTGGCGGCGATGGTGATCAAGCGCTGCTTCCACTTTTCCGCGCTGTGGCCCGAGGTCGAGGCGATTGCCGCCAAGGGCCTGGTGGGCCTGGCGATGAACCCCAGCCACAGCTGGGTGGCGCCCCATGGTGGCCGGCACCCGGTGTTCGGCACCAACCCCCTGGCATTCGCCTGGCCTCGGCCGCAGGGCCAGCCCTTTGTCTTCGACTTCGCCACCAGCGCCATTGCCCGGGGCGATATCGAGCTGCATGCGCGCCAGGGTACGCCGATTCCCGAGCATTGGGCGATCGATGCTGAGGGCCAGCCCACCACTGACCCCCGGGCTGCACTGCAAGGCGCCATGCAGACCTTTGGCGGGCACAAGGGCTCGGCCCTGGCGGCGATGATCGAACTGCTGGCCGGGGCGCTGATCGGTGACCTGACCAGTGTCGAATCCATGGCCTTTGACGAGGGGGTTGGGGCCACGCCTTGTCATGGCGAGCTGGTGCTGGCCTTCGACCCCAAGGTGTTTCTGGGGCAGGGTTATCAGGCGGGGCTGGAGCGGGCGGAACGGTTGTTCGGGGGGATCGCCCGGCAGGGCGCGCGGTTGCCGTCCCAGCGACGTTTCGAGGCGCGGGCGCGGAGCCTGGCGCAAGGGGTACAGGTGCCGCGGGAGTTGCTGGAGGAAATTCGGCGCTTGCTCTAGACACCGCGAGCCGGCTGCGGTGGTAGCAGCCGGCTCGCCGGGGCCGATCAGAAGCGCAGGCTGGCCGCCAGTTCGGCGGAGCGGCCTGGAGCGACGATGGCGAACATCCCCACGTGGGAGGCGTCGTAGTAGGTCTGGTCGGTCAGGTTGAGGACGTTGAGCTGCAGGTCCAGGTTGCTGTTGACCCGGTAGGCCAGCATCGCGTCGTAGCGCCAGTAGGCATCCAGGCTGCGGCTGTTGGCATCGTTGGTGTAGCGCTTGCCTACGTAGTTGGCCCCGGCGCCGACTTTCAGGCGGTCAGTGAGCAGGTAGGTGTTCCACAGCGAACCGCTGTTGGCGGCGATGAACTTGGCGCGGTTGCCGTCGAACCGGGTGTTCTTGCCGGAGGCGTACTTCACCGTGCGGGCATCCAGGTAGGTGTAGCCGGCCATGACTTCCCAGCGGTCATTGAGGTGCCCGCTGGCGCCCATCTCGAAGCCCTTGACCTCGACTTCGCCGTCCAGGGTCACTTCGTTGCTGATCGGGTCGTAGGTGCGAGCATTGCTTTTCTCGGTCTTGAACAGCGCCGCGGTCAAGGCCAGGCGTTCATCGAGCAGGTCCCACTTGGTGCCCAGTTCCAGGCTGCGGCTCTTTTCCGGGTCCAGGTTGCTGATCAGCCGACCGCCAGCGGCGCCATCGGCACCACCGGATTGCCCGGCGGTTTCTCCCGAAGGGTTGAAGGAGGTGCCGTAGGACAGGTAGAGGCTGCCGTAGGGCAGGGGCTTGAAGACCAGGCCGGCCTGGTAGGTCCAGATATTGTTGCGGTTGCTCTGCGCCGAGTCGCGTACGTGGTAGTTGTCGAAGCGCGTGCCCAGGTTCAGGTCCCATTGCTCGTGCAGGGCCAGGGTGTCCATGACATAGAGTGCGCGGTTGTTGTGCCGGGTTACCTCATGCTGGCCGTTGCCCCGTGGTACGGCAGCGTAAGGGGCCTTGGGGTTGGGGTGATACAGGTCGGCCGGGTCGGTCTCGCTGTTTTTCGGGGCATAGCGGTTCTTCACCTCGATGCGCTCGCGGGAGAACTCCAGGCCCGCGCTGTAGCTGTGGCCGATGCTGCCGGTGTGGAACTTGCCGAAGATGTCGCTCTGGTTGATCAGTGAGTTGTTGACCACGTTGCGCCCTCGCGCCGCGCCGCGCAGCACCACCCCGGCCAGCTCGTTGTTGACGCTGGCCGGGTCGGCGCCGAAGGTCGGCCGGCTCATCAGGTAGTCCTGCATGCTGCGGCCCTGGCGGGTGGTGTTGCGCAGGGTCAGGTGATCGTTGACGTCATGTTCCAGTTGCAGGGTGGCCAGGTCGGCCGAGGTCTTGCGGAAGTCGCGCTTGGCAAAGCCATAGGAGTTGTCGCGATCGACCTTCACCGGCTTGCCGCTGATGGCCGATACCGGGTGCCCCTGGTCGGGGATGTCGTCGGTCTGCATGTGGTAGTAGCTCAAGGTGGCGCGGGTGTCGGTGTTCACGCCGAAGGCAATGCTCGGCGCCAGGCCCCAGCGGCTCACCTCGACCTGATCCCGGCCCGGGGTGTCGGCTTCGTGCTGCATGGCGTTGAGGCGCAGGGCCAGGTTCTGCTGCGGCAGGTACTGGTTGAGGTCGAGGGTGGTGCGGCGCAGTTGATCGCTGCCCAGGCTCAGGCTGCCGGCGGCGTAGCTTTCCTGCTTCGGGGTCTTGCTCACCAGGTTGATGGTACCGCCAGTGGAGCCGCGCCCGGAATAGACCGAACCCGGGCCTTTGACGATTTCGATCTGCTCGACGTTGAAGGCTTCATGGGTCATGCGGCCAACGTCGCGGATGCCGTCGATCATGATGTCGGTGCTGGCCTCGAAGCCACGGATAAAAGGCCTGTCACCCAGCGGCGTGCCGCCTTCCCCGGCACCGAAGGTGATGCCCGGGGTGGTGCGCAGGGCGTCCACCAGGGTCGATGCCGCGCGCTCCTGCATCAGCGTCTCGGTGATGATGGTCACCGACTTTGGCGTCTCCCGCAGCGGTGCGGTGAATTTCACCGAGTCGGAGACATCGCGCTTGTAGCCGGGCCGGTGTTCGCCCTGCACCTGGGTCGGGGCCAGGGTGACGGGCACCGCCTGGCGGCGTTCGGTGTCTTCGGCTGTGGCTCCCAGGCTGGCTTCGCTGAGCGCCATCAGGCCGAGGGAGGTGGACCACAACTTCCAGGGTTGTGGACGAGCAGGACTGGACATTGAGATAGAGCCTCCGTTTTATTTGGAAGCGATTCTCATCTGCGAATTTATGTCATTCAATCGGAGCTATCTGAACAAGTGCGTCAGAAAGTGTATAGGCGCTGTCAGGCAATCCACGGTCTGGGTGATTTCCAGGAAACCTTATTCTCTGCCAGGCGTTTTCTTTTGCCGGTGGCTGCTGTTTCATGGGCGACCACCACCCTTGGAGATCATGGATGAACCTGCACCTGGAAACCCCTCGCCTGTTGCTGCGCCCACGCACCCTGGAGCACTTCGATGCCTGCCTGCAGATGGACCAGGACCCCGAGGTCACGCGCTTTATTCCGGGCACCTGGGACGGCGGCCAGTGGCACCGGGACTTTCTGCGTTCGCGCATGACCCAGGACTTCGGCCCGCGTTGCGGCTACTGGGCGATTTTTGCCAAGGCGGCTCCGGATGAGCTGCTGGGTTGGGTCTCGTTCATTCCCTTCGATGCCGTAGGGCCCGAGCTGGAGATGGGCTGGCGCCTGGTGCGGCGGGCCTGGGGGAAGGGGATTGCCTCCGAGGCGGCGCGGCGGATTGTCCAGCATGCCTTTGCCGACCCGCAGGTGCAGCGGGTCATCGCCGACGCCCATGTCGAGAATGCCGCGTCTCTTTCAGTGGCGCGCAAGATTGGTTTGCGGGTTACTCACGATGCCTTGTTCGAAGGTTTGCCGAGCCGGTTCTTCGAGATCACCCGCGAGGATTTCCAGCGCCAGCAAGCGGCGGACTGAACCCGGGTGAAGGAGCGGGGCGCCGTTGTCCGGCGCTCCGCAGTTCAGGCCTTAGAGGTGACGGCTGACCCACCACAGCACCAGGAAGGCGATCAGCGCCGCCAGGGCGGAGAGCTGGAACAGGTTGATCAGCCATTTCAGGCCCAGGGGGAAGTTCTTGTAGTCGCGCACATCCATGCCGCCATTGCGCAGGAAGAGATGGGGCATGGCGAACAGGCTACCGATGCTCACCAGCATGAACAGGCGGCTCAAGGGGTCCTTGCCCAACAGCGGCAGGCGAATGGCGATGACCCGGCAGCGGGCCAGGTGCCTGACCATCTCGTCGATCTTGAAGTAGCCCAGGTAAACCTGGATCACCAGGGACACCAACCCGGACATGACCACCAGGATCCAACCCGCGGTGTAAATATCTTTGGCGTTGCACATAGCTATTCAGTGACCTCCTCAAGCGTCGCGACCAGGCTTGTGCCTGATGCTCCTCCAGTGAGCCCCGGCATCCAGGGCAGCCGACCACCATAACACCCCGAAGTCAGGAGAGGGCGCAGGGCACTGCGGGGCCCGAGGAGACGTGCTCGGGCCCGCAATGGTGTGGAATGTGCTTGCGACTCTAGCCGAGCCCGGTGGACGCGAAAATGGGACGGGTACCAAAGCCTGCCGCTCAGAGCTTCGCGCAGCGCTCCACATCGGCCTGGGTAGTGACCTGGGTCTCGATGCCCAGGCGGTACTTGCAGTAGTCGATGATCATTTGCCGCTGTTCGCTGGTGAGCTTTTCCACGCGCCGGTAATCACCGTCGTTGGCGTGGATATTGAAGAACTCCAGGCGCAGGCTCGGGGACTTCTTGATAAACCAGCGGGTGTGGGTCTCGGCTTCTTCCAGCTCGGTGTAGTAGCCGACGTTGAGGACCACCAGCACGCCGAGGACCAGCAGCAGGATGAGTTTTTTCATGGCAGGGCGCCTTCCGTGGACAAGGCGGCGCATGGTTCAGGGTTTGCTTCGGTTTGGCAAGGGTTGGCTGCGGATGCGGCTGGTTCGGGAGCGTCGAGAGCGGTTTGACCTGGTTCAGCCAACTGACAGTCGCGGGCTGTTAAAAAGATCGGCGCCCGGTAGGAGCCGGGTGTTGTACAGGGGGCAATGGTCACAGCAGCTTCCCTTTGGCCACCGAGGCCACGGGCATTCAGGCAGGTTGTGACCCTGAAGAGCGATCCGCGGATCGCTCTTTTTTTTGCCGCTTGTTCAGACCAGGCCCAGGGCATTGGGCCAGGAACCGGGAAACACGGCCTGCACCTGAGCGCCGGACAGCCCCCAACTGTTGAGGAGCAGGCCGCCCAGCAGATCACGGTAGTTGTTGAGTACCGGATAGTCGCGATCCTGCAGCAGGTTCCGGGCGTTGACCGGCACTTGCTCGCCCGCCACGCGACCGCCCTGTACCCGTCCGCCCATGACCCAATACACGGTGCCGTGGCCGTGATCGGTACCCTTGGCGCCATTCTCGCGAAAGGTCCGGCCGAACTCCGACACCACTATCACCAGGCTGTCCTTCCACTGTTCGCCCATGGCCTCGGCAAAGGCCGCCAGCCCCTGCCCGAGGTTGCTCAGGTTGTTGGCCAACTGGCCCTGGGTGCTGCCCTGATTGATATGGGTGTCCCAGCCGCCGACATCGACAAAGCCCAAGCGATATTGTTCGCGCATCAGGCTGGCCATGCGCCGGGTCTGGGCGGCGAAATTCTGCGCATTGGCGGCGCCGCGATTGGCCGCGAGCATTTCATCCTGCAAGTCCCTGGCGACGTTGCGGCGCAGGGCCAGGCCATCGCTGGCCGCTGCCGCTTGAGGGGTGTGCTGGTACATGGAGGACAAGATGGCCGACTGGCGTTCGTCGAAGGCGGCCTTGCCGGCACCGCGCAGGGACAGGTTGGGAATGTCCTGGCCGCCCTGGAAGCACAGGGGCAGGGCGTCGGTGAAGGCAATTGGCTGGCTGCCGGGTACCTGCTGCGCCAGGCGCGCCAGGAAGCCGGAAGCAGAGTGCCTGCGCTGCTGGCTCGGCTGGCCGGATTCGATATTGTCCTGGGTCTGGAAATGGCTGCGGGACAGATCGTCGGTGCCGGCAAACGGCACAAAGGCGATCTGCTTGCGCTGCCACAGCGGGTACAGCGAATCCTTCAACACCGGGTTCAGGCCCCAGTGGCTGTCCAGGGCGATGGCGCTGTGCGGGTCACGCGGATCGGGGCGAGCAATGGCCAGGGTTGGCCGCGACTCGTAGTACAAATCACTGGTGTAGGGCACCAGCAGGTTGTTGCAGTCATAACCGCCGCGCAGGAACACCAGCAGGGTAGGCGGGGCCGAGGCGGGGGCGGCGAACAGCCGGGCGGAGAAACTCAGGCTGGGTAGGAGCGCAGCGGCCATGCCGGCCAGCAACACTTGACGACGATTCATGACAACTCCTGGGCCAAGGGCATGGCGGCCTTCCTGGAATGATTCAGCGGTTGTTGAAGTCTGGCGAAGACAGCAGGTAGGTGTTCCATTCCTGGGGCGAGGCGGCCTGCTCCAGGGCATTGCGGGTGGCGGCGGCAAGCTTCGGGGCAATGGCCTGGTAGAACAGTGGCGTGGTGATCAGCGGGAACCCCGGGCCTGGCAAGGTGCTGCCTTCGGCAATGAACAGGCGGTTGTCGCCACGGCCGATGGCCCGGGCGATCTCGAAGCGCTTGGCCATCTGCCCGGAGCTGGACCAGCCGCTGGACTGCAAGGGCCAGCCGTCCGGGGTGATGCGGCCGAACAGCGGCTGGCCCATCTGGTTGAGCCAGTTGAGCGGCGGTCGCGGGTTGGCCAGGGGCTTGCCGTCGTAGGCCAGGCGCAGGGCCGAGATCACGAACTGCTGCGGGTCCTTGAACTTGCCTGCGGCGCCTTGCAGCAGTTCCGGCGAACGCATCAGGGTGCCCATCACCTGGGCGATATCGCCATCCGTGTCGCTGAAGGTCTTGGCCATGCGTGCTACAAGCGCTGGTGGCGGGTGGTCGGCAACGAAATACTCGGCCAGCTTGCGGGAGATGAACTGGGCGCAGGCCGGTTGGCGGGTGATGAGCTCGACGGCCTGGGTGATCTCGTCGAAACCACTGCCGCGAATGCTCTGGCCCAGCAGTTGTTTATCGCTGAAGTCGTGGCGCTTGGGGTTGAACTGGAACAGCCCCTGTTCCACCACCAGCGCTTGCTGCGCTCGAGGAAAGCGTTGCTGTCGTCCATCCACAGGTGCCAGGCCGGCTCCGGTCAGAATCAGCGCCAGTTGTTGCACATCTTCCTGGCTGTAGCCGGCGCCGACGCCGAGGCTGTGCAACTCCATCAGCTCGCGGGCGTAGTTCTCGTTGACCTGGCCCTTGGCATTGTGCGCGTTGTCCAGGTATTCGAGCATGGCCGGGCTTTTCAGGGTGGCCAGCAACAGGTCCTTGAACTGGCCCAGGGCGTGGGGACGGATGGCGTTCTCCACGTAGTCGGCGGCCAGCAGCCGTACCCGGCCCTTGCCCTGGAACACGCTGAAATGATTGAGCCAGAACAGGACCAGTTGCTCCTTGAGCTGGTTGGGGCCGTACAGGGCATGCAACAGGACGCTGGCCTGGGTCTGCTCGAGGTAGGCCTTGGCCTGCTGGCGGGCCGCCTTCCGGGCGTCGTTCCTGGCGTCGCCGTCGGGCATCGCCTTGATCTGCAGTTGGCGCTGATGAAAATCCTCCAACAAGCGCTGGGCCGAGTTGTTCAGCGCCGGGGAGCTGCGTAGCAGGGCGTCGATGGCTGGCGGCAATGGTGCGTTCAGCCGATCCGCCAGTTGCGCGTCCAGCAGCCCCGAGCGGCCCAGAGTACGCAGGCGCTGGAGTTGGGCGGCGTCCAGGTCGAAACCGTCGCGGCGCAGCCAGGCAATATCCGCGGTATCAAGGGGCGTGGGCGCCGCGGCATGGGCCAGTATCGGCAAGCACAGCAGCACAAGGCTGCTCAGGAGCAGGTGCTGTTTGCATGAGTCAAACCATTGCATGGGCAAAGTTCCAGGGGGGAAGGGGCAGCGCCATTGCGTCGCAGGCCACCGCGCAATCTTCCTATCTATCGGTGAAAAGCGCTCTGGATCAAGCCTTTCAACTTAACCTTGAAGCAGTTGCCGTCGACCGTTCGTCCGACGGATGGAATTGGCAAGCACCAGTCAGTACGTCATGCTGTCGACGGATGTCGTAATGCCACTACCTTGGGCATGGCCCATTTCCCCGGTGGTGTTTTCCCCCTGCGATGGCGAGATAGGTTATTGATGAGTGTGTTGATCCTGGCTGAGGCACGGCATGCCCGATAAGGCGTTGGCCGAGGAGCAGCGTCTGGCTGCCCTGTATGCCCTGGAATTGCTGGACACGGCCCGTTGCGAGCGTTTCGATCGCATTTGCCGCCTGGCCGCCGAGTATTTCAAGGTGCCCACGGCGCTGATCACCCTGGTGGATCGGGATCGGCAGTGGTTCAAGTCGCGGGTGGGCTTCGTTGCCGAGCAGACCCCCATCGATCAGTCCTTCTGTGCCTACACGATCCAGTCCAGCGACGTATTCGAGGTGGAGAATGCCCGCCAGGACGTGCGTTTCCACCACAATCCGCTGGTTTCTGGCGATGACCCCTGCATAGGTTTCTATGCCGGTGCGCCGCTGATCACCTCCTCCGGGCATGCCATCGGCAGCCTGTGTGTCATCGACAAGCAGCCGCAGTCGCTGAATGCCACCGAACGTCAGCAACTGCGCGACCTGGCGTCCCTGGTGATGGATCAGATCGAGCAACGCCAGCGCCTGACCCGGCGCGACCCGGTCAGTAGCCTGGCCAATCGCGAGCAGTTTCAGAGCGACCTGTACGACCTGGCCGAGCAGCATCCAGGGGAGAGACGGGTGTTGGTGCTGGTGGACGCCGTGGACATGAGCGTGGCCCACGAGTTGACCCTGGCCATGGGCATGGCGCCGTTCGAAACCATAGTGCGCTTTCTCGCCCAGCAACTACTGGCCTACCTGGGACGGCATGTGCGGATCTATCACGTGTCGGTCAAGCGTTTCGGCTTCCTGCTGCCTGCCGCGCCGGGCATCGAGCGTTTTCTGGAAGGTTTGGTACGGCGCTTGCGACGCCAGCCACCGGGCCTGGAACTGCCGATGATTCCTGGCGTATGCGCGGGCACGGTGGAGTTCTCCACGGACCGTGATGCCGTGCCGGACGTGCTGCGCAAGGCCATGTTCGCCCTGGAACTGGCGGCCCTGGAACGCAGCACCTGGGCGCCCTACGACGTGGTACGGGACCAGGCCTACCGGCGCGCCTTCAACCTGGCCTCGGACATCAGCGAAGCCCTCGACACGGGGCAGATCTACCTGATGTTCCAGCCGCGCTTCGCCCTGCCCGACGGCGCCCAGGTCAGCGCCGAGGCACTGATTCGCTGGGATCATCCCTGGCTGGGGCCGATTTCCCCGGCGGAATTCATTCCGGTGATGGAGCGCAATGCCTTGATCCACCGGGTGACCCATTGGGTGATAGATGCCGTGCTGCATCGGCTGGGCAGTTGGAGTGCCAGCGATGTGCGGCGCTTGTCGATCAACCTGTCGCCCCAGGATTTCGAGGACCAGGACATCGCCGATGTGCTCGGCGACGCTTGCCGACGTCATGGCATCGAGCCCCGGCGCCTGGAGGTAGAAATCACCGAGGGCGCCTGGCTGCGCTCCAATCCCCGGGTGCTGGACCAGTTGAGCAAGATCCGCGCCCTGGGCATGGATGTGGCCATTGACGATTTCGGTACCGGCTACAGCAACTTCGCCTACCTGCACCAGATTCCGGCCAATGTGGTGAAGCTCGACAAGTCCATGGTCACCGACCTTGAGAGCAGCACCCAGCACCAGAAGATCACCCGTTCGGTGATCGCCCTGGCCCGGGAACTGGGGTACCGCACCGTGGCCGAGGGCATCGAGAGCTTCAAATGCCTGCAGCTGTTGCGCACCTTTGGCTGCGACGAGGCCCAGGGCTATTTCCTGGCCCGGCCCATGGCCCAGGAAAAGTTCCTGGCCCGCAGCGAAGCCGGGCGCTTTCCCTTGCAGCAGGGGTTCTAGCGGTGGCCGCCGCGCCTGTCGGGGCGGCGGTGGGGCTCAGCGTTGAGCGGATACCAGCAACATCATCGGTCGTTCCTGTTCTTCCTCCAGGGCCGGTAGCTCTAGCACTTGCTGGGCTGTCGGCCCCCATTCCTCGACATGGCGAATAGTGAAGCCGGTATCGATCAGGCTGTTGAGCAGGGTGCCGAGGGTGCGGTGTTGCTTGATCACCCCTTCGGCCAGCCAATGGGTCACGCGCTCGCCTTCCTGCTGGTAGCTGTCCAGCGGCCAGGACTTGCGACCCTCGGCGTCCACTCGCCAGCCGGGGTTGCGCGGCGCCATGAAGATCGGGTGCTCGATGGAGAACACCAGGCGTGCCCCGGGCACCAGGGCGGCGTAGACCTGGGCGAACAGGCCGCGCAGGTCCTTGATGTAGTGCAGGGCCAGGGAGCTGTAGGCCAGGCCGAAACTGCAGCTGGGCAGGCTCAGGTGTTCCAGGTCGGCCCGTTGATAGTCGATATTGCTGGCCGACGTGCTGGCGCGGGCGGTGGCCAGCATCTTTTCCGAAACATCCAGGCCCAGCACTTGCTGGGCCCCCTGTTCGCTGGCCCAGCGGCTGAACCAGCCGTAGCCGCAGCCCAGGTCCACCACCTTGAGGCCGTTCATGGCCGGTAGCAGGGCTTGCAGGGCCGGCCATTCCGGCGCCGCAGCGAGGCCACCGAGGGAGCGGCCCATCTGGCTGTAGGCCTGGAAAAAGGTCGGGTCGTCGTAGATGTTCTGGGTCATGTGAGGAGGCTCTTGCTGGTTCGTGTAGGGTCCTTGGGGCCAGGACTTGTGAGGCGAAACGGCTGAGGGGCTTCTCCCTCGGAGGGCACGACGCAGGTATCGTCGATGGCCGGGCAGGATAAAAAGGCGGATGCGCCAGTGATTCTAGCGAGTCTGCCGCCTGCTGTTCGCTGCGGGCGCGAGCTTTAACCTTTCTATACAAAATCCGAACACTTAGTGACGACGCTGCCTGGCACTGCTGCTTAGGCTGGAATCTGCAGCGCGTGGCGCTAGTGCCGCTGCGCTTACCATCAGATTGCTCAAGGGATTGCCCATGATGAAATCCGCCAAAGCCATGGCCAGTGGTGCCGTGCTGATGTTGGGCCTGGCCGGTGCCAGCCATGCCACGCTGCCAGCGCAGGCTGGGAGAAGTTGTGAGTGGCCGCCGCTGGGTCCACAGGTCCGGCAGTTGCCCGCACCAGGTGGCAGCCGGTGCGTGGGCAAGGCCGGGTTTGTCCTGCTCGACCCGGCACGGCGCGAGTCGTTCGCTTCCGAGCCCGAGGCTCGTCGGGAACTGGCGTTGAAGATCTGGTATCCAGTGGCCAACCCCGGCCAGGGCCTGACCCGCGCCGAATACGCCGAGCCCGAGGCCCTGGCTGCGTTGCAGGAGATCGACGGCAAGGTGCACATCGCCAGTCACTCACTGCGGGATGCGCCCATGGAAAAAAATCGCCAGTACCCGGTGCTGCTGTTTTCTCCCGGGCTGGGGGCGGTGGCCGAGTTCTACAGTGGCCTGCTGGAGGACCTGGCCAGCCGCGGCTATGTGGTGGTGGCGATCAATCACCCGCATATCTCCGGGATGACGGTATTGCCGGGTGGGCGAGTGATTCCGCTGCTCAAGGCCCTGGAGAGCGATGACCGCCTGACTGCAAGCGCCGCCCAGGTGGTGGTGGACGACCTGCGCTCGACCCTCGACTGGCTGCAGCAACGCCACCAGGAACCGGGCCACTTGCTGCAAGGGCACCTGGACCTGACGCGCGTCGGCGCCCTGGGGCATTCCTTTGGCGGTTCGGCGGCGTTGCAGGCCACACGGGTGGACTCGCGCCTGCGGGCGGCGGCGAATCTGGATGGCAGCATCCAGGGCGACCTGGCGGGGCCCTGGGTCAAACCGTTGCTGCTGTATGCGGCGGGCAACGATCCCCAGGACCCGAGCATGGAGCAGTTGTGGCAGGCCCATCAGGGCCCGGGTGTACGCAAGGTGCTGAAACAAGCCGGTCATCATGACTTCACCGATGGCCGCTGGGTACTCTCGGCCAAGGCGCTGGAGGCCATGGGCGATCAGTTCGGCCCTATCGACCGGGATCTGGCATTGCGCACATTGCGCCTGGAGCTTGGCGGGTTCTTTGCCCGATACGTGGCGCGGCGCATCTAGCCGCAGCGAATGGCGAGCACAAAAAAACCGGCCTGCGGGCCGGTTTCTTGTTGCTTATCGCGTCAGGTTGGATTGACGTCGATGGCTTGAATACTTGGAGCGGGTGAAGGGAATCGAACCCTCGTTATCAGCTTGGGAAGCTGGAGTAATGCCATTATACGACACCCGCTCGAACGGCTGACTTTGTACCAGATCTGCTTGGGGATTTGAAGTTTTTCTTTATCTGACCTGCATTTGCGTGCTGCGGTTGTCGCACGCAGGTGCGCCACCCGCCAGGAAAAATCGGTTTTTCATGGGCGGGTGGCGGCCTGTGGCGAGGTACTTTCAGATGGCTCGTGCATGCTGCTCCGGGAGGTGGCTGGATCGCGTGCGGCTGTCGTACTGACCCGGCTTGAGGAACTTCAGCAGTGCCTGGCGCGAGTCCTGGCAGGCTGCCTTGTGCTCCATGTCGAGAAAGTGCCCAGTGGCCTGGATGGTACTGAAGCTTGCGTGCTGCACATGGTTGGCGAACAGCCGGGCATCGTTGGCCGAGGTGTACTCGTCCCATTCACCATTGATGAACAGCACCGGTACCTGGATGTTTTTCGCGGCCTTGATATAGCACTGGCGGTCGCCGTTGAGCACGTGGCTGATATGGAAGTGCATCTGCCCGTATTCGTGCTCCGCCAGGCTGCTGACATGGCGATAGTTGAAACGCTTGAACAGCGATGGCAGGTGCTTGCCGATGGTGTCGTTGACCAGGTGGCCGACACGATGGCGATCGAGGTTGCCGAGGTAGTCGACGCCGCGCTCCAGGTAGTCGCGCATCGGTTCGTTGACCACTGGCGAGAAGGAACTGATCACCGCCTTTTCGATGCGTCGCGGCCCATGGGACAAGGCTTGCAGCGTTGCCGCGCCGCCCCAGGAGAACGACAGCACATGTTCGGCGGCGAAGTGCTCGATCAGCTCCAGGAGGATCTGCCCCTCGACTTCCTTGGTGAGCATCCGCTCGTGTTTGTTGTGGGCCTTGGAGCGCCCCGCATAGGGCTGGTCGTAGAGCACCACGTTGAACTGCGGGTGAAGATTTCGCACGGTCTGGGCAAATGACGCAGTGGTGGCCATTGAGCCGTTGACCAGAATGATGGTCTTGTCTGCGGCATCTGCGCGATAGAACTCCGTGTAAACCCGATACTGACCTTGTATATCCAGCACAGCGATTTCTGGCCTCATGTCATAAGACTCCTGGCAAGCGGGTATGCGCGCAACATTGAGTGTGCACGTGCTATGTGACAGGTAGGCATACGCCTGGAATTGGAGCCCATGTCGATCCAGTAATGCAGGTCGACGGGTTGTTGTTATTAGGCGGGCGATTCGCCGAAAGAATGCAGAGCAGGCAGGGCTCAGTCCGGCAAAAGGTTTCTTAGATGTCTGTTGGTGACTGGTCGGTCACATTTCGGCCGACGGACTGATTCAAGCAGGGCATCCCCGAACCTGCAAGTGCATTGGACAAATTGTTCGACAGCTTCTGCCAGGCGGTCGTCTAGCAGGGAATATCTTCAGATCAAGCTGAGTTCGCTGTCAGACAGAGGCCGGTATTCCCCGGGCGCCAGGCTTGGGTCCAGCGTCAGCGGTCCCATGCTTTCACGGTGCAGGCGCAGCACCTTGTTGTTGAAGTGGCCGAACATGCGCTTGACCTGGTGATAGCGGCCTTCGACGATGCTCAGCCGGGCACTGCGGGGACCGAGGATCTCCAACTGGGCGGGCAGGGTGGTGAGGTCCTCGAAGGCGAAATACAGGCCGCGGGCAAAGGTCTCGATGTACTCGGGGCCGATCGGTTGCTCGGTCTCCACGTAATAGATCTTGGGCAACTTGGTCTGCGGCTGGGTCAGGCGTCGTGACCAGCTGCCGTCGTTGGTGATCAGCATCAGGCCGGTGGTGTTGTAGTCCAGGCGCCCGGCGATATGCAGGTCTTGCGGCTGCGGTTCGTCCAGCAGGTCGAGCACGGTCCTGTGTTGCGGATCGCGGGTGGCACTGACGCAGCCCATGGGTTTGTGCAGCATGAAATAGCGCGCGGGCTTGCCGGCTTGCAGCACTTCGTCATCCAACTGTACATGGCTGAATTCGCGGACTTCGGCCTTGGGATCGCTCACCGCCTGGCCGTCGATGCGGATGCGTCGCTGCGCCAGCAACAGGCGCACCTGTTGGCGGTTGAAGCGTGGCAGGTTGCTGAGAAAACGATCGATGCGCATGGTGGTCAGTGTGCTTCTCAAGAGTCCGGCCGGTTACCGGCACGCAGTTGCGCATCGACCCCGGCGCAGCGCGGGCACAGGCAGGCGCTGTTGCGCAGTTCCGCGGGCAGGTCTTGGATAATGGCCGGGTCGATGCTGACGCTGTAGCACCAGCAGGCGCGGTCCGCCGTTCGCGGGTCGGCCAGGGTGCAGTTGTTGCGGGCACCGCAGGCGGGACAGAGGTCAGCTTTATTCATGGCTGGAGTGAGCTATTTCCACAGGGGGGCGATGGGCCTGCTCGGCATGGTTTCACAGAGGCGGGCAGGGTGTCTTCCACGCGCCTTGTGGTCAAGCCGATATCGACGGATTTCATGTTTCGGCCCTGGTGCGAGCCCGCTCCCGGCGCCGTGGCGGTGCTTTTTCAGCACGGCGCGGCGAACGGCTGATCCAGGCTCGAGGTAGTTGTATCAATGTATTACGAAAATCGCACCAGTGGGGGTTTTCGCGGTCAGATATTCCGTCAGCCGGCCCATTGCCGACTGCCGCCCGCCAGCGTCGCTGGCGTGGCTTCTTCGCGGTCCAGGAGGCCGCCATGTACCGTCGACTTCTGCTTCTTGCATTGCTGGGTTTGAGTCTTTCTGCGTGCGTCCCTTATTACGATGGAGGTTCCAGCTATTACAGCTCCGAGGTTTATAGCTCCCCTGCACCGATCTACTACGGCGGCGGCTCTTCCTATTATTCCGGTGGTGGCTATTACTCACCACGCTACTACCAGCCAGCGCCGCGCTACTACCAACCGGCGCCACGTTACTACCAGCCGCGGGCGGTGTATCGCTCGTACCCGAACCAGGGCTGGGGCGGACATGAGCGGCGTGGCAACTGGGGCAATAACAACTGGAACAACAATGGGGGCAGGGATTGGGGCGGTCATGGCGGGCGGGGCGATCATAACCGTGGTGACCGCGGTCGCGATGGTCGCGGCCATTGATGGATAGCTTCCAGGCCTGATCCATGGCGCCAGCCGCTGCCCCGCGAGGGAAGCAGCGGCTGGCGTTTTCTTAGTAGTCGCTCAGGTCTGCCAGGGGGTGGCGGCCTTCCCAGGCCTTGTGGAAGTGCGCCTCCACCACCGCTTCCGGCACGCTGTTGATATCCGCCCAGTGCCAGTGCGGCTGATTGTCCTTGTCGATCAGCCGCGCCCGCACCCCTTCGGCGAACTCCGGATAGCGGCAGCAGTTCAGGCTCAGGCTGTATTCCATCTGGAACACTTCGGCCAGGGACAGGTAGCGGGCCCGGCGAATCTGCTCCCAGACCAGGTGCGCAGTCAGCGGGCAGCCTTGGCTCAGGGTCTTGGCGGCCCGGCTAAACAGAACATCGGGGTGATTGTGCAATTGGCTGATGGCCCGCCAGGCGCAGGTCACGTCACTGACATCCAGCCATTCGTCGATCTGCTGCCGGCGTGGCAGCCACTGGGCCGCCGGCAACTGTGCCAGGGCTTCATGCTGCAGGGCCTTGAGCAGGCTGTTGAGTTGTCGCGGTGTCTGTTCCTGCCAGTTCAACTGCAACAGGCCGTCGATCAGCGCCTCTTGCTGTTCATCCAGCAGGAAGCGGTCGGCGAGGTCCAGGTCCAGGGCATCGCGACCATTGATATGAGCGCCGGTCAGGCCGAGGAACAGCCCGAGCTTGCCCGGCATGCGCGAGAGGAACCAGCTGGCGCCCACATCGGGGTACAGGCCGATGCTGATTTCCGGCATCGCCAGGCGGCTGCTGGGGGTGACGATGCGGATACCGGCGCCCTGCAACAGGCCCATGCCGCCCCCGAGCACATAACCATGGCCCCAGCAGATCAGCGGCTTGGGGTAGGTGTGCAAGCGATAGTCGAGACGGTATTCCGCGGCGAAGAAGTGCCCGGCCAGGGGCGGCACTTCCCCGGGCTGCGCCAGGCAGGCCTGGGCCAGGCTGCGCACTTCACCCCCGGCACAGAAGGCTTTGGCGCCCTGGCCTCGCAGCAGTACGCAGACCACCTGTGGGTCCTTGGCCCAGGCCTCGAGACGCTCGCTCAACTGCTGGATCATCGGCAGGGACAGGGCGTTGAGGGATTTTTCCGCATCCAGGGTGGCGATGGCGATGCGTGCGCCATCGGTGCCGGTGAGTTCTTCGACGTGCAGGTTCATCGTGACCTCGTGGGAGAATATGAGCGATCAGTATGATCGTCGGTAGGGAAAATGCCGGTTCTGTGTCAGATCAATTGACAAGCGAAGTCGGCTTTCCTAGGGTGCGGCCATTGTTTTTTCACGGGCATGGCCATGACTGCTGACGATCGTATCAAACTCGAACCGAGCTGGAAGGAGGCGCTGCGTGCCGAATTCGAGCAGCCCTACATGTCCGAGCTGCGGGAGTTCCTGCGCCAGGAACACGCCGCCGGCAAGGAAATCTATCCACCGGGCCCGATGATCTTCAATGCCTTGAATTCCACCCCGCTGGACCAGGTCAAGGTGGTGATTCTCGGTCAGGACCCGTACCACGGGCCGGGCCAGGCCCACGGTTTGTGCTTCTCGGTACAACCCGGGGTGCCAGCGCCGCCGTCGCTGGTGAACATCTATAAAGAGCTCAAGCGCGACCTGAACATCGACATCCCCAACCATGGCTACCTGCAAAGCTGGGCCGACCAGGGCGTGCTGATGCTCAACACCACCATGACCGTGGAGCGGGCCAACGCCGCGTCGCATGCGGGCAAGGGCTGGCAGTTCTTCACCGACCGGATCATCGAGGTGGTCAGTGCCCATCAGCCGCACCTGGTGTTCCTGCTGTGGGGCGCCCATGCCCAGAGCAAGCAGAAGCTGATCGACGCCACCAAGCATCTGGTGCTGACCTCGGTGCACCCTTCGCCCTTGTCGGCCTACCGCGGCTTTCTCGGCTGCGGGCATTTCAGCCGCACCAACAAGTACCTGGAACAGAACGGCGAAACGCCCATCGAGTGGCGCCTGCCGCCGGTTTGATCCGAGCCGGTTCGCCGGCTTGCCGGCGAACCGGCTTTCAATCCCTGTTCCAATACCGAAACAACGGCTCCGCCAGGAACAGCACGAACAACAGCCGCATCACCTGCATGGCCGTTACCAGCGGCACCGACAGCTGCAGGACCTCGGCCGTCAGGCTCATTTCCGCGATACCGCCGGGCATCATGCCCAGGGTCAGCGAGCGCAGGTCCAGGTGCGTCAACAGGCTCAGGGCCAGGGCCGCGAGGCCGGCGATCAGCATGCACAGGGCCGTACCGATCAAGGTCCGGCCCATGAATGAAGGCGCCCGACGAAAGAACTGCCGGTTGAAGTGACAGCCCAGGCCGCTGCCGATCAGCCACTGGCCCAGTTGGCTGGCGCCATCGGGCAGGCCGGTATGCAGGTCCCAGGCGATGCTCGCCGTGGCGCTGAGCAGCAAGGGGCCGAACAGCCAGGGGTTGGGTTGCCGCAGCCGTTGCCAGAGCCAGGCCAGCAGGGCCCCGGCCGGAAACAGCAGGGCCAGCCATGGCCAGTCGACGCTGGTGGCATGCAGGGCCGGGCTGCCTTCCCCCAGCAGGTACTTGAACGCCGCCGGCACACAGAGCACCACCGTCAGCACCCGCAGGCTCTGGCCGGCTGCCACGCGGCTGAGCACCGCGCCGTTGCGCGCGCCGAGGTTGACCATCTCCCCGGAGCCGCCGGGCATGCTGGAGAAGAACGCGGTGGCCCGGTCCTCGCCGGTGCGCCGCAACATCCAGACCCCCACCACACTGGACAGGCTGGTGACCAGGGCCCCGCAGAAGATCAGGCCGAAGTGGCTCATGACCTGTTCCATCACCTGCGGGGTGAAGTGCAGGCCGATGCCGATGCCCACCACCCATTGCCCGCATTTGCGCCCACCGGGAATTTCCGCCAGTTGCCAGGGCGAAAGGCAGCGCACCAGGATGATCGCCAGCAACGAGCCGACCATCCACGGCAGCGGCCAGCCGACCTGGCTGGCCAGGTAACCGCCAGCCAGGCCTACCAGGGGCGTGCCCCACCAGTGTTTGAGGCTGGCCTCAGACATCGGCCACGGCGCGCTGCTGGGCGGCACGCTTGCGCCAGATACGCAGCAGCGGCATCAGCAGCATGATCACCGTCAGCACCCAGACGCCGACGGTGATCGGGCTCGACCAGAGGATCTCCATCGCGCCATTGGAAATCGACAGCGCCCGGCGCAGGTTCTGCTCCATCAGCCCGCCGAGAATGAAGCCCAGCAGCACCGGCGACAGCGGGAAGTCCAGCTTGCGCAGGATGTAGCCGAAGATGCCAATGCCAACCATCAGGAACAGGTCGAAGGTGGTGGCATGCACCGCGTAGACGCCGATCCCGGTAATGATCGCGATTACCGGCACCAGGGCCCAGTTCGGCACCGCCAGGATGCGGGTGAACACGCGGATCATCGGGATGTTGAGGATCACCAGCATGATGTTGGCGATAAACAGCGAGGCGATCAGGCCCCAGACAATGTCCGGCTGCTGCTGGAACAACAGCGGGCCGGGGGTGATGTTGTACAGCGACAGGGCGCCGATCATCACCGCGGTAGTGCCGGAACCGGGCACGCCCAGGGTCAACATGGGCACCAGGGCGCCGCAGGCCGAGGCACCGATGGCGGTTTCCGGGGCCGCCAGGCCACGTTTGTCGCCTTCGCCGAAGGTGCCGCTGGCGCCGGCGATGCGTTTTTCTGTCATGTAGGCCACGGCGCTGGCCAGGGTCGCGCCGGCACCGGGCAGTACGCCCATGATGAAACCCAGCAGGCCGCAGCGAATGTTCACCGCGAACACCGAGGCCGCTTCCTTGAGGTTGAACATCATGCGTCCGGTGGCCTTCACCGCTTCCTGGCCGCGATGGGTCTTTTCCAGCAGCAGGAGGATCTCGCTGATGGAGAACAGGCCCAGCACCAGCACCACGAACTGGATGCCGTCGGTAAGGTGGATGTTGTCCCCGGTAAAGCGGTACACGCCACTGTTGGCATCGATGCCGACCGCCGACAGGAACAGCCCGATCAGCGCCGCGATAAAAGTCTTCAGTGGTCGGTCGCCGGCCATGCCGCCGAGGCAGACAATGGCGAATACCATCAGCACGAAGTACTCCGCCGGGCCGAAGGCAATCGCCCATTTGGCCAGCAGCGGGGCGAACAGCACCATGCCGCAGGTGGCGATCAACGCACCGATGAACGAGCTCCAGGCCGACAGTGACAGGGCCACGCCCGCCAGGCCCTTGCGTGCCATGGGGTAGCCATCGAGGGTAGTCATCACGGTGGAGGCTTCGCCGGGAATGTTCAGCAGGATCGAGCTGATGCGGCCGCCGTATTCGCAACCCAGGTACACCGCGGCCAACAGGATCAACGCCGACTCCGGTGGCAGCCCCAGAGCGAAGGCGATGGGGATCAGCAGCGCCACGCCGTTGATCGGCCCCAGGCCCGGCAGCAGGCCGACCACGGTGCCGATCAGGGTGCCGGACAGGGCGGTGACCAGGTTGTAGGGGCTCAGCGCAACGCCGAAGCCCTGGCCCAGATAACTCAGGGTATCCATATCAATTCTCCAGAACGTCGAGCAGGCCAAGGGGCAGGGGCACGTCCATGACCCGGTCGAACAGCCAGTACAGGCCGATGCTGATCAGGCTGACGACGATCAGGCTGGGTAGCCAGCGGCCACCGTACAAACGCGCCATGGGCACGCCGATCAAGGCGCTGGCGAGGATGAAGCCCAAGGGTTCGAAGGTGCCGGCGAACACCAGCAGCAGGACCACGCAGATGGCGATCTTGCGCAGGGTCTCGCGGTCCAGGGGCGGTTCGTCTTCGCTGTGCTTGATGGGCGCCGGGCGCCACAGCATGTACGCCAGGGCCAGGCCCATCAGCCCAAGCATCAGCAAAGGGAAGGCCCGCGGGCCCACCGGTTCGTAGGAAAAGGCCGCCTGGTAAGGCCAGGCCATCAGTGCCAGACCGGCACAGGCCAGCAGCAACACCGCGGCGAAGAGACGTTGAACGAGCATGGCTAACTCCCGGGCGCGGCCCCCGATGCGCGAGGGCCGGGCCGTCAGCAAGGGGCGGTCACTGGATCAGGCCGAACTCTTTGGCCAGGGTCTTGTAGTCGGCCACCTGTTTCTTCACGTAGGTGTCCAGCTCAGTGCCGGTCATGGCGAAGGGGAACAGCTCGCGCTGATCGCGCAGCTTGGCGAACTCGTCGGAAGCCAGCAGCTTGTCGAAGGCGTCCTTCCACCAGGCGTACTCTGCATCGCTGACTTTCGGCCCCAGGTAGAAACCGCGCACCACCGGCCAGACGATGTCGTAGCCCTGTTCTTTGGCGGTGGGGATGTCCTTCATTTCCGGCTCGTCCAGACGCTGCTCGGAGAACACCGCCAAGAGCCGCATGTCGCCGGCCAGGATGTGCGGCATGGAGTCGGAAATGTCGGTACTGCCGACCTGGATATGCCCGCCCAGCAACGCAGTGGCGATCTCGCCGCCGCCTTCCAGGGCCACGTAGCGCAGGTCCCGCGGGTTGATCCCGGCGGCCTTGGCGATCAGCGCGGTCTGCATCCAGTCCTGGCTGCCGACGGTGCCGCCGGAACCTATCACCACCTTGCTCGGGTCTTTCTTCAGCGCCTGGACCAGGTCGTCCAGGGTCTTGTAGGGCGAATCGCTTTTCACCGCGATGGCACCGTAGCTGGTGCCCACTGCCGCCAGCCAGCGCACCGCGCTTTCATCGAAGCGACCGAACTTGCCCTGGGCCAGGTTCAACAACGAGCCGCTGGACCAGGCCACCAGGGTGCCGGCATCGGCCGGGCGCTGGGCCACCACCGCGTTGTAGGCCACGGCGCCAACGCCGCCGGGCATGTAGGTCACGCGCATTGGCTTGGTCAGGATTTTCTCGTTGACCAGGGCGCTTTGCGCCAGCTTGCAGGTCAGGTCGAAGCCGCCGCCAGGGGAGGCCGGGGCGATGCATTCCGGGCGCTTGGGCTCGGCTGAGGCCGCCAGCAACTGGCCGGCGAACAGCAGGCAGCCAGCGGCGAGGGCTAGTTTACGCAGTGAAAGGTCCATGAGTGTCTCCACAGGAGTTGTTATCGGTATGTCCGGGCCGTCCCGGCCCGGTATTCAAGGGGCTGAGGGCTACCACAGGGCCACGGCGTAGCTCACCAGCAGGCGCACTTCGTCGGCGTCACGGGCCGAATAGTTGGAGCGGTAGGTGGCGTTGCGCAGGCGCACGGCGACGTCCTTGAAGGTGCCGCTTTGCACCACGTACTTGATCTCGGTGTTGCGTTCCCATTCCTTGCCGGTGTCGCCGTTTTTCAGGGCGATATTGTCGCCGCTGATGTAGCGGGTCATGAAGCTCAGGCCGGGCACCCCGAGCTTGGCGAAGTCGTAGTCGTAGCGGGCCTGCCAGGAGCGTTCCTCGGCCCCGGCGAAATCGTTGATCTGCACGAAGTTCACCAGGTAGGGGTCGCTGCCATCCACGTAGGGGAAGGCGCTGTCACCGGACATATGCTGGTAGCCGGCGCTGAGTTTATGGCCATTGAGGGCATAGCTCACCAGGCCATTGAGGGAGCGGTTGTCGATCTTGCCACCGCGGGCCTGGCCCTGGTCGTCGCTGATGGCCAGGCGCAGGTCGGCGGCGAAGGTACCCGGGCCCATCGGCCGGGCAGCCACCAGGCCGAGGAAGTGCTGGTTGTAGACGTCGTCCAGTTGGGCGAAGTGGTAGCTGCCGGTGATTTTGTCGGTGAACTTGTAGTCCAGGCCACCGAAGTTGAAGTGCTTGCCGGCCACGGTGCCGGCGAAACGGCTGTTCTTGTTGTTGAGGCGGATGTCTTCGTAGTTGCTGTCGTCGCGGTCCTTGGCCTTGTCCAGGCGGCCGCCGGTGAAGGTCAGGTTCTTGATCTCCTTGGAGGTCAGCAAGCCGCCTTCGAAGGTCTGCGGCAGGATGCGCCCGTCGTTGGGCTTGAGGATTGGCAGTTCGGGAATCAGGCTGCCGATCTTCAACTCGGTGGCGGAGATCTTCACTTTGCCGGTCAGGCCGAGCTTGGAGTACTGGTTGGCTGCGCGTCCGTCATCATGGGTTGGCAGCAGGCCGGTGCCGGTGCGGTCGGGGCTGGAGTCGAGCTTGACCCCGAGCATGCCCAGGGCATCCAGGCCGAAGCCCACGGTGCCTTCGGTGTAACCCGATTGCAGGTTGAGCATGAAGCCCTGGGCCCATTCGTCGCGCTTGGATTGCTGGGCGCTGGTGCCGTCGCGAAAGTCGCGGTTGAAGTACATGTTGCGGGTTTCGAAGGTGCCGCTGCTGTCTTCGAGGAAGGCCGCCTGGCTGGGCGGGGACATACAGGCCAAGGCGCTGACACCGGCCAGTGCACATGGGGTAAGACGGGAAAGACGCGCAGGCTGGACGGCCTGAGGGTGCGTGAAAGGCATCCTGGGGTACTCCGTTATTGTTCTTATTGTTCGAAAACGCTTCGAGGCGTTTTGCGTATCGGCGGCCTGTGTGGCCAGGGCAGTCGAGGCTGTCCGTAAGAGGACTCTAATGGCCCAACCTTTCGCTAACCTTTCAGTGTGTTTTGACGATTTTCGGGCTTCACAGCGGCGGTTGCGGCGGTACACTCCGCGCCGAAGAGAGGCGTCGATCCCCCTGCAACGAGGTAATCATCCATGCGCGTGCTGCTTGTCGAAGACCATCTGCAACTGGCCGAAAGCGTCGCCCAGGCGCTCAAGAGCACCGGCCTGACCGTGGATGTGCTGCACGATGGGGTGGCTGCCGACCTGGCCCTGGGCAGTGAGGAATACGCCATGGCGATCCTCGATGTCGGCCTGCCGCGTATGGACGGTTTCGAGGTGCTGGCACGCCTGCGCGCCCGTGGCAAGAACCTGCCGGTGCTGATGCTCACGGCCCGCAGCGACGTCAAGGACCGGGTGCACGGCCTGAACCTGGGGGCCGACGATTACCTGGCCAAGCCCTTCGAGCTGACCGAGCTGGAAGCCCGGGTCAAGGCCCTGTTGCGGCGCAGCGTGCTGGGTGGCGAGCGTCAGCAGCGTTGCGGGGTGCTGGCCTATGACCTGGATACCCGGCGCTTCACCCTGGGCGAGGAACTGCTGACCCTGACCTCCCGCGAGCAGGCGGTGCTGGAGGCGCTGATTGCCCGCCCGGGTCGGGTCATGAGCAAAGAGCAGCTGGCGTCCCAGGTGTTTGGCCTGGACGAGGAAGCCAGCCCCGACGCCATCGAGATCTACGTGCATCGCCTGCGCAAGAAGCTCGACGGCCATGCGGTGGCCATTGTCACCTTCCGCGGCCTGGGCTACCTGCTGGAAAGCCGCGATGCATAAGCCCAGCAGCCTGCGCTGGCGATTGCTGTGGAACCTCGCGCTGTTGCTGGTGGTGCTGATGCTGGCCAGCGGCCTGAGTGCCTACTGGAACGGCCGTGAGGCCGCCGATACAGCCTATGACCGGACCCTGCTGGCCTCGGCGCGGACCATTGCCGCCGGCCTCTCGCAGCGCGACGGCAGCCTCAGCGCCAATGTGCCTTATGTGGCCCTGGACACCTTCGCCTACGACAGTGCCGGGCGTATCTACTACCAGGTCAACGATATCCACCAGCAGCTGATTTCCGGTTACGAAAACCTCCCGGGCCCGCCCCCGGGCACCCCGCGCACCGACGATTACCCGGCTTTGGCACGGTTCTACGACGCCCAGTACCAGGGGCAGAACGTGCGGGTGGTGAGCTTGCTCAAGGCGGTCAGCGAGCCAAACATGAACGGCATGGCGGAAATCCGCGTGGCCGAGACTGATGAGGCGCGGGTGGCCATGGCCCGCAGCCTGATGGCCGATACCCTGTTGCGCCTGGGCATGCTGGCAATCGGTGCGCTGCTGCTGGTGTGGTTCGCGGTGAGTGCCGCGCTGCGTCCGCTGGAGCGTTTGCGCAGCGCAGTGGAAGAGCGCCAACCGGATGACCTGCGGCCGCTGCCGCTGGTGGCGGTGCAGCGCGAACTATGGCCGCTGGTACGGGCGCTGAATCATTTTACCGAGCGCCTGCGGGGCCAGTTCGAGCGCCAGGCGCAGTTTATCGCCGAAGCCGCCCACGAACTGCGCACGCCATTGGCCGCCCTCAAGGCGCGCCTGGAGCTGGGCTTGCGTTCCAGCGAGCCGCAGGACTGGCGCTCGACCCTGGACAGCGCGGCCCAGGGCACTGATCGCCTGACGCACCTGGCCAATCAGTTGCTGTCCCTGGCGCGGGTGGAAAACGGCGCCCGGGCGATTGCCGAAGGCGGCGCGCAATTGCTCGATCTGAGCCAGCTGGCCCGGGAACTGGGCATGGCCATGGCGCCTCTGGCCCACGCCCGGGGTGTGGCGTTGGCCTTGGAGGCAGACGAACCTGTGTGGCTCAAGGGCGAGCCGACCCTGCTCAACGAGCTGCTGAGCAACCTGGTGGACAATGCCCTGGCGCATACGCCGCCGGGGGGCAATGTGGTGTTGCGGGTTACGCCGCCGGGGGTGCTGGAGGTGGAGGACGACGGCCCGGGCATTCCCCTGGAGGACCGCGATCGGGTGTTCGAGCGTTTCTACCGGCGCAATCAGCAGGTGGCCGGTTCGGGGCTGGGGCTGGCGATTGTCGGTGAAATCTGCCGCGCCCATCTGGCGCAGATCAGCCTGCACGACGGCGCGCCCTCGGGGCTCAAGGTGCGGGTGAGCTTTATCGGCGGTTGAGGCTTTAGTAGAGCATGCTGCGCGATGCCAGCAGATCGCTGCACATGGCCTGGTTTTCCGGGTCGATACCCAGTTTCTTGAAGGCCGGTACGCTGAAGGCATCGATGCGCGAGAGCGGGTGGTCGGTGTCCTTGTGGCAGTACAGGGTCGCCACCTGGACCAGGTCGACGTAGTCGATGCCCGCGGACTGGCGCTTGAAGTTCAGGTACTCCCCGGGGATCTCCAGCAGTTGCTCGGGGAATTCCCAGACCCGCAGCAGCTTGTCGCCCAGCAGCGGATGAATGCGCTCGATCACATGGTTGAGGCTGACCGGATCGGACAGCAGTTCGTAGTGGTCTTCGGCGTAGGTGAGGATCGGCAGCACGCCAATCTGATGCACCAGGCCGCCGAGGGCCGCCTGGTCTGGCTTGAGCTGGGTATAGCTGCGGCACAGCGCGTAGCTGACCCCGGCCACTTCCAGGCTGCGGCGCCAGACATCGCGCATTTTCTGTTCCACCACGTCGGAGCGGGCGTTGAAGATCTGCTCCATCACCAGGCCGATGGCCAGGTTGCTGCTGTAGTTGACCCCCAGGCGGGTGATCGCGGTGTGCAGGTCGGTGACTTCTTGGGTGGCCCGCAGCAATGGGCTGTTGACCACCTTGATCAGCCGCGCCGAGAGGGCGGTGTCGCGGCCTATCACTTTGCTCAGGGTGCTGACGCTGATTTCCGGGTCTTCGGCGGCCTGGCGAATCTGCATGGCCACCTCCGGCAGGGTTGGTAGAACCAGGTCATCGTTGTCGATGGCCTCCACCAAATCCTCTTGGACCTTATCCGCCAGCTCAGTCATTTCATTTCTCTAGGGTGTTGCCAAAAAGTGCGGGTGATCAGTGTTGGATTTCGCGATCGCGGTCCAGCTGGTACGGCAGGTCCAGCAGTTGCAGGGCCGGCCCTTGTAGTTCGCCCAGGTGCAGGTTGCCGTCTTCCACGGCCTCGGCCTGCAGCACCGCCAGCAGTTCCACCTGATCTTGCGCCTGGGCAGCCAGCACCACTTCGCCTATCGAGCTGTTGTGGGTTGGTGAAAACAGCGGGGTGCCCGGGGCGGGAAGTTCGCCGGCAGGCAATGCCAGGCGGTACAGGCGTCGCTTGAGCTTGCCCAGGTATTGCATGCGGGCGACGATTTCCTGACCGGTGTAGCAGCCTTTCTTGAAACTGACGCCGCCCACGGCCTGCAGGTTGAGCATCTGCGGGATGAACAGTTCGCGGGTTTGCGCCATGACCTGGCCCAGGCCGGCGCGGATCTGCCCCAGCAACCACTGGTTCAGCTCGCCCTGGGGCAGTGCCGCCGCCAGTTGCTGGCTCAGTTGCTGGGCCCGTTCGGCCGGCACCCAGAGTTCGGCGCGCTGGCTGGAAACGCGCACGCCAATCAGGCCGTCGGCACGGGCTACAGCGCCGTCCTGCTCGGGCAGTTCCAGGCCCAGGCTGCGCAGTGCGGCATCGCCTTGTTCAAGGCCGAAACGCACCCAGTTGGCGCTGTCGTCGCTGAGCTTGGCCTTGGAGAACACCGCGTACTTCTTCAGGTCTGCCAGTTGCGGTTCGAGCAGTTCGCTGGCCATGGCCAGCAGGCAACCGTCGGCCTCCAGGAGAATGCGGAAACTCGATTGCATACGGCCTTTCTGGTTGCAACGGGCGCCCAGGCTGGATTGGCTGTCGCTGAGGTAGTTGAGGTTGCAGGTCAACTGCCCCTGCAGGAACTTGCTGGCATCGGGGCCGCGGACGGCGAGTACGCCTTCGTGGGACAGGGGGCAGAAAAAAGCGGAGTCAGCCATGGTTCATCGCAGGGTAAAAAGTCTGGGGCACATGATAAGGGGGCGCCTCTGAAATGGATAGTTCACAAAGGATAGGCGGTGACCGACCAAAGCCGACTGTTCTCGGGTGCCTCGGGCTGTATACTTGCGCTCTATTTGAGGAGCGCTCCATGGTTGAAGACGTTGAACTGAATCGCCTCTACTGGCACAGCCGTCGCGGCATGCTCGAGCTGGACGTGTTGCTGGTGCCGTTCGTCAAGGAGGTGTATGCGCATCTCAACGAGACGGATCGCGAGTGCTACCGCAAACTGCTCGAGTGCGAGGATCAGGACATGTTCGGCTGGTTCATGGAGCGTAGCGAATCCGAGGACCCTGAGCTGCAGCGCATGGTTCGCATGATTCTGGATCGTGTCCAACCCAAGTAGCCTGTTCGAAAGCCGCTGGCATGCCTCACGGCACCTGCTGGCGGCCTACCTGCTGGCCCAGGCATTCGCCCTGGGTGCCGTTTTCCTGTTGCAGATTCCACCTGCGGCCCAGGCCTTGGGGGCTTTGACGTGCCTGCTGCATGGCGCATGGGTGTTGCCACGGCAGATTCTCCTGAGCCATCCCCGGGCCTTTCAGCGCTTGCGGCATTCCTCCGCGGGCTGGCAGTTGTGGAGCCGTGCGGCGGGCTGGCAGGCCGTGCAGCTGCGGCCCGACAGCCTGGCGCTGCCGCTGATCGTGATCTTGCGCTTTCGCCTGCGCGGCGAGCCCTGGGTGCGTTCGCTGTGCGTGCCGCGGGATGGGCAGGCCGCCGATGAGCATCGGCGCCTGCGGGTGCGGCTCAAGTTCAGCCGGCGTAGGTGGGCGGCAGCAGAATAGTGTCCCGCGCCTCGGGCAGCATCTGCGGGTAGTCGAGGGTGTAGTGCAGGCCCCGGCTTTCCTTGCGTGCCATGGCCGAGAGGATCATCAGCTCGGCGACCTGGGCCAGGTTGCGCAGCTCGATCAGATCGCGGCTGACCTTGTAGTTGCTGTAGAACTCGTCGATCTCGTCCAGCAGCAGGCGCACTCGGTGCTGGGCCCGTTGCAGGCGCTTGTTGGTGCGCACTATGCCCACGTAGTCCCACATGAAGCGCCGCAGTTCGTCCCAGTTGTGGGCAATGATCACGTCTTCATCGGAGTCGGTGACCTGGCTGGCGTCCCAGGCGGGCAGGGCGATGGGGATCGAGACCTGGGGCAGTTGGCGGAGAATGTCGGTGGCTGCGGAACGGGCGTAGACGAAACACTCCAGCAGCGAGTTGCTGGCCATGCGATTGGCCCCGTGCAGGCCGGTGAAGCTGGTTTCGCCGATGGCGTACAGGCCCGGCACATCGGTGTGGCCGTGTTGGTCGACCATTACCCCGCCACAGGTGTAATGCGCTGCCGGCACCACCGGGATCGGCTGCCGGGTGATGTCGATGGAAAACTCCAGGCAGCGCTCATAGACGGTCGGGAAGTGGCTCTTGATGAAGGCTTCCGGCTTGTGGCTGATGTCCAGGTAGACGCAGTCGATGCCCAGGCGCTTCATTTCGTGGTCGATGGCGCGGGCGACTATGTCCCGGGGCGCCAGTTCGGCCCGTGGGTCGAAGCGCTGCATGAAGCGTTCGCCGTTGGGCAGCTTGAGGTGGGCGCCTTCGCCACGCAGGGCCTCGGTGACCAGGAAGTTCTTGGCCTGCGGGTGGTACAGGCAGGTGGGGTGGAACTGGTTGAACTCCAGGTTGGCCACCCGGCAGCCCGAACGCCAGGCCATGGCGATGCCGTCGCCACAGGCACTGTCGGGGTTGCTGGTATAGAGGTAGACCTTGGCCGCGCCGCCGGTGGCGAGGATCACGAAACGCGCGCCGAAGGTGTCGACTTCGCCGCTGTCACGGTTGAGCACGTAGGCGCCCAGGCAGCGATCGCCTTCCAGGCCCAGGCGTCTTTCGGTGATCAGGTCGACGGCCACCCGCTGTTCCAGCAGCTCGATGTTCGGGTGCTGGCGAGCCTGGGCCAGCAAGGTATTGAAGATGGCGGCGCCGGTGGCGTCTGCGGCGTGGAT
This sequence comes from Pseudomonas sp. NFXW11, assembly GCF_049887815.1. NCBI lineage: Bacteria > Pseudomonadati > Pseudomonadota > Gammaproteobacteria > Pseudomonadales > Pseudomonadaceae > Pseudomonas > Pseudomonas sp. NFXW11. Next base: position 4,912 of record NZ_JAGEKI010000015.1, on the reverse strand, counting down.
GATCCGTCGGTGGCTGTGGCCGCCTTCGCGGGTCAGATGGAACTTGAAGCCGTCTTCGTTGCTGGTGCCATCGTCGCGGGTGAAGGGTACGCCCTGGTCGATCAGCCACTGGATGGCCTCGCGGCTGTGCTCCACGGTGAAGCGCACGGCATCTTCGTGGCACAGGCCGCCACCGGCGTTGAGGGTGTCGTCGACGTGGGATTCGATGGTGTCGGTATCGTCCAGCACGGCGGCGACACCACCCTGGGCCCTGAAGGTCGAGCCGTTGGCCAGGTTGCCTTTGCTCAGAACGGCAATACGCAGGTGGTCGGGCAGGATCAGGGCCAGGCTCAAGCCGGCGGCGCCGCTGCCAATCACCAGAACATCGTGTTGAAACTGTTGGCTCATTTGAAGGATTCCGCTCAAAGCGACCCGGGAGGGGTTGGCGCAAGACGCCTGAATCGGCAAGTCAAAGCAGCCACACAGCCCACTAGTATATAGAGGGGGGGATCGGCACAATAGTCGCGCTTTCATGGCATTGTGCGACTTCGGCTGGGCAAAGGCTTTGCTCTCGGTCAGCCCGCGGTTCGGGCCGGTCCAGGCCCCGGAAGGGCCGATCGAAGATGCAGGCCGTTTTTCTCTTCAACCGTTACACAAACTTCGTCCGGCACAGCTATAAAGATTGGGAACTTTTGCCAAGGCCCCAAACTCAATAGAAGGTTGCCTGTAATAAGGGACAGCGTCGGCTCTATCCAAGGTTTGCAGTGCATCCCTTGTGGCAGGAAACGACGACAGTATTATTCACGCGGCCGGCTTTTGCCCGCGCTGCGTTTTTCGTGCGTGCCGGATCAGAGCCCGCAGGAAACTTGCTTGGAGGGGGAGAACTTTTGCGAAAAGCCCGAGTCTATGTTTGCAAGCCTGATCGGTTAGTGATGCAAGCCTCCTCCGAGCTTATCGAGGAGTGTTCATGCTAACCCAGGAAGAGGATCAGCAGCTGGTCGAGCGCGTACAGCGTGGCGACAAGCGAGCGTTCGATCTGCTCGTGCTGAAATACCAGCACAAAATTCTCGGGTTGATCGTGCGTTTCGTGCACGACACCCATGAAGCCCAGGATGTCGCACAAGAAGCCTTTATCAAGGCTTATCGTGCACTAGGTAATTTTCGCGGTGACAGTGCGTTCTACACCTGGTTGTACCGTATCGCCATCAACACGGCGAAAAACTATCTGGTTTCACGCGGCCGTCGGCCGCCGGATAGCGATGTCAGTTCCGAGGATGCAGAGTTCTATGACGGCGATCATGGCCTGAAGGATCTGGAATCACCGGAGCGTGCATTGCTGCGGGATGAGATCGAAGGCACTGTCCATCGAACCATTCAGCAACTGCCGGAAGATTTGCGTACGGCCTTAACTTTACGTGAATTCGATGGTCTGAGTTACGAGGACATTGCCAGCGTCATGCAGTGTCCGGTGGGTACCGTGCGCTCCCGGATTTTCCGCGCTCGGGAAGCCATCGATAAAGCCCTGCAGCCGTTGTTGCAGGAAACCTGAGACAGCGGCGACAGCCAAGAGAGGAACCGTCATGAGTCGTGAAGCCCTGCAGGAATCGCTGTCCGCGGTGATGGATAACGAAGCGGACGAATTGGAACTGCGTCGGGTATTGAATGCCGTCGACGAAGTAGAAACCCGTGAGACTTGGGCTCGTTATCAAATTGCCCGGGCAGCCATGCACAAGGAGTTGCTGCTTCCGCGTCTGGACATTGCCGCTGCGGTTTCTGCAGCTCTGGCCGACGAGGCCGTGCCGGCCAAGGCCGCACGTGGACCTTGGCGCAGCCTGGGCCGCCTGGCGGTAGCCGCCTCGGTGACCGTGGCCGTGCTGGCCGGTGTACGTCTGTACAACCACGACGAGATCGCTGGTGTCGAGTTGGCCCAGCAGGCTGGCCAGCCAACCCTGGCAACGCCACAAGTCAAGGGGCCAGCGGTATTGGCCGGCTACAATGAAAGCTCGGAAGCCACAGGCCCCATGGCCAATGGCGTATTGCAAGGGCAGCCTGGCTGGCATGACCAGCGTCTGCCTAGCTATCTGCGTCAACATGCTCAGCAGGCTGCACTCAAAGGCACCGAAAGCGCATTGCCTTATGCCCGTGCGGCAAGCTTGGAAAACCGCTAAGGAGGATCATGCGCGCCATACCTCTACTCTCGCTTCTGCTCAGTGGCTGGTTTGTGGTTCCAGCCCATGCCGATGAAGCCCAGGACTGGTTGCAGCGTCTTGGGCAAGCGGAACAGCAGCAAAGCTTTCAGGGTACTTTCGTCTACGAACGTAACGGCAGCTTTTCTACCCACAACATCTGGCATCGAGTTGAGGGTGGCAATGTCCGTGAGCGTCTGGTCCAGCTAGATGGCTCCGCTCAAGAGGTAGTGCGCGTCGATGGTCGCACCCAATGCGTCAGCGGCACGCTGGTGGCAGGCCTGGGAGACTCCCCGGATTCTGCAGCCCGTGCCCTGGACCCGCAAAAGCTCAAGAACTGGTATGACCTTGCCGTGATTGGCAACTCCCGTGTGGCCGGGCGCCAGGCGGTGATAGTGTCGGTCACGCCTCGAGATCAGCATCGCTACGGCTTCGAATTGCACCTGGACCAGCAAACCGGTCTGCCGCTCAAATCCCTGCTGCTCAATGAGAAGGGCCAGTTGCTGGAGCGTTTCCAGTTCACTCGCCTGGACACGGCAGATGTCCCGGGAGATGCGGAGTTACGTCCCAGCGCCGAGTGCAAGCCGGTGAACCTGGATAGCAACAAGGCTTCGGCCGTCAAGTCCGCCCAGGCCTGGCATTCCGACTGGCTGCCGCCGGGTTTTGAGCTGACCAGTAGCAGTGCCCGCAAAGACCCGCAAACCAAAACACTGGTCAACAGCCTGCTGTATGACGACGGCTTGGCACGGTTTTCGGTATTTCTCGAACCGCTCAACGGTGAGACAGTCACCGATACCCGTTCGCAGTTGGGGCCGACGGTCGCGGTATCACGCCGCTTGACCACCCCCGAAGGCGAGATGATGGTCACCGTGGTTGGCGAGATTCCCATAGGCACCGCAGAGCGTATTGCGCTGTCGATGCGGTCTGATGCTGTCGTCAAGCAATGAGCCTTTGTCGGTTGTGCAGGCGTTTGCCAAAGGCTGCTGCGCAATCGAGAAGATGAAATGTTTGGTGAGCAATTTCATTTGCAAAATTTCCAGAGTTTTTCTATAGGTCAGAACCCCTCGGTTCTGACCTTATTTGTCGTTCCTGGAACAGCAGTGCTGCCCCTGTCGTTTCGGTGCTGCCTGCTCCATATCGCTTAACCACGCTCGTCGTAACGGGAGCCGTATGTCGATACCACGCTTGAAGCCTTACTTCACCATTCTTGCCACTGTGCTGGTGCTTGGGCAGGCTGTCTCTGCCCAGGCGGCCGAGTTGCCGGATTTCACCCAACTGGTCGAGCAGGCCTCGCCCGCGGTGGTGAACATCAGTACCACGCAGAAACTGCCTGATCGCCGAGTTTCCAACTCGGCACAGATGCCCGACCTGGAAGGCCTGCCGCCGATGCTGCGGGAGTTCTTCGAACGCGGCATGCCCCAGCAGCGCTCGCCGCGTGGGGATCGCCAGCGCGAAGCGCAATCCCTGGGCTCGGGCTTCATCATTTCCCCGGATGGCTACATCCTCACCAACAACCACGTGATCGCCGATGCGGACGAGATCCTCGTGCGCCTGGCCGACCGCAGTGAACTGAAGGCCAAGCTGATCGGCACCGACCCACGTTCCGACGTGGCGCTGCTGAAGATCGACGGCAAGGACCTGCCTGTGCTGAAGCTGGGCAAGTCCCAGGATCTCAAGGCCGGGCAATGGGTGGTGGCCATAGGCTCGCCGTTCGGCTTTGACCACACCGTGACCCAGGGCATCGTCAGTGCCATCGGCCGCAGCCTGCCGAACGAGAACTACGTGCCGTTCATCCAGACCGACGTGCCGATCAACCCGGGCAACTCCGGTGGCCCGCTGTTCAACCTGGCCGGCGAAGTGGTGGGTATCAACTCGCAGATCTACACCCGTTCCGGCGGCTTCATGGGGGTGTCCTTCGCGATCCCGATCGACGTGGCCATGGATGTCTCCAGCCAGCTCAAGGCCGGTGGCAAGGTCAGTCGCGGCTGGCTGGGCGTGGTGATCCAGGAGGTCAACAAGGACCTGGCTGAATCCTTCGGCCTGGAAAAACCGGCCGGTGCCCTGGTGGCGCAGATTCAGGATGACGGTCCTGCGGCCAAGGGTGGCTTGCAAGTGGGTGACGTGATTCTGAGCCTCAACGGCCAGCCGATTGTCATGTCCGCCGACCTGCCGCACCTGGTGGGCGCGCTGAAAGCCGGCGCCAAGGCCAATCTGGAAGTGATCCGCGACGGCAAGCGCAAGAACGTCGAGCTGACCGTGGGTGCCATTCCCGAGGAAGACAAGGACCTGAGCGTACTGCCCAAGTCCGGTGTCGAGCGCAGCAGCAATCGTCTTGGCGTGGCCGTGGTCGAACTCAACGATGAGCAGAAGAAAGCCTTCGATCTCAAGGGCGGCGTGGTCATCAAGGAAGTCCAGGACGGCCCAGCGGCGCTGATCGGCCTGCAGTCGGGTGACGTGATCACCCACCTGAACAACCAGGCCATCACCTCGGCCAAGGAGTTCACTGAAATTGCCAAGGCTCTGCCGAAGAATCGCTCGGTGTCCATGCGCGTACTGCGTCAAGGGCGCGCCAGCTTCATCACCTTCAAGCTGGCGGAGTAATACGTCGGGCGCGAGTCACGTGTCTAGTCCTGAAATAGGTTTACACCTATACAGGTAGGCCAGTAGGCCTCAAAACGCCCGATGCACCGCATCGGGCGTTTTGTTTTTCAGGGCCATGTGAGGCCGCTCCGTGTTGTAGATTTGCA